>JAHFDP010000055.1:11122-29178 GCA_023248955.1 Deltaproteobacteria bacterium
CACGGTGTAGCTGCCCGGCCGCACGCCCTTGAGCTTGCCTTGCGCGCTGACGGTCTCGGTACCACCCGCCGCAACGTGCACGGTGCCGGTCTGCAACACGAGATCCGCCGCCGTCACCGTCGAGAGCGGCGATAATATCAGGGCCCACGGAACATCGGCATCCTGTGATGCGCTCACCGTGAACGTGACGCCAACGGCACCATCCACCGGAACCGTTGCGGAATCCGGCGTGACCGCGGCGCACGTGTAGGTACCGGCCGCCGCCTCGACCAAAAGCCGATTGGAAGCAGCCATGACATCGTCCGCGGGATTCACATCGATGTCCACCGCCGCCCCGTCAAACGCGGCCACGATGGTGTAATCGCCAACGCCCAGCGACGACGGCCAAGGCCCCGCAAACGAGGCGTCGAAGGAACTTCCAATCGCCAACGCCGGAATGGCCACATCCCCAAGCGTCACCGCGGTTCCTGAAAGCGGAAGCGCGCGGTAATGCAAGACGGTGGCCGGCGCGTCCGCGGTGCCGGTATTCGAAAGATGCGTTGATACATTGAGTATCTCACCGCGCCGCAGCGATGAAGGCGCCGTGATCGAAGCGATGGCCCAGTCCACGCCTGGCGTGAAGGTCACGCTGGTGTCGGGCTGAAAGTCCGCAAAGACACACCGGGCTGACTGGCAGGGAACGAAGCCGCCGCGCGTGCCGTCATCATTCTGCAAACCAATGATGGCGCTGGAGGCCGTGGCCCAGAACGTCGAGGTCGCCGGCGCTGCGGGGCCGTAGTCAAACTCCACCACGTTCGAGGTCTCGTGCAACCGAAGTTGAAAGTTGAAAGCGGCATCCTCCCGCTCGCAGCTGGAGAAAAAGGCGTTGTGCTGCATGTTGCGCCACTCGATCACCACCACGCGATCGGGACTCACACCCAACGTCTGCATGGCGATAATGGACGGCTTGCCGTTTGCCGAAGACTCAAACTTCGTTCCACCAGGGCACATATAGAGGTCGTCGTACCAGGGCGCGAGCAGATTCGCGGTGAGCGACGCCGCTGGCAGCGAACCCTTCGCAGGGGTTGCTGGAATGGTCGTCGCCGTAAAGCTCGCCGCGCCGTTCACGCCGACGTTGAGCTGCGAAAACGACGCGCTGTAGTACTGAAATCCGAATGGCAGATTCACCGTCACCACGCCGTTGTCTTCCGTTCCCACGAAACTGAGCGCGTCGTTGTTCCCAAGTGTCAGTGCCGCGAAGGGCTTGGGCGCGATGGCCTCGCCGTAACCGAGCGATCCCGCTTGCGCACCCGCCGCGCCGACGAGCAGCACGGCCGCGGCAACCACGGCCCGGCGCCGGCGAAGAAAAAGAACCGCCATCAGCGCGAGCAACCCAGCGCCACCGGCACTCGCGCAGCCCTGCTTCTTCGCTGCCACGGGCGTCACCGTTGGCAGCACCACATCGATGGTCAGCCCCGCGTAGCCAATTCCACCCGCGGCATCTTCAGCGCGCACGAGCAATCCGTAGAGGCCGCCACGCGCCGCGGGGTCGACCATTCCGGAAATCGTTCCGAAATCGCCGTTGAGCTTGAGCCCGTTTGGCAGGACTCCATTAAGTATACTCCACTTAGCGGTGGCTGAAGCGGAAGCGAGTTGCGCATCGTAAGCAACGCCGGGCGCCGCGGCGGGAAGCACCGTCGTGGTGATGGCCAGCGACGCCGGCACCACCCGCAAGAGGTACGTGTTCGAATCCACCGCGCCGTTGGAATCTTGTGCGGCGATCTGCACCGCAAACAGACCCGCTTGCGTCGGCCGACCAGCCACCTGCTCACCACCCACGGAAGTCGCTTTGAGCGAGAGTCCCGGCGGAAGTTGTCCAGCGGCCACGTTCCAGCTGTAGGGCGCGGCGCCACCTACGGCACGCAACGTCGCGGCATAAGCGGTTCCCACGACGGCATCCTCGAGAATCGGCGTCTGAATGCTGAGGCCACCCGCTTCCACCGACGGCAGCACCAGATCCTTGGTGGCCGCGACGCCGGTCGCATCGACCACGCGCACGGTGAAACCGTAGGCGCCCATTGCCGACGCCACGCCCTGCAAGAGACCGGTCGTTGCCAGCGTAATGCCTGGCGGCAAATCACCGGCGGAGACTTTCCATCCGAAGGGCGCACTTCCCCCAACCACCACCAGTTGGACCGAATAAACCGCTCCCAACGGAGCAGCCGGCACACTGGCCGTGTAGACCGCTAGCGGTACCGTCGCCGCCACGGCGTTCACCACCAGCACGCGCGACGCGGTGTGCGTTCCGCTCGTTACACGAAACATCGGCGTGGTGGCCGCCGCGACCGTGGGCGTTCCCGACAGCACGCCGTCCTCCGAAAGCGACATCCCCGCGGGCAAGTCGCCCTTCCTGCTCCACACATACGTCGACTCGCCGCCGGTTGCCGATAATGAATAGATGTATGGGATCCCAACTATTGCTTCAGGCACCGCGGCTGTCTGGAGCGAAAGCGTGGCCGCGCCGACGGTGACCTTGCCACCCAGCACCGTGTTGTTGGTGGAGACCAACTCGTTGACGCTTCCGTCCACATTGATTTGCAACCCAACGTTGTAGGTCCCCGGCGCCAGATCCTGCGGAAGGGTCACGGTGTCCACCGCATCGTCGCCCGCGCCGGCGGCGATCGTCGCGGTACCCGAACCGATCAGAAGATCATTCTTGGAGAGCGTGGAGTTGCTCGACAAATAGATGCCATAGTTCGCAGCGCCGGGAAGGTTCCCGATGTTTTCGATTACGCGGTGCACCAGCAACGCCTCGCCAGCGTTGCCCTGCTCCGGCGCGTCCACCAACCGGGCCACGAAATCCGGCAGTGGGACTTGAACATTGACCGGCGTTCCCAACGTCTTGTCGGTGCGCAGCGGCTCATGCAATACATTCAATGGATCTACGATGGCGCCCAGCGTGTATTTGCCAGTGGCCACGCCCGCTGGAACAGTGATGCTGATCTTGAGCGTCGTGGACTGTCCGGCGGCCACCGTCACACCGTCGAGCTGTCCGAGCTTCTTGCCGAACAGCGAAACCGTTTTGTCGGTGTTGAGGTAGATGCCCACCGAAAACGGTCCCTCGTCCTTGTCGCCGCCGTTTTGCACGACAACGGAGAAATCGAATGGCATTCCCACGATCACCAGCGACGGTGCCGCGATTTGCGTGGGTTTGACGTCGCCGGCGGCGAGCGCGAGCGACGAGAAGAGAAGCGACGCGACGATGATTTTCATTGGCAGGCCACCGTGTATTTGACGATCACGTGCGAACCCGCAGGAGGCACCGCCACCGGGTCAAACGAAATGCTGTTCTGCACGCCGTCGTAGGTCCACAGACCGGCGGCGTCCGCACCATCCACCTTCACCGTAATCGTCGACGGATCCGGCACGCCCGTCAACGCGAACGACGTCTTCACGCCGCCGAACGCAGCCAACGAAATCCGTTGCAGCGCCCGCGCCCAATCGACGGTGCAGATGTCCTCGTGAACGCCGCCCGTTGCGCGCGTGAGCTGCTGAAAGAGCGGCGCCGAGGAGGCGTTGATGTTGTTGCCCGAGCAGCCTTGATCGCCACCAGTGATGTTGGAAATCGAGATGAGCTGCTGGTTACCCGCGCCCTTCAGATTCTGGAAAAAGTTGATGTAGAAGTTCGCGCTGTGCTGGCCCGACTGATCGTCTTCGTCGCCAACCATGATGATCGAGAGAAACGCCTCCGGCCGCAGGAACCCGGCGTTCGCGCCATTGAGTGTAGGCGAGGTGAGCGCCTCGTAGGCCGACTGAAATGGCGACTCTCCGCCCGCATCCATGCCCACCATCACGTTTTTGGTCGCGACGGTAATCGGATCCGGCTGCGTGTTGGGCGTGACGATGCGCGACGCGGTCGAGGGCGGCAGCGGGTAGATCTGCCCGTGCGTGTTGGTGCCCCACTCCGTCGACGAGGTATCGATGGACGCGATGTGGTAGTCGATCTTCTGCGTCACGGCGAACTTCATGAACGACGCGAAGTTGTCGTGCAGGATCTGCTGCTTGTCGCCCATCGATCCCGAGCTGTCGATCACCCACAAAATGTCGGCCTCGGGAATGTTGGACTGCACGAAATCGTCCTCGGCGTCGCCATTACCCGCGCCAGTTCCGGAGAGCGGCGTCACCAGCGGCGTGCCTGACAGCGCGGTCTCGTCGGTCACGAGATTGACCGCGGCGTGTTCCTCGATGGTGGAGAGCGGTTTGAATCGCACCTTGACCTGCGCCTTGGCGCCCGAGGCGATCACCGTGTTGGCCGGCGGCGGCGAGATGAAGAAGTCCTTGCTGTCCGCACCCGCCAACTTCACGGAGATCAACTTCACCGGATTCTGACAAATATTGTTCAGCGTCAAAATGCGATCCAGCGTCGTGCAACCCGGAGGGGCCTTGCCAAAATCGATGGCCGCGGGCGTCACGATGAGACACGATTCACCGACCGTTCCTGTGAGCGGGAGCGAGGCCTTGTCCTTCGGCGATGACGCACTGATGGAAAGCGCAAGCGATCCCGTCAGCGTGCTGCCGGAGCTGGCCGAGCTGAGCGGCGCGAAGTCGACCTCCACGATCTGGCGCGCGCCAGCCGCGATCACCACGCCCGAGAGCGGACCATTTTTCAAACGGAACGAAGCGGAAGAATCGCTCGAGAGATCGAGGTCGCCGATCACGCAGACATCGGTTCCCACGTTCGACAGAATGACCGACTGCGCCTGGCTTGCACCGGGCGCGACGACTCCAAACTGCAATCCCGAAGAGGGCGCGAAGGTGTACGTGCATGGCGCGACCGCCCGCGCCGCGCCTTTGAGCGACACCGGCACGGTTAGATTTTTGGCATCGTTCGTGGCCAACGTCAGCGTTCCCAGATCGCTCGAGGAAGCCACTGTCGGCTGGTATTTCACGGAGAGCGAAAGTCCCTGCCCCGGTTGAAGCGTGACAGGAAAGGTCACACCAGATGGCAGCTGCACGGCAAAGGCGGCCGCGTTGGAACCCGAAATCGTCGCGCTCGACACGATGAGATTCGCCGCCGAGACGCCCGCTGGCGGACCGACGTTGGCGATGGTCACCGAGCGGGTCACCGGAAATCCAACCGCGGCCGTTCCAAAATCGATCGAGCCGGGAATCACCTTGGCCGACGGTCCACCGCCCAAACCAGTCACCGGAACCACCAGCCGCGGCGCGCGCGGATCGTCGCTGGTGATGGTGAGCGTAGAATTGTAGGGGTGCTGCTGCGTCGGATGGAACGTCACGTGCAGCGTCTCTTTCGCGCCGGGCACCATCTGGAACGGAAGCGCATCGGCCAGCGCGCCCAGCCCAAACACGGTCACCGACGGGTCCAGCGCAAACGACTTCACTGTGATGGTGCGACTGCTGATATTCTGCACCACCGCGTCGATGGTCTTGGGCCCAGCGTCGAGCTCGACGGCACCCACATCGATGGGATTGGGCGTGACGACCAGCGCCGAGTCGATGCCATTTCCAGAGAGCGGAACCGCCACCGGCGTACAGGTCGGGCAAGCGCGCGCGGAGAGCGTGGCCTGCGCCGAACCACGCGCCGTAGGCGTGAACGTCACCAAGATCTGCACCGCTTTGTTCGGTGCCAGCGAAATGTTTTTTCCGTCGGACGACGATACCGCCGCATGAAAGAGCGCGGCATCATCGCCACTGAGATCATCGACCGTCAGCGCCAACGTGGCGGTGCCGGTATTTTGGAACGACATCGGCTGCGTGACACTGTCGCCGATGAGCACGCTCCCAAAATCGAGCTGCGTGGGCGAGGCGCTCAGCTTGGCGGTGACACCCGTTCCCTCGACGGGAACCGTCACCGCCGGGTCATCGGTGGAATCGGTGTTGAGCGTAAATTCGCCGGAGATTTTTCCCTCTTGGGACGGCCGGAAAAAAACGTGAATGAAGCCGTTGTGTCCCGGCTCGACGGTCAGCTGCTGATCGGGCGAGTAGAGGAACGCGGCCGGAAACCCTGCTGAGTTACTGATCGAAAGAACATGCAGCGCGTCGACGCCGATATTCGTGACCTGCAAGTCGATTTGTTTCTGGTCACCGACCACCACGTCCCCGAACGCAATCGCCGTCGGAGAAAGCGCCACGCGCGCCTGCGTTCGGCTCAGCGAACCGCCGCTCTTGCCGCAGTTGCAAGCCCCGACTGCGGCGGTAACAACCAAAAGAAACGTTAGGCGAGTCCGCATGGCTTCTCCAAAGTGGGGGCTCCAACAAGTTTTCGTGCGAAGTTCTCTAGCCCTATACAAAACATAGGCCAAGTCATCTTGCGGGCTCCACGCACTCAATTTTTCTAGATTTGTCGAGACGCCGACAGAGTCATGTGGTGCACGCTCGCGCCACCTGGAGCATGCTTGTCCGTGCCGCTTATTCCCCTCCACCTTCACTGGGAGGGAGAACGGTTTGAACCGCCGCCCCGCGCGAGTTAGGCTGCGCCACCCATGCTGCTTCTTCTTTGCACCCTTCTCTTCGCGGCGCCGGCGTCGACCCACCCAGCGCACAGCGTGGCCAGGCCTCGTCTCGCGGTGGTGATGGTCATCGATCAGTTCAGCGCCCAACTCCTGACCCGGCTGCGACCGCATCTGGCCACCGGTGGATTTACCCGCTTCCTCGACGAAGGCGCGTTCTACGCCGACGCGCGCTACCGCTATCTCGACACGGCCACGGCGCCGGGGCACGCCGTTGTCTCGACCGGCGCCTATCCGAATGACACCGGCATCGTCGACAACATCATTTGGGACCGGACGCACGAGCAACCCATTTCCATTCTCCACGACGATGCCCATCCGGCGCTCGGTAGAAACAAAGTAGAAACGCTCGAGGACACGTCGCCGCGGACGTTGCTGGTCGACACGCTGGGCGACGAACTCGGGCTGGCCAGCGCCGGGCGATCGAAAGTGGTCACCATCGCTTACAAGTCACGCTCGGCCATTCTGCTCGCGGGGCATGCGGGCGGTGCTTATTGGATTTCGGATCGCGGTGGCGCACTCACCACCTCCACCTGGTACCGCGCGAAACTTCCCGCTTGGGCCGAGGCTTTCAACGCCAAAAAAGTGGCCGACACTTTTCACGGAAAGAAATGGACCGCGCAGCTCCACGAGGCGGAATATGCCAGCGCTACCGACGACGATGCCGCGTGGGAAGACGGCGCGCACGGGCTCGGGGTGAAATTTCCCCATCCTGTCGCCGGCGATGGCGAGGCCTTCTACACCGCCCTGTTCGCCACGCCGTTGGGCTCGGACGTTCTGCTCTCGGCCGCACTGGCCGCGGTCGCCGGCGAGTCGCTGGGGCAAGACGAATTTCCCGATCTGCTCGGCGTGTCGCTGACGGCCAACGACTATGTCGGCCACCACTTCGGATATCACTCCCGTGAAGCCGAAGAGGCGCTGCTGGACACCGATCGGCAGCTGGCAGCCTTCTTTGCTCAACTTGACAAAATGATAGGTCGCGATCGTTACGTCGCCGTGCTCACCGGTGACCACGGCGCGGCGCCGATTCCGGAGTACGCCGAGGCGCGCCATCTGGATGCGGGCCGGGTCACCACCAAAGCAATCACCGCAACGATCACCGCGGCCTTGAATGCGAAATACGGAACTGGCGCCTGGATCGACGGCGCGGAGTACCCGAGCGTCTATCTGAGCCACCAGCTCATCGAACAACATGGACTTGCGCTCGACGACGTGGAGCGCGTCGCCGCCAAAGCCGCGTTGACGCTGCACGGCCTGGCGCGCGCCGTGGCCGAAGGCGATTTGGAAACCGCGCCCGACTTATTTTTGTCGTCCTACCCAGGCCGCTCGGGAGACGTCTTGATCGCCCCCGCGCCGTTCTGGATTTGGGGCTACTGGGCGGACCTCGGTAAAGGAACGACGCACGACTCTGGCTACGCTTACGACAACCACGTCCCGCTCGGACTCTGGGGACCGGCGTTCGTGCGCGCGGGGCGCCATACCGATCGCGTCGATCCCGCGCAGGTAGCGCCAACGTTGGCGGAAATTTTGGGAATCGAAGCGCCAGCCGCGGCGCGCGGCGGAATTCTGCCAGGCGCGTTGAAGACGGCGCCCTAAAGCTTCTTCACCCGATCCGGCGCGCGCAATAGCTCGTACTTCGCCTTGCCTCCCGCGATGGTCAACACCATCGCCATGCCGTGCGAATCCGCGCCCTGATTCATCTTCCACGGCAGCGAGTTCGCCGGACCGGGATTCACGAAAAGCGTCTTCGCAAACGTGCCCGGCTTGACCGAGCTCTTGCCCGACAGATCCGTTCCGCGACCGCCCGCTTCCAACACGTGGCCATGCACGCCGAACGCGATCTTCGCTTGCGTGATCGCCTTGGTCATCGCCTCGTCGCCAATGTTTCCCGCATTGCTGGCAAAATCGATCGCGCTCTTGCCGGCCATCTTGGGCGGACCATGCGACACCAGCACCACCGGATTCTTAGCGCCCTTGGCCAGCGTCACCAGCGCCTCCGCATCTTCCGGCTTGTAAACGCAGCCGCCCACGTCGTGCAGAAAGCGCTTGTCGTAATAGCCAGGAAGCGAAACCAGCGTCAGGCCCGGCAGATCCACGCGTCGCACGAAGTCCATGTTGAGGACGTTGTGATGCGTCTTCCAAGCAGCCAACGCACCGCGGTTGTACTCGCCACGCGACTCGGAGTTGCCGATCACCGCCAGCACCGGCAGGTTCGTTTCGCCGAGACGGCCGAAGATGTCCGCCATCTCCGATTCTTCGAACGCGGTGTCACCGTCGACCACGATCGCCGAAACGCCAGCTTCCTTGAAGCGGGCCACGAACTGGTCGAGGTTTTCCTTGGTCTCCGGTTGCAAATCCTTGATGGCGTTCAAGATGCCAAGCTTGATTTGCCCGCCCTTGTCGCCGGTCTTCGCTGCGGCGGTAACCGACGCCACTGAGCCGCGCACCTCGTAGTGGTAGCCGCCGACGTCGTAAATCGCGGGAGCGGCAATCGCTTCGTCCGTGCTTCCGACGCAGGTGGTTTCGTTTTTGGCGAGCCAATCCTCGAGCGCATCCGCGCGAACGCTGCCAGTAACGAAGAAAATCGCGAGACTGGCGAGAGCGAAAAGGGGTGCGCGCATGTAGTGACTCCGGCGAAGAAAGAAACGCGAGGTTAAGGTGCTTGGTGTCTAGGTGTCAACGCGACGCTTAAGAGCCGCTTCCCACGGTGACGCATCGTGCCTAAAATTACCTGCATGCCCGCGGGTCACTACATTTTAGTAGTCGATGATGATGCGGATTTCCGCGAGACTCTGCAGATGGCGCTGGAGATGCGCGGCTACGTGGTTCAGAACGCCAGCAACGGGCTCGAGGCCATCGCCAAAGTGCACGAGCGCTTGCCGCTCTTGATCCTCCTCGACTTGCGCATGCCGGTGATGAACGGCCGGCAGATGCTCCAACAGCTGCGGGATTCCCCGGCCACCGCGCAGGTGCCCGTGCTGATTATTTCCGCTTTCGGTTTTGAATGGGAAGCCGAGCTGATGGGCGCGCAGGGGTACGTCCCCAAGCCGTGCGACCCGGTGGAGTTGGAGCGGCGCATCGCTCGCCTCTTGCGGCCGCGGCTGGTTTTCTCGCAATCGTCCGCGTAATACTTTCGATATCATTGGCAATACATCTATTCGCGGGCCTTGACGCAACGCGATCCGATCAGCAGGATTTCCCGCCTCATGCCCGATACGCAAACGCCCCGTCCCGCTGAACGCCGTGGTCCCCGTGCTCGCTTCGGCGATCGCAACAAGAAAGATCCACACGGAAAAGATCCGCGCGGGAAAGATCGCGGCGGCAAAGATCGCGGCGGGAAAAAACCGAATCCCAAGAATGAAAATCCGGGGCTCTCACCGGCCGCGGCCGAACATCTACTCGGACAAGTGGCGAGCGCCGTGGAGAAGCCGCTGGCCGCGGGCGATCACGAAGCGCAAGAGACAGCCCTGATGCCGGCAATCGATGCGCTGCGCGCGCTCAAGCCGCAGAAGCTCGACGACCTGCCCTTCTCGGTGCGCGGAAAATTTTTTACGGCACTGTTGCGGCTGGGACGTGGCGCGGAAAAAACGTTTGCCGATTTGGAGCCGGTTGCACTCGAAGGTGCGCCGGAGGCCGCTGCGCCGACACAACCCGACACGGCGGAGATCGCAGCCCCCACGTCAGTCGCTCCGATTCCAAACCCCAAAGAAAGAGGTCGCAAGCATCTTCTCGCGGTGGTGAGCACATGCTGGAAACTTTTGCGCGACGACGCGAAAGCCGCGCGGGCCATGGATTTGGGCGGCGATCCGCAAGCGGCGTCAAAGCTGTGGGCGAGCGCCGGCGAGTGGCAGGAAGTAGCGGCGATTCACGAACGCGAAGGCCGTCCGCTCGAAGCCGCAAAACTTTTCGAAGAGAAAAAAGTTTGGGCCGAAGCACGAAGGCTTTACCAAGCAGCCGGTGATAACACGGCGCTGTTGCGAATCGCGCTTCGTGAAGGTGACGAGGCCACTGTCAAAGCAGCCGCCGGCGCGATGGGTGACGAAGGCGTGAAGACGCTGGTGCGCGAGAACAAGCGCAAGCTCGCGTTTGCGGTGCTCACCGAATTGGGAAAACACGCCGACGCCGCACAGCTCGCCGAGAAGGGACGCGACTTTATCGCCGCCGCCGAAGCATGGGAGCGCGCGGGCAACGCCGACAAGTCGGTCGAGGCGTGGAAGCGCGTGCGCGATTTCGAAAACGCCAAGCGCGCGGCTGAGCCGGAAGTGCAAAAGCGAATCGGGCACGAGGATCTGCTCGGTGCCGGCGCGCTGCTCGCGAAAGCCGGTGACCATGCGCGCGCCGCGGCCGTGGCCGCCGAGAAGCATCCCGACCGCGCACACCGCTGGCTCCTCGAAGGGCGGCTAGATGCGCAAGCGTTGGAGTTGGCGCAGGCGCAGTCAGCGAAGTGTGAAGAAAAGGGCGCCTGGGAAGAGGCGGCACAGTGGCAAGAACGCGCCGGCGAGCAGGCGGGCGCGGCGGTAAACTGGTTGCGCGCGGGAAAGCCGGCGAGCGCGTTGCCAATCTTCGAGCAGCTTTCGGCTTGGCGTGAATGCGCTGTCTGTTGCGAGCAGTTGAAGCGGCTCGCCAAAGCCATCGAGTACTACCAGCGGCTTGGTGATCAGGACGCCATCGATCGCGTGCGCGACCGGAAGATGCGCGACGAAACGGCGGCAGCAGCGGCGAAGTTGGCGGCGGCAGAGGCAGCAAAGCCCAAAGGCGCGTGAGCGCGGCGTTCAAAGAGCGCAAACAATGACCGCCGAACGCGCGACCGAACCGGTCTCGCTGCGCGCGTTCCTGGTCTATTTTCTGCGCTTGGGCACGTTCGGTTTCGGCGGTCCGATTGCGCTCGCCGGCTACATGCAGCGCGATCTCGTCGAACGGCGACGCTGGGTTTCCAAGGCGGATTATCTCGAAGGTCTTGCCTTGTCGCAGCTATCGCCGGGTCCGCTCGCCGCTCAGCTCGCGATGTATCTGGGTTGGGTGCGCGCTGGACGCCTCGGCACGACGCTGGTGGCCGCAGCGTTCATCGGGCCGTCGCTCGTGATGGTGCTCGCGCTTTCCGCGCTCTATGTAAAATTCGGCGGGCTGCCGTGGATGCAAGCAGCGTTTTACGGCATCGGCGCGGCAGTGATCGCGATCATCGCCCGCAGCGCAACGAAGCTCGCGCGAATGACCATCGGAAAAGATCGGGTGCTCCTCGCCCTCTTCGCGGTGAGCGCGCTGGTGACCGCCTGGACCGAGAAAGAGATCCTCTGGATCTTCCTGGCCTGCGGCGTCATTCAACTTGTCGCCAGAGGGTGGCGGCCCTCCGCGACCGCGAGCATCGTGCTCTCGCCTTTAGCTTGGCTCGTCAGTGGGCTGCACGGCCCTGCAGCGAACGAGCTGTGGCGCATCGCCTGGTATTTCTCCGAGGCCGGCGCCTTCGTTTTTGGGAGCGGCCTGGCCATCGTGCCCTTCTTGCACGGCGGCGTGGTCAACGATTTTCATTGGCTCAATGAACGACAGTTTCTCGATGCGGTCGCGGTAGCGATGATCACGCCGGGGCCGGTGGTGATCACCGTCGCCTTCATCGGATTTCTGGTGGCCGGTCTTTCCGGCGCGCTCATTTCGGCGGCGGGCGTTTTTTTACCGCCGTTTGCAGTCGTGATTTTGCTCGCGCCCAGTTTTCGACGCTGGTCGAAAAATGCGCACATCCGCGCTTTCGTGGCCGGAGTAACCGCCGCTGCGGCCGGCGCCATCGCGGGCGCGGCGTTCGTGCTGGGACGACGATCCATCCTCGATTGGCCCACCGCGATCATCTCGCTCGCCACGCTCGTTGTCCTTTCCAAAATAAAAAAGGCGCCGGAGCCGATCGTGATCGGGGCCGCGGCCATCGCTGGTCTGCTCATCAAAGGCGTGAGTTGAAATCGATTTCACTTCAAAATCGAAAAAGGAGAAAACCGGTGACCCACGCTTCGATGATCAACCTCTCTATACTTAGTATCCTTTCACTGTGCTGTGGCGCCGCCGACGCTGGCCAGGCCGTCCCCGCGGGCGTGGCGATCCAACTTCCGGCTGGCGAGTCCGGCATCGGCTTTGACGATCTCCTCTTCGCGCCGGCCCTGCGCAAAATCCTCGCGCCGGGCGGGCGGAGCGGAAACCTCGTCCTCGTCGATCCCGACACGCGCGCGCTGACCGCCATCGCCGGCTTCTCTGCGCAAGCGAGCTACGCCGATGGTCATGGGATGGGCAACACCTCCGCCGACGAAGGTCGGGGACTTCTCTTTGCCACCGACCGCACCACCAAACGACTCGACGTGGTTGATCCAAAGACCGGCACCATCGTTGCCGGAACCGCGCTCAACGGCGGGCCCGATTACGTCCGTTACATTTCACCAACCGGTGAAGTCTGGGTGACCGAACCAAGTAGCAAGCGCATCGAGATCTTCAAACTCGCGAGCGGGCCCGCGCCGACGCCTATGTCGGTGGGTTTCATCGATATCCCTGGCGGTCCCGAATCGCTGGTAATCGACGCCACGCGGCGCCGGGCCTACACGCATCTGTGGACCGACTCGACGCTGGCCATCGATTTGGATAAGCGCACCATCGTCGCGCGTTGGAAAAATGGCTGCACCGATTCGCGCGGAATCGCACTCGATGAAAAGCGCGGATTTCTCTTCGTCGGCTGCGACGAAGGGAAGGCCACGGTGCTCGATGTCGCGCACGACGGAAAGCAACTCGGCAGCGCGTCCACAGGTAAAGGCGTCGACGTGATCGCCACCAGTGCCTCGTTGGGTCACCTCTACGTGCCGAGCGAAGAGAGCCAGACGCTCACCATCATCGGCGTGCATGCGTCCGGCGCGCTGACGGTGCTCGCAACCTCGCCGACCGCGCCCGGCGCTCACTGCGTCGCCGCTGACGATCGCGGGAACGCCTACGTGTGCGCGCCGGAACGCGGACAACTTTTGCTGTTCAAGGACACCCTACCCGCGAGCCGGTAATCCGTTATCGAACCTGCCAGGACCCAGTGAACAGGCTCGTCGTAGCCGCCGGCACCACGAGCCGGCGATTTGCGCCGCGTTCCCAGGTCACTGTGCCATTGGTGTCGATCTTGACGAATTTAAAATTGGCGATCTCGCCTTGGGCCATCGAAATCGATCCAGACCAAGTCGGATAGTTCGTGGCGGTCAAACGAACGGCGCGCGACGTGCCCCAACCACCAAGCTCCGAAACGTCGCCAACGACGTAGACGTTTTCACCCCATACGGTGGATGCGTTGACCTGAAATGTCACTTCTGAATTCGCACCGAAATCGTAGGCGTCGTCAGGAACGGTCGGGTGAACCCACTCTTCGGTACACACCTCGCGCGCCTGGTGAAAGAAGTACCAGTGGTAATTGGTCTGCGGCAGCGTATTTCCAAAACCGTCGTCGATGCTTCCGCCACGTCGCGTGATGAAAGCCTCGCCCGGCTGCAGCCAGCGAATCACCACCACGTCGGTCAGGTTGTACGCAAAGCCGCCAGAGTCGAGCTGCGAGACCAGATAGGGATTGCTCATCGACGAACCCACCACGATGGGTCCGGTCTCCAAGTCGTTGAGGATCGTCTCGGCCGGATCGCCGATGCTGTGCCAACCTCCACCGCTGGCCACGCCACCGTCGGTCGCGCTTGCTTCCGCACCCGCCTGCCGCCGCTGGAAGCAGGTGTACATGATCTTGAACGGCGCGGCCGGCGCGGAAGCGACCCAGGTCCAGCCCTGCCCCACGCCCGTCACCGTCGTGTTTCCATTCGACGGATAGCGCGCGTGAATATCGGCCGGGTTGTAAGGCGTCTGGTTGTAGGCCGCCGAAAAGGTCCGCGCGAAGAGCCGCGAAAACGGCGATTGCGTGGTACTGGCGCTCGTCTGCAATGAGACACCTTCGTGATCGACGATGTCTTTACCATCGGAAAACGTCTGCTGACTCGTTGGAACAGTCGCTTTGAGATCAGCAATGGGGCGCACCGGAATCCGAAACCAGAGCGGGAACCAATCGCTCCATCCCGCCGGATGCACGAGCGCCATCTGCTCTGACAGGAGCGAGGACCATCCCAATTCCGACGGAACGATCCATTCAGCGGTCCAGTCGCCGCGCGCGTTTTTCTTCGAGATCAGCGCGACCGTCGAGCTACGACCATTGATCTTGTAACTCACTTCGAAAGAGCCGCTTACGGGCAACATGCTGGAGAATCGAAAGAGCACTTTCGACGGCGTGCCGTCGTTGAAGTGAACCAACGTCGCGACCACCGGCGGGTGTGTACCGCTCCACCATTCGAACGACGGCGCGGCGTTGTCTTGGCCGTCGCCAAACTCGGAGAAACTGCTGTCGTGCATGCGTACCGGAACCGCCACGATGGCATCGCGAACTTTTGGAAGCGACCAGGCCTGATTCAACGCTTCGGAGCTGGCGTTGGCGAGAATGGCCTCGGGCCGCCAGCGGCTAGAATCGCTACCGCCCCAAGGCACGAGCGCGCCGGTACCGCTCTCCGTCGGCAAGGTCGGCATCGGCCCCGAGGTAATACTTTGCGATACATTCGCGATCGGCGCCGACGGAAGTTGAGCGCCACCGCAAGCGGCGACACAGATGAGAATCGCGGTGGGAGCGATGCGAATCTTGATTGACGGATGCATGGTTAGCTCGGTTAGTTGCTTTGGAAGGCGAATGGATTCGGGCTAATTACAATTCTGGAAAACCCAGTTGGCCTTCTCGACGTAGGCCGAATAATCAATTTCGCAGGAGTCCTGGCAGGGATACCCGTCGCCCGGGCAATAGGTCGTTAGTTTTTTGCAACCGCGCTTTTCAATGGACCCGTACTGGAGCTTGATGCCAGCTCCTTCGCGCGCGATGCGAACGAAAGGACCAAACCAACCCTGGTAGGTGTCATACTCAGTGATCATCTCTTTGAAATCGCCGGTATTGAAAACACCCGGTGCGCCGTAGGGCTGACCGTGAATGATCGGCCCCAGTCCCGCGCGCCACTCGAGCGAGCCCGTCCAACCCGATTCGATAATTTCTTTCGCGCCGAAAGCAGAGTGCACCGCGCCAACGCTGTTGAGGAACGAGATGATGTTGGCATCGCGAATCACAAATTGCAGATTGCGCCGTTCATTCGTGTTGACATCCAACACGGCCGCGCCGCCATCGCAGGTAAGCAGGCGTTGCCAATTGGGAACGTCACCGAAAAGCGCGTCACTGGAAGTGCCAAGGCTGGGAGCGGACATCGTTCCGCCGCAGGCTGCGGCGAGGATTGTTCCGATGACTGCGAAGAGGGTCCGTTTCATTTTGGTATCCGCGTTGGAGCCGGCCGGTATTGGCGAGCGCGTCCGGAGTTAGAGCAAACGGCGGGCCAGCGCCGGGAAGAAGCGTCGCCGCAAGCCAAGGCATCGAAGCGAGAGCGTTCTTTGGCAATCGCTAGGCCGATTTAGAAAACCGCGAGATTGTCGCTGCTGGCCCACGACGGGCCACCGCTGACTCAGAGTGAACCACCTGCATCTCCAAGACTGTCAGCCGTCAAACGAACTATTTGTTAGAGGCACGACAGCTCCCTCCGCTGAGCGTGGCCGCACTTCACAAAGTGGCTCACAATGCGCCGGTCATGTCACAACCGCCGCAGCCGCCTCCCGATCCGCAACGCCACGCCGAGCAGGAGTTGGCGCGCGTGAACGCCTTCCTCGACGCTGTGGTCGAGAACATTCCCGACATGATCTTCGTCAAGCGCGCCGACGATCACATGTTCATCCGGTTCAACCGCGCTGGCGAAGAGCTGCTGGGCTGGAAACGTTCGGAGCTGCTCGGCAAAACCGATCACGATTTTTATCCGAAGGAGCAGGCCGATTTCTTTCACGCCAAAGATCGCGAGACGCTGCGCAACAAGGTGCTGGTGGATGTTCCCGAGGAGCCCATTGACACCAAGGCCAAGGGCCGCCGCTGGCTGCACACGCGAAAAGTTCCGGTGCTCGACGAACGGGGCGAGCCGCTCTATCTGCTCGGCATTTCGGAGGACATCACCGATCGCAAAGCAAGCGAAGAGCGCGCCCGGGCGCTGGAGCGCGAGTTGGCCACGCTCGCCCAAAACGCGCGCGAAGCCATCGTAGCCTGGACGCCGGAAGGTCGTATTGTTTCGTGGAACGCCGCCGCCGAAACGATCTACGGATTCACCGCGCAAAAGGCGCTGGGCAGGAACGTGGAGTCGCTGGTGCCCGACTATCTCAAAGCGCAGTTTCTAGACGCGCAAAACCGGCTGCTGGCGGGCGAACCGATGCCGCCCGAAACCTACCATCTACGCCCCCAGAACCGGCCCGAGCTGGAAATCGAAGAGAGCCGCTTCATCATTCCCGGCCCCGACGGCCGGCCCGCGCGCATCGCCAGCTTCGGCCGCGACGTGACGGAGCTCTCGCGGCTGAAGCTCGCCAACGAAATTCTCGGCGCGAACACGGCACCGCGCGGTGCAGCGGCGATTCGCGGCAAGCGGATGCAGGAGACGCTGGCTTCTTCGGACATCGTGGCCAGCGACGCCAACGCCACGGTGCTGCTGCTGGGTGAAACCGGCGTTGGCAAAGGGTGGTTGGCGAGGCGCGTCCACGAGCGCAGTCCGCGCGCGCAGAAGCCATTCTTCGAGGTGAACTGCGCGGGACTCTCCGGCCAGCTCGTGGAATCGGAGCTCTTCGGACACGAGCGTGGCGCGTTCACCGGAGCAATGCAGCAGAAGCGCGGCATCGTGGAAGCGGCGGAGGGCGGCACGCTTTTTCTCGACGAAATCGGCGAGCTGCCGCTCGGTGTTCAAGCCCAGCTGCTCACTTTTTTGGACCATCGTTCCTATCGGCGTGTTGGCGGTACGCGCGCGTTGACAGCGAACGTTCGCCTGCTGGCGGCGACCAACCTAGACCTCAAGGCCGCGGTGGAACGTGGCGTCTTCCGGCGCGATCTCTTCTACCGACTCTCGGTGGTGCCCATCGTGGTGCCGCCCTTGCGCGAGCGCCGGGAAGAGATCGCCGAGCTGACCGAATCCATGCTGGAGGAGCTGGCGCGCCGTGCTGGCCGTGCGCGCATTCACGCGAGCACCGAGGTGATTGCCGCACTCGAACGCTACGCTTGGCCGGGCAACGTTCGCGAGCTGCGCAACGCGCTCGAACGCGCGCTCATTCTTTCGAGGGGTGAGGCCATCACGCGCGGACATCTGCCGCCGGAAATTCGCGGCGATCAGGAAACGTCGTCGCCCCTGTCCAATCGGCTCGAGGACGTCGAGCGGACGCACATCTTGCGCGTGCTCGAATCGGAAGGCGGCAATCGTACCCGCGCGGCGCTGATGCTGGGGGTGTCGCGGTCGACGTTGAAGCGAAAGCTCGCGGAGCTATCCGTGAAACAGGCCGGCTAAGCCACCGTGTAGACCTGCGCGAAGATGTCGATCCGATGATTCGGCTCGCCTACCCGAGCGCCAACGGCCGGGCCAGATGCGACAACTTCTCGCCGGCGCCGAGACGCCACAGCCGCCC
>JAHFDP010000056.1:0-13233 GCA_023248955.1 Deltaproteobacteria bacterium
GCTACCAGCGGCCCGTCTCACCATTCCATCGCGTATCCCCTGGCCAGAGCTACTCCAGCGCGTCTTTCGCGCCGACGTCCTGCGCTGTGACCGCTGCGGCGGCAGAATGAAGATCCTGGCCTTCCATCACGGAGCGTGTGCACGTCAAGCGCGTTCTTGAGCACCTCAAGTTACCGACGACCGCTCCGCCCATCTCCCCGGCGCGTGGTCCGCCTCAAATGGATTTCCCGGAATGGTCCGACGACGCGGGCCAACTCCCTCACGACTCCGACACCGCTGCCTGATTGTTGGCGCGACCGCCGACACCGCAGAGCGTCTGCGCGCTCGTGAATCCAGAGTTTGACAGCTAAAAAAATAAAGGTGTGTAAAATTAGTTAGTTCGGCGGTCAGGATTGTTTTGTGCCACTACATTTTCGGTTCGTAGAAGGTTTGGCGGGATGCGCAGTTTGAGAATCTGAAAAAGCCTGGCGACGTCGCCTTGGATGTCGGTGCGGAGCCAGAGCACCTGATCGCGGATGGTCACAGCGACAGAGCGGACGTCAACGAGCTCGCGTAAAACAGCAGGGGCAGAAAGCGTTCTGGCAGGAATTTTCTTTTCGCGAGACGCGCGGCCTTGTCGCGGTTCGGGTACTCCGGCGCCTCCTCGAAATGAAGCCCACGCAGCCGCTTCGGTCGGCGGAGAAGGCCCTGGATGCGGGAGAACACGGCCTGAATGATCGACGGAAGATTCCCCTCGAATCTTGGAAGCTCTTCAACATTGTGCTTGGCGCCGAGCTGCCGTTCCGTTCCGATGACGCGAAAGACGCGGAGGCCGCCGTTCGGATGCTCAATAGAACGCGGTTTTCGCGCAAAGAGAAGTTCTGCCGCTCTCCGCAGGACGAGCGTCGAGCCGCGAGCATCGGCGATCTTTCGTGTCACGCTCCCTCGATCAGCGCCCTCGCGCGTGACTGCGTATCCGAGAGCGGTTCCCGCCGCTGCGCCACAGCGACAAGCCGCGGACTCGGAAGCTTGGCGCGGTCTTGTTCTTCAGAGTAGACTTCTGAGCTATGGATCTCCTGGACCTCCTCAAGCGCCCCGAAGGCAAGACGCTCGAATTCAAGCGCGACCTCTCCTCACCCAATGGCGCCTTGCGTACGCTCGTTGCTTTCGCGAACACCGCGGGCGGCACGCTCTTGATTGGGGTGGAGGACGCGACTCGGCATGTGCGCGGTGTCCGCGACCCTTTGGATCTTGAAGAACGCTTGGCGAGCTTGATCAGCGATAGCATCGTTCCTCGCCTCGTGCCGGACTTGGAAATCCTTCCCTGGCGGCGCATGCACCTCCTCGCGGTGCAGGTCTACCCGAGTCCCGGCCGGCCCCATTACCTCAAAGGCGAAGGGATTGAGAGTGGCGTCTACGTGCGTGTTGGGTCCACGAATCGCCGTGCCGACCGGGAGCTCATCGACGAGCTGGGAAGATTTGCCCGCGGGGAAACCTTTGACGAGCAGGCTATGCCGGAACTCGACTCGGAAGCAGTCGACTTCCGAGCTGCTTCCGAGTCGTTCGCGTCCGTTCGCAAACTGAGGCGAGGAGACTTGGAAACGCTGCACCTGGTAACGACTTACCAAGGCGGCAAGGTGCCCACCGTCGGCGGCGTGCTGTTGTTTGGGAAAGACCGAGCTCGCCTTTTTCCGGATGCATGGGTCCAAGCAGGCCGATTTGACGGGTCGGACAAGTCGCGCATCCGCGACCAGATCGCGATCAGGTCGCCGCTTCCGAATGCTGCTGAAGCCGCCATCGCCTTCGTTCGAAAACATGGCGAGCTCGGCGCGGAGATCGGCGCGGTGCGCCGCAAAGATCGCTGGAACTTACCGCCCGTCGCCGTACGTGAAGCCATCATCAATGCCCTCGTTCACACCGACTATGCTCAGCGCGGCGCGCCCATCCGGCTCTCCATTTTCGACGACCGTCTCGAGGTGGAAAACCCCGGGCTCCTCCTCTTCGGTCTTACGCTGAGCGATCTGCAACAGGGTATTTCCAAGCTGCGCAACCGCGTCATTGGTCGCGTGTTTCACGAGCTTGGTCTTATCGAGCAATGGGGCAGCGGGATCCAGCGCATGACCACCGCCTGCGTCGACGCTGGCCTCGCGCCTCCGGTGCTGGAAGAGATCGGGACCCGTTTCCGAGTCACCCTACGATTCGCACGGAGCGGAACACCCGTGGTGGACGCGGTCGACCAGGCCATTCTCGACGCTTTGGCTGACAAAAAAGGGCGTTCGACCCATGAGCTCTCCCAGGCGGTCGGCCTGACCTCGCGTGGTACCCGAACTCGTCTCGTGAAACTCGTGGAGCGGGGCCTTGTGCGCGAGGTTGGCACAAGTCCTCAGGATCCGAGGCGCCGCTATTTCCTGGCGCGGTCGTTGTGAGCTCACGAATCACGCGGCCGCGTACGCGGCACGGTTTCTGGCACCACACCCGCAATCCAGCGACGCTGACACACCGGTGTCACAGTCCGCTTGTAGCGCCGGGTGTTTCCTCTGTGTTCACAAGGCGCTGGCCAAAGCCGGGCGAGGCCTGTTAATCCGCGGGTCGTAGGTTCGAGTCCTGCCCAAGGAGCCACTCGCCCCAGTTGGCGGATGTCGCGATGATGAACGCTGCGCGGTCGGGCGTGAGCAGTGCAAGCACCTTCTGCGACTCGTCGAACGAGAGCCAGCGCTCGCGTGGCTTGTACGCCGGAGAAAACGCGCAGGGCAGAATGGCGGCCGGGTCGCCTCGGTAGAGCCCGCGCCGCCGCGCAAGTTTCAGTGTCGCGCGAAGCGCCACAAGCTCTTTCGCGATGGTGCTCTCGCTGGCGTACTCCGCGCGACGTTGCGAGATGTAGTTGTCCACGACCGTCGCCCCGAACGGTGGTTCGAGCTTGGTCAGCGGAAATGGCGTTGCGCCATGGGATTCAAGGAGCCGCATGAAGTGGCCGCACTTCTGAACGTAGAAGCGCACCGTCGCCTCGCTACCGCGCCCCGCCTTCGCCTTTTCGAAGCGGTCGCGAATCATTGCGTCCATTGCGGTCTTTAACGTTGCGGCGTGCGCGGCTGCGTGGGCCGGATCGGGGGCGGCTCGCTCCCACTCGGCGACGACGGACTCCGCTGCCTTGCGATCGCATCGCTTGGTCGAGCGACAGTAGCGCTTCCCGTCGATGTAAACGGCGCCGTGCCAAACCTTGCCGCGTTTCCAGATTCGTTGCCTTTGCATGACAGCTCCTTCGGTCCGAAGGTGAGTCGAGCATAGCGCTCCCAGGCAAGAAGCGAGACTCGGAGCAGTCCTCGCGTGCCCGCTGGCCGTGCCGCTATCGTTCGAAGGTGTTCGTAGGCGACGGTCTTTGAGCACCCCAGGGCTGCGCAGATGTCCTCGACGCCGACCCAGACCGTGAGCGAAAGTGCGCGGATTGATATATTTGATTTATAATCCAATTACAAACAGTCGTCAATCCGCAGGTCCGCTACTTCTTTCGCCCTCCGGCGTTAGACGGCAGAGAAAGGCCCGGCCCAGGCGCCCCGAGTCCGTTCGTGAGAACAACGCGGTAGCGATGATCAAGCAGTTCTTTGAAGTAGGTCTCCCGATCCATCTTCAGCATCTTCCGATCGGCTTCCAGGACTTCAACCTGGGATCGTGGAAGGCCGTAGAGTGCGGCATGGTTCTCGACAATTCGCCTGAGAACATGTCCAACGGGTTTGCCCTCGGCCTTGGCCTCATCCTCGACAACCTCGGCGGCTTTCGGATTGACTCGGAGTTGGAGGAACCTGACTTCTTCGGGAATTCCCTGTCCCATGATGGTCTCGCTTTCTGGAATTCGAAGTGTAATCATTGATGTAGATTCTAAATAACATAGTATTTTTCAGAAGGATCGGTCAACACCGTTTCCGGATGCCCTTTCGTTCGAGGAGCTCCACCACGAAATCTCGTTCGCTCTCCGAAGGGTAGGCGGGAGCCGGCTGCCCGCGCTCGCGGGCCGTGGCGCGAACCTCTTTGAATCGATCATAAAGGCCGGCCGTGAAACTCATCAGGCGGGCCGCTACACTAAAAATAATGGATAACAATTGAACACAGGTGGGTCTCATGTGGTACCCGTTCGCGCGTCCATTTGCCGCGCGAGGGTCCCATGAGCCGTCGTCCACGAAACCCTGCGCTGCTTTTCGCCAACCCAAAGTTGGTCGTAGGACTTTTTGCCCTTCTCGTAACTTTCGTCTCGGTGTTGGTGAAGGCGCAGAGCGGGCCGCCGCCCCCGGGTCCGCCGGGGGGGGGGGCGGGATGCTGCGACGGGGACACGCTCATTCCCGTTTTTGGTCCGCCTGAGAGCTGTTCGCCCGGGACCTGCGGCTGGGATTTGCAGATGAACCAATACGCTTGCGACACGACCGGGGAGGCTGACCCCTCTGGTTTCAACGCCAAGGACTGCAACGGCGGCACCTGCACGCCCTTGTGCTCGGGCAAGAGCTGCGGCGACGACAGTTGCGGTGGCTCTTGCGGAACCTGTCCCTCGAACGAAACCTGCCAGCCCTTTGGAAGCGGGTTCTCCTGCACGGGAGCGGCGGGCAGTTGCGCCGCGTATGCTCTCGTTTCCGACGGTTCCTGTTGCAACGGCACGCGGTACCTCAGCTGCAGCGGCGATCAGGTTACCGACTTCGACTGCGCTCCCATTACCTGCAACTTTAGGCAAAACGATCTCGCGGGGAACCCCATGATGGGGTGCAGCAACATCGCGCAACACGATGCCAGATACATCGCCTGCCCCGCACCGTGTACTGCCGATTGCTCGGGGAAGAGCTGCGGCACAGACGGGTGCGGAGGCAGCTGCGGAACTTGTGCTTCGGGCATGACCTGCACCGCGGGCCAATGCGCAGCCTGCACGCCAGTCTGTTCTGGCAAAACCTGTGGACCCAACGGCTGCGGCGGAACTTGCGGAAGCTGCGGTGCCGGGACCGCCTGCAACGCGACGGGCCAGTGTGTGTGCGCGCCAGTCTGCTCGGGCAAAACCTGCGGAGACGACGGCTGCGGCGGAAAGTGCGGGACTTGCGGCGCGGGACAGATTTGCACGAGCGGACAATGTGCGTGCTCACCCTCGTGTACCGGCAAGACCTGCGGTGACGACGGCTGCGGTGGAACCTGCGGCGCCTGCGCTGCCGGAACCGCCTGCAACGCGACGGGCCAGTGCGTGTGCGCACCGGCCTGCTCGGGAAAAACCTGTGGCTCCGACGGCTGCGGAGGCAAGTGTGGCACCTGCAGCACTGGACAAGTTTGTAACGCGTCGGGAAGCTGTTCCTGCGCGCCCTCTTGCTCTGGAAAGGCCTGCGGACCCGACGGCTGCGGCGGCTCGTGCGGCACCTGCGCCAAGGGGCTCACGTGCGGCGCAACCGGCAAATGTGCATGCGTTCCGCAGTGTACCGGCAAGGTGTGCGGATCCGACGGCTGCGGTGGCACTTGCGGAAGCTGCGCGACGGGCAAGATGTGCTCGAGCGCCGGCGCATGCGTGTGCGCGCCGCAGTGCAGTGGCAAGGCGTGTGGGGCCGACGGCTGCGGCGGCACTTGCGGTGCTTGCCCCTCCGGACAGTCGTGCAACGCCGCGCAGCAGTGCGTGTGCGCGCCAAAGTGCAGCGGCAAGACCTGCGGCCCAGATGGATGCGGCAGCCAGTGCGGTACTTGCAGTGGGCATCAGACCTGCGACACCGCTTCCGGAACTTGCAAGGCCTGCGTTCCGCAGTGCACCGGCAAGACGTGCGGCGACGATGGCTGCGGCGGCACCTGTGGCACATGTACGTTGGGCCAAGTGTGCAGCAGCGATTTGAGCCAGTGTGTCAACGCCCAGTGTCCGACCATTCCGCTGGCAAACTGTTGCACCGGCGAAAAACTGAGCTTCTGCGCCCCTAACGGCTGGGGCCTGATCACCTGGGACTGTCCCTCGGAGGCCGGCGGCCCGTACTGCGGATGGGACGCGTCCAAAAATGGGTACGGGTGCGTTTCCAAGGCGAGCAGCGTTGATGCGTCGCACCCGCGAGCCTGTCCGGGCGCGCCCACCTGTACTCCTGACTGCACGGGAAAGACTTGCGGCAGCGACGGTTGCGGTGGTTCGTGCGGAACCTGCACCACCGGGAAGGTATGCGACGCCACGACGCACCAGTGCCGGACGAACCCCTGCGCCAATTTCCCGGCTGGCAATGCCTGCTGCAATTCCAGATGGGACATCGAGAAGTGCAACCCTGCCACGGGCGAGATTGTGTCCTTCCGCTGCCCCGCTGTGTTCCCCTGGACGGCCTGCCAGTTCAGCAGCGATGACAGCAAGTATGAGTGTGTGAACGTCGGCAACGGCACTCCGCCGATACCAACCCTGTGCCCCTCCAACATCTGCGTTCCGAACTGTCCCGCAGGCATGTTGGACCAGTGCGGTGCAGATGGCTGCGGCGGCACCTGCGGTGGCGGCTGCCCGGCGGGCTGGACCTGCCAGGTCTCCGATCACTCCCATGGTGGCGACCACAACAAGTGCGTCGCGCCTTGCCAACCGAGCTGCACCGGCAGGAACTGCGGTGACGATGGCTGCGGCGGATCCTGCGGCGCATGCGCCACCGGCCAGTTCTGCAGCCTGGTCGCCAACGCCTGTCTAGCAAACGATCCTTGCAGCAGCGTGCCCGGCGACGTCGGTTGCTGCGACAACCAGACGTTCAAGATCTGCAAGGGCGGCAAGACCGTCCAGTCAACGACCTGCTCGGGCACGAACAACTACTGCGGCTGGAGCGCTTCGGCCGGTAGCTATGCCTGCGGTCCCAACGAGGGCGCGGCCGATCCCTCGGGCCACCATCTGCGCGCCTGCGTTGGCGCCGGCAGCTGTGTCCCGAATTGCACCGGGAAGCTATGCGGTCCAGACGGCTGCGGTGGCCAGTGCGGCACGTGCACGGGCAACAAGACGTGCGACTCCAGCGGCCAGTGCCAGGCCCCTTGCGGTGACGCGACACCGGTCACGGGCTGTTGCATCAACAACGGCGTCGACAACGCCAGTGCCTCCAACGACATGCTCAAGACCTGCGACCGGCCTGGCGGCAGCTCACACTTTATCTTGTGCGGGAACCCTGGATGGTCCGGCTGCGGTTGGCATGCCGACCAGCAACGCTACGACTGCGGCGCTACCGGATCCGATCCCTCGGGCCTGCGCCCGCGTGAATGCCCGGTCACAGCGTGCCCACAAAATTGCACCGGCAAGTCGTGCGGCCCTGATGGATGCGGTGGTCACTGCGGTTTCTGCGCCGACAATCAGGAGTGCAGTTCCGACGGGAAGTGTGGGCCTGCCCACTGCAGCGGATCGACCACTTGGGCCGGCAACTGCAGTTTGGACCTGGGCAAGAGCGTGTTGTCCTACTGCGCCGAGCCTGCGGGTTCCGACGCCGGCGTGCCGACAAACATTACGTGCGACGCCGACGCCGGCGTGTGCGGCGCCAACCCCACGCTCGGGATCTATGTCTGTGGCGCCGACGGCGGCGGCGACTGCCAGTACCAGCCGGTCTATAGCTGCGGTGAAAAGTCGCTTCGGTGCGGTGATTGCACCGGCAAGCAGTGCGGCGATGATGGCTGCGGCCACTCCTGCGGCAACTGCTCGAATGGCGGTGTGTGTATCCCCGGTGGCGTGTGCCGCGTCCCGACGCTGGCGACCTGCAAGGGGCACTGCGGCGCCAATGACTCGGCATGGTCGTGCCATTGCGACGATGCCTGCATGCAACGCGGCGACTGCTGCAACGACTACAACAGCTGGTGCAGCGTCAACGCGAGTCATGCGCTGACTGCGGCCACTTGCGGGGACGGTATTTGCAGCGACAAGGCGGGCGAGAATTGCGCCACCTGTCCCGCAGATTGCAGTGCCTGCCCCGCGCAATCGGGGTTCGCTCCTCCGTCACCAGCCCCCTATCCGGAGATTGTAGCCATGGCCGGCGGCCCCGGGCAGCACGCCCAGGCCTTGATCGATCCGCTCGATCGCGCGCTGCCTGCACCGCCGCCCATTCCGTTGGACGGCCTTGTTTCCTACGTCCCCCGCGCGGGCATCAATGCGGGACCGCCCACGTCGATTTTGCTCACGGGTACCTCATCCACCACCGGCTCTGTTCTCGACATCCCGGGTGTGCAAGGCACCGCGATGGCGTTCGAGTCGGTAAAGAGCGGCGTTGCAACACCGACGTTCGGGACGCTCCGCATCCTACCGGACGCCGTGCTTCCTCGGTTGCCGAGCTTCCGCGACGGCCAGGTCGGCGGGTTCACGCTGGCTTTCTGGGCGCGCGTGCCGACCAGTGCCGCGGATACGACCCACGCGCTAGCGGGCCTTCGCTCCTCGATCGTTTCGTTTGATGACACCGACCCGACCGTGAAGACCATCTGTACGGCGCCACGGCCTCAGGACGATCTGATTCACATCGCCTGCCCTCCGATTGTTTATCAAGGTATCTCCATCACCCCGAACCCCACCATCCGGCAGATCCGGGCCTATTACGGATCGACCGCCGCGCCGCTGAACTTGGTGAACGGTACCTGTCCGTCCTTTGAAGCGGTCGGCGCCAATGGCAACTGTGGATCCCCGTCGATGCAGGCGCTGGCCGAAACGGCTTGCCTCGGAAAACAGACGTGTTCCATTCACGCCGGCCGAACGTTGACGGACAACTCCTGCGCCCAGGCGCCCTTTGATCTGAGCAAGGGAACACCGATCGTTCAGGCCGTATGCGCGTCGAACGATCAGAGCGACGGGCCCGCCTTCGTTGTCGAGAACGCCGCAAGCGGGCATGTCCTCAGCTTCAAGGTTCCGGGATTCGACCCGATGAGCAGTGGTGCTAGCGTGAAGGATGGCGCCTGGCACCACGTGGCGCTCACCTACCGGCCTTACCCCGGCGCGCCTTACGGTGGTCTCGCGACGCTCTATGTCGACGGTCTGCGAGCAGCGCACAGTGATCAGATCAACGTTCGGCCGTTCAGCGAGGTCATTCTTGGCGCCGCGCCGATGGGCGCTCTGGCCTCTGCTTACAAATTGTCAGGAACCACGTTGCCGGCGACCTACGTCAGCAAGACGGGGATGCTTGCAGGCGCAGCGGACCTTGACGAGGTCTTCATTTACGACCGCGCGTTAGTGGATCAGGAGGTCGTTTCGCTCAAATCGAAGGCCGACCAGCACCTCGTACGTGCATGGCCCCATCTCCCTCATGCACGGATCGTGGCGAGCGGTGCCGGTCTCTCCGGCGGTCCGGCCTCTGTCGTGCCTGTGCAGTCAACGCAGCTCTACGACCGCGGGCTGACGAAGAGCGTCGCCACACCCGTCCTGTTCAGCGATGGCGCCGTCGCACTCGGACTACCGGCGGGCGTCAAGTTTTCACAGAGCACCACGGATGGCGATCTCACCGGGCTCACGAACTACACCTTCGCAGGTTGGGTCCGCGTCGGCGCGCTGACGGCGGGTAAGAATGTGCTGCGCTTACTCCAGGGCGCTACCCCGGTGCTGCAACTCCAGGTGGCCGCGGGATGTGGCGGCGGTTCGCTGGTCGGAAAGGTCGGCACGGCAAGCGCTACGCCTGCCACTACATGCGATCACGTGCTCAAGGCCGGCGAGTGGGCTTTCGTCGCGTTCACCCAGACGGGCAAGCTTCAGAGCGTCACGGTCGACGGTGCGGAGATCGGGCGCACGACCACCGCGGCCGCGACCAGCCTGTTCACGGCCAGTGGCGGTGCCCGCACCTTCGAGGCTGGCGACGGTGTCGACCTTTATTGGGCGGGGTTGTTTGACCGCGCGCTGAAGGCCGACGAACTCGTCCTGTGGCGTTCGCAGGGACCTGCGGCGTGGTTCGATGGTGCTCTTTTCAAGGACACCTCCGGATCGCACCTGCGCGACTACGCTGGCTTCCACAACAACAACGGCACGCTCGGCTCCGCAGTGATCCCGCAACTGTGGACTGGCGCGGGTGCCGCGTCCACCGCGGCTGCGCAGGCCGGCCCGCTTGCGCTGTCGCCGACCGGGGCGCTGGGCACGATTACCGTTCCTGCCAACGGCCGCTTCCACACCGTGTCGGGGAGCACGCTCGTGCCCTTCAGCATGAGCGCTCGCGTCCATCTTCCGGGCGGATTGACCAGCACGACGCCGCTCGTCGCCTTCGAAGTGCCGGGAACAGCAACCAGTACCCAGCGACCCGTGAGTGCGCAATTGGTGTGCACCTTTGCCGGGACCGCCTTGGCGTGTCACGTGGAGGTGACCGCCAAGCAGGCCGCCTCCGGCGCTGTTCAGACATGGTCGAGTGCGATCTCCACCGTGTCATTTGCATCGAGCACCGGACGCGTGAAAGCAGGTTTCGACGTCGATGTGGCCATCGCCTATGACGGATCGTCTCCCGTGGTCTCGCTGGGAAGCCCTGGCGCTCACAAAAGTAATGGCTCGCTCGACGCCACGGCGCTGCCAGGCGCCATCGTTGCGCTGACATCAACGACCGCTACGGGTACGCAAACCGTCTCTGGGAAACCTCCGGTCGGAGGTTCGTTTTTCCGCATCTCCCCTGGCGATGGAAGCACACTCTCGGATGTGCGTCTCTACGCGCGCCCGCTCTCGCCGGTAGAGTTGCAGCATCTGGTGGCGCTCGACTGCGGATCGCGCAGCTGCGACGCCACGGGTCGCTCCTGCGTCGGGGCGACCGCAACTACGATGCCGGTATGCGGCGGATGCGCGGACGGTATCGAGGGCGCAAGCGTCCCCGGAGGCGAGTGCTTCCAGAAGCTCCCCTTCTTCGCGAAATGCATCCAGAGTGAGGAGTGCGAGTCGGGGATGTGCTCGTTCGAAGGTCGCTGCGTGACCACGACCGTGACTGACAACTGTACGACCACCTGCGCCGCGCTCGGCCGCACCTGCAAGCAGTCCGTTTACCTCCCAGCATTCGCGACTTGTTCGGCGAAATGCGCGACGGACTACGATCCACCTCTCGGCGATCTGGCGCACGACGCGTGTCGCTGGAACCCCACCCGCGATGACGGCGAATCTTGTAGCCACGATACGGAGTGTAAGAGCGGCGCGTGCATCTCGGCCAGCGAAGTCCAGTACGCCATGTCGCTCTTCGCACCGAGGAACTGCACCGGAATCACCAGCTGTCCGAGGTGGACGAACACCACCACCAACCAGCCCTTTGCCTGCGACCCCAACGGGAGATACGGCGGCTCCTCTTGTCCACAAGTCGCCACCGGAAGTTCAGTGCAAGCGGGTCTCAAACGGTGCGCGGCTGCCACCTCGGCCACCTGCGAAGCCGATCATAAACAATCCCGCGTGCAGCACGACCAGGGACTGTTCAAGAAAGACGCCTACGTCTGTGGCCAGTGCTCGACGGCGAGCTACGCGGGCAAACCGCTGTGGGTTCCCGAATATCGAGCACTCAGTCCGAACGCCTGCGCCACTATCTGGAACAACTACGTCAAGCGGAGCATCGAGCGCCGGGGCGATTGGGGGGACATTTTCAACGAGCCAACGCTGCTGAATTTGAAACAGTTCGTCCTGGACAAGGAAGGCACCGTGACGCCGGCGGAGTGGGCGGCGCTCGAGAAGGCCGGTGTGGGTGGCGATACGCTGGCGTTCGCCACGGCGCCTGCGGAAGACAAAGACCCGATCCGTGCGCGGTTCAACGGCTACTTCCTGCTCAGCGACTGCGCGACGCCGCAGCTCACGATCAGTCTCCCTTACGCGCAGTGGTCGTACCAGACCGACCCCGAGACGGGATACGCGAGCCAGGTCACGCAGAAGACGTTCACCACGCCGTGGTTTGATCCCGACTTCAACGGGATCACGTGCGCGGCGAACAAGTACCCCAATGGCACGACATGCCCGCCGCCGGGCTCGAACACCACGGTGGCCCAGGGCTACAAGTTCTGCGAAAGCGGCTTTTGCGCGCGCGACAACTTGGTGTGCGAGACCGGATTCGGCCGGCTCGGTGTGAGTGAAAACGCGAGCCGCGGTGACAAGAAACAGCCGGACGGCGCCAGCGACATGGGGGCCTTCAACCTCATTCAATCCAACGTCACGGCGGTTGACGCGGGACACGATAAGGGCCCCTTGGAGAAGGCCGGCGCGGCCAAAGAGCACGGCTACACACTCACCGTTTCCAACAGCAACAAGCTGGTCATGTTCGGCAGCAAACCCTTTGACGTGTTGTCGATGGAAATGACCATGAACGGGAACATGAGCGAAGACAACGCGGACTACACCTCGTCCATCTTCCTCTTCGACGTGGAGATCCCGCACGGCAACACGCCCGCGGCGAAGTGCCAAGCGGCGTCCTGGACCAACGGGAAATACAAGAAACCCACCAAGCCGACGTGCAGCCTGGTGGCGGATCCCAAAGAGTTGGTCCCGGATTTACCGACCGTCAAGGTCTGTTTCCCCATCCCCGACCCCTGCGAGGAAGGTGGCGGAATCAAGGGCGGCATATGCGTGCGCTCGACGACGCTGGTGGGCCCGGTGCCCATCACCATCGAGGCGAGCGTGATTATCGATGCTTGCGTGGGTGCTGGTACCGAGATCGACGACGAGACGCAGGAGCCCGCGTTCACGATCAAGCCGGAAATCGTACTCAACGCCGACATCAAAGGCGGCGTCGGCGGCAGCTACGGGCCGATTGATGTCTACGCTGGCGTCCGTGCGGAGGTGACGATTGTTGGCCTGGAGTTCCCAATCAAGTGGGGTCTCAAAGTCGAGCGCATCGATAAGGACAAGGACGAACACGCGATCGAAGACATGTACACGGTCGAGTTCTTCCGAGGTGTTTCGGCGGAGCTGACCGTCCTCAAGCTAGCTGTCGGATTTTTTGCCGAGGTTGGCGTCTCGATCTTCAAGGTCGAGTGGGAGGACAACATGTTCGAGTACGGCGGGTTGCACTTCGCCTGGGATCTCGACGAGCACGCGATTTCGAGCGCCAAGCTGGACTTCCAGAACCCCACCGCGGACCAATAGGCGAGGATTTGATGCGCATTCACAAGAAGACCCTATCGGCTGGAGTGGTAGCGCTGGCGGCGTTTGCGGCAGGTGCGTGGTGGCTCGTTCCACGGCGTCCCGCAATTTCGAAGGACGGTGCCCCGCCGACGCTCGATGGGCGCCACCAGCTTGCGTACGATCTCCTCTTCGAGGGGCGCGTGCCCGGCGCTGGACGTGCGGCCGCTCACATGGTGGTGCGTGGCAAGTTGGATGTTGCGCCGGTTCCGCCGGTGAAAGGA
>JAHFDP010000056.1:13333-15134 GCA_023248955.1 Deltaproteobacteria bacterium
AAGGAAGGGAAGGCCGGTGGCTCGCCGCGCGACTAACGGTAGACGCGGTGGAGCTCGATGAGACGGCCGGCAAAGTCGTGTCGCTGCCGGCCGACCAACTGGCGCTGCCGTGGATGATTCGCGTCGATGACGAGGGCCGCGCCACCGAAATGCGTTTCTTGCCGGGGGCGGGAACGTCAGCACGAGGGCTCCTCGCGGCGGTCGCGTCTGCAAGCCAGTTGGTGCACCCGCGCGGCGCCGCGGTCGATCGGTGGCAAGCGGACGAGCGCGAGATCAACGGCACCTATACCGCCGACTACGTCGCGGATGCGGAGGGCATCAGCAAGTCCTTCACCGCGCATACCGACAACGAGGCCGATGCGACCGGACCTTCGCGCTACGAGGCGACCGCGACCGAGCGCTTTTCGGTTGCAGGCGGACACGTCGAGCGTGTGTCTTCCTCCGAGCAAGGTACGGCGAGCGTGGGCGAGCGGGGTGGTGCCGATCGCGCTCGATTCGAATCGAAGATCGAGCTAACGCGCCTCGGGCCTGCGCCCGCGGACCTTGCGGCGTCGGCGGATCCCGCACGCTTCGAGGTGTTCACGGCGGCGTCGGTCCCTGCGCGGCGCATGCCCATCGATCCTGGCGCCACCTTTGATTCACTGGTTGCGGAGGTGCGCAAGGACGTCGACGCGAATGCCAAGCAGAAGCGCCTCGTTGCTCGCAACGATCTCACGCGCGTCGTTGCCGACGATCCGAAAGCCGCGGTGCATGCCGCGCAGATGATCAAAGCCGGCGGGCTCTCCGAGCCGTTGGAGCGCACGCTCATCGAGGCGCTGGTCGGCGCAGGCTCGCAGGCCGCGCAAGCGCAGGTGGCCAAGCTCATTGGTGACGACGCGCTCGATCCAGACACACGCCTGCGCATGCTTACCGCGTCCGTGCTTCTCCAGAACCCCGGCCCCGAAGTGCTTGCTGCACTGGATTCTGCAGCCTACGTTAACCAGGACGACCTTTTCGCCAGCCAGGCCGCGGTAACACTGGGCGCCGCAGCGCTTGCGGTTGCACGCGCCGATTCTCACCAGGGCGAAGCGATGACCAAGCGCCTGGTTCAGAAGGCCGCGCCCTTCGTGCAGGCGGAAGTGCAGGGCGGGCGGTCTTCGGGGACGCCTGAAATGGGACTTTCGGTGCGCCAGAACTGGATTGCGGCACTTGGCAACTCCGCCGCACCAGCTGCGCTGCCACTGCTCTTGAAAGCGCTCACCGACCCAGAGGCGCCCATCCGCGCGTCCGCTGCGCACGCACTTCGTTTCCAGGATCCCCGGGCCACGTTGCAACCCATGGAACAAGCTTGGCGCAGCGAGGAGAACATCGCCGTGCGAAAGGCGCTGTTGCATGCCGCGCGCACCATGGGGCCGGCGGTGATGGAGAGCTTCGTCACGCACGCGCTGCTCTTTGATCACAGCGAGTACGTGCGGCTCGAAGCCGCCTACGCCGTGGCCACATGGGAGATGAACGCGCCCGGACTGCGTCGCGTCCTCGCCGAGGCGCTCGCGGGAGAGAAGTCGCCGAAGGTTCAGGAAGCGCTCAAGAACTTCCTCGAGCCCGGTCGCGCGGCGCCGCCGTTCCGCCTTCTGGACAAGGGTGGCAAGCCATGATCGGAAACGGTGATAGTTCGTTACCCGATATTTCCCTGCCCGGTATTTCACTCCCCAGTATTCCCCTCCCCGATATTTCCCTCCCCCTTGACGGGGGAGGGTCAGGGTGGGGGTGCACGGAACCTGCGCTTGATTTCGCTCCCCCCACCCTAGCCCTCCCCCGCAAG
>JAHFDP010000056.1:15234-29129 GCA_023248955.1 Deltaproteobacteria bacterium
TTCACTCCCCAGTATTCCCCTCCCCGATATTTCCCTCCCCCTTGACGGGGGAGGGTCAGGGTGGGGGTGCACGGAACCTGCGCTTGATTTCGCTCCCCCCACCCTAGCCCTCCCCCGCAAGGGGGGAGGGGATTCGTCAGTATTCGCCCCTGCGATCTCGCTTGCCATCCTGTTTGCCGTAGGACTCTCCGCCTGTGGCGGCGACTCGTCGCGCACCTGCGGTGCCGGCACGGTGCTTCAGGGCGACACCTGTGTGTCTGCCACCTCTTTGCTCACTTGCGGCGCCGGCACGATCCTCGACGGCGGCGTCTGCGTTCCAGGAGACTTGGCCGTGCCCGACGGCGGTAGCTGCAAACCGAGTTGCGGCGCTCGCGTCTGCGGCGATGACGGCTGCGGCGGAAGCTGCGGCAAATGCACCGAACCCGCCAAACCCTTGTGCGACGCCGTCGCCGGACGGTGCGTCTCCCAATGCGTTCCGGCCTGCTCCGGCAGGACCTGCGGCGACGACGGGTGCGGCGGAACCTGTGGCGCTTGCGCCACCGGAACGGCCTGTTCGCTCGGTGGCCGTTGTATTCCCGAAGCCTGGACCTGCGATCCGGCCTGGTACGGCGTCGGCGGCGTGTGCGATTGCGGGTGCGGTGCACCGGATCCCGACTGCACAGATCCCAGCGCGCCACTCGCGGGCTGCGCGGCGTTCGAGACCTGCAACGCCGCGGGCGCCTGCGTTTCTACCGTGCCCAAGGCTTGGACCTGCGGCGCCGGCACTTACGGCGCACACGATGGCTGCAACTGCGGATGTGGCGCGCCGGATCCCGACTGCGCAGATACGACCGCATCGCTGATTGGCTGCGCGCCCGGCGTTACCAGTTGCAACGCCGATGGTACCTGCGCCACGTGCACCCCCGACTGCACGGGCAAGCAATGCGGAAGCGACGGCTGCAGCGGGTTGTGCGGCGTCTGCGCCGACGCAACGTTGTCGACGTGTAGCCAAGGCACCTGCGTGGATCCCTGCTTCCCGACGGCGCTGAAGTGCACCGTGGCTGTTTGCGGCGACAATGGGTGCGGCGGCTCCTGCGGCGACTGTGCGCCAGGTTCCTCGTGCTCGAGTGGCCAGTGCAAGAAGGACGTCGTGGTGCCCGACAATGGCTCGTGTACGGGACACTGCGGTAGTTCGGCGCCGGCGGGGTGTTACTGCACCGCCACCTGCGCGGACGATGGAAATTGCTGCCTCGACTACCAGCAGAAGTGTGGCTGCACACCCGACTGCGCTGGCAAGGAGTGCGGGCCCAATGGCTGCGGCGGGTCTTGCGGAATCTGCTCCAATTCGTCCAAGAAGTTTTGCAGTGCCGCGGGACAGTGCACCGCGGCGTGCACCCCGGACTGCTCGGGAAAAACCTGCGGCGACGACGGCTGCGGTGGAACGTGTGGCGCTTGCGCTGCCGGATCGTCTTGTCAGTGGACGCAGCAGTGTGTTCCCGACGCGTGGAAGTGCGATCCGTCGCTCTACGCTGACCACATCGCCTGCGACTGCGGTTGTGGCGCGCCCGATTCCGACTGCCAGACGGCGGGCACCTCGGTGTTCAACTGCCCCTTGCCCGCCACCAAGTGCACGAGCGGCGGCTTGTGCGACACAACCTTCTGCGAGACAGACGCAACGTGCAACACTGGCCAGTGGTGCACGGGCCTCTACTTCACCGGCGGCACGACCTTCGGCGGCGCCTGCCTAGCGCCGGTGGCGAGCGCGTCCCCTCCGGGTTTCCCGTGCAACGTTGGCGACGAATGCGCGTCGTCCGTGTGCCTCGATGGCTTGTGCCGGCAGTATTGCGCGAGCGATGCGCAGTGCCCCGAGTCGCAGCTTTGCTTGGGCCTGCCCGTGCGCGATTCCGCCACCGCCGCGTTGCGCGGCGTCGCACCAGTGTGTGCGCAGCTTCCCGGATCCGGCGCGGCATGCAAGGCCCAGACGGATTGCGCGTCCAACTCCGGAGCCTGTGTCGCGGTCGTCGACGCAGCGACGCAAGGTCCGCGCTACGTGTGCTCGGTTCTCAAGAAAAAGGGCGCCATTGGCCAGTCCTGCGCGAACACCGCGTGCCCGGATGGCTACCTGTGCGCGAGCGTCGGTAGCCAACGCCTCTGCACCCTGCCGTGCCCGGGCGGCGCGGCCGACTGCCCTTCTGGATTCAAGTGCGGCACGGTGCCGTTCACGAGCGCTGCCTCCTCCAATCCCCCGAGCGTGCCCGCATGCGTTCCCAACTAGGTCCGTGGATGGACATGCAGTCGCCCGCGAAGTCGACGCCGAATGAGGGTCGCCGATCGCGCTTAGTGGGACTAAAGCGGTTTTCAGTTGCGGCCTTTCTGGCTGCTGCTGCCTTCGCGTGCTCATCAAAGTCCAGTCCGACGTGCGGCCCCGGCACCGTCGAGAAGGAGGGCCAGTGCGTGTTTACCGCCATTTCCGCGACCTGCGGCGAAGGCACCGTCGAGGACGGCGGCCAGTGCGTGATCGTCCCGGCCAAGTCGCCGGCATGCGGCCCGGCCTGCGGCGCATCCGAGGTATGCGACTTGGATGGCGTGTGCGTTCCCGCGCCCGCGCCAGCAGCGTGGACCTGCACGGCGACGCGTTACAACGACGGCACGACGTGCGACTGCGGCTGCGGCGCGCCCGATCCCGACTGCGCGCTGAGCAGTGCGCCAGTGGTCGGCTGTGCCGGCCGTGCCTGCAAGACCGATGGGACCTGCGTGGCGTGCGTGCCCGACTGCGCCGGGAAAGCGTGCGGCTCGGACGGGTGCGGCGGTTCCTGTGGCAAGTGCTCGGACCCGACGAAGTTAACGTGCCTCGCCGGGACGTGCGGGGCGTGCGCGCCTTCCTGCGATGGACTGCATTGTGGCCCCGACGGCTGTGGCGGGACGTGCGGAACTTGCGACATCGGTCTGTCCTGCAATGGCGGCCAGTGTCTCCCTCCAGCGCCCGAAGCATCCTGCACCGGCAACTGTGGCCGTGTCGCGGCGTCGGGATGCTCCTGCTCCGCCAACTGCGAAGCCGCGGGAACCTGTTGCGTCGACGTTGGTGTGTGTGGCTGTCGTCCCGCGTGCAACGGTCACGTGTGCGGTGACGATGGCTGTGGCGGACGCTGCGGCGTTTGCGACCCAGACATGCTCTGCGCGCAAGGCGCCTGCGTCGCCAACGTGTGCAACCCCGACCCCTGCGGAGGGAATGGCACGTGTCACCTGCCCGGCGGCGACTGCACGTGCAAACTCGGCTTCACCGGAGCACGCTGCGACGCCTGCTCGGCGGGCTACACGGGCTATCCCTCTTGCGCGGTGGACCTGTGCGCGGGTGCCAGCACGTGCAATGGCCACGGCACCTGCGCTCCGGCGTCAGGCGCGTGTACCTGCGACGCCGGTTTCACCGGAACCGTGTGCACGGACTGCCAGCCCAGCCACGGGACGTACCCCACCTGCGTGCCCTGAGTCGTATCTCGGCTCTTGGTGACCTTAGGTGACCAGGATAGGGGCCTAGCGGAGCAGTACGGCCGCAGTTTTGTCTCAAGTTGAGACAAAGTCTCATGTCGAATCTCAGATTTGAGACGGCTAACGCGTTGGCGACGATGGATTCCACGCTCGCCTTCAAGGGAGGTGTGCTCTCCTGCTTGGTAAGCGCCCTCTCCTTCAAGTACAGCACGCTCACCAGCGAGGTAACAGGTCCCCGCACCAGCTGACATCGTTGCTGGGGAGACAGCAGCAACGGCAAGCTTGGCGCCAGCGGGGGATCCAGCAACGTCCCCGTTCCGGTCGTCAACACGTGGCCGTAAAGGGATCTCCCGGAGCGGTCCGCACTTGATGTCATAAAGTGAATATCACCTATTGAATGGACTGCGCGTGCGCACTCCAAGTGGAACGGCGACGCCGCATTTCTGAAGGATTCCCCCGTCGGGATCCGTGGCGCGGCCATTGCAGCAACGGGATGGTCTATGCGGAAAACATCCCTGGTCCGGTCTCTGGTCGCGGCGCTTCCGTTCGGTCTTGCACTCTCCGCTTGTACGGCCGCCCCTGCGCCGAGCGAAACGGCGACCCTCGCGGTGACCTGCTCGGGAAAGTGCGACGGGCTGACCGACATTCCGTCCTACCTGCGCGATCCGAAAAAACTCGAGCTCGCCGATTTGGCGGGCCTCGGCGTCGGCTTTGCAACCAAGGAACTCAACGGTGCCCTGAGCTCGAACTACAGCTCGCTCGAGATCATGGTCCCGAAATTGTATGCGCTCGAGGATCGCGCGCGGAAATCGCCGATTCTTGGCAACATCGATCTGCTCGTTTCTGGTCTCGCGGTTCGCTTCGGTGAACGCGAACTCACCACCGAGGTGAACGCGGTCCGTCGCGCGACGCTGCAATCGGCCGGCGGCCTCTTCGGCGAATGCGCGTTTCGCATCAATGCCCAGATCGCGCACACCTGGAACATGACCACGGGTGGGCTCGCGACGTCGTGGGTTGGCTTCGACGCCGGTGGTACGCTCGAGGCGCGCGTTGTCGCTAGGTTCGCCAAGGAGCTCGACGCGCTCGGTGGCGCTCCGCTGGCGGCGATCAGCGACCTGCGTGGTTTCGTTCTCCCGCGGAGCATCAGCGACATCCGCGCGATGAAGGCCGGCGAGTCGTACGCGCTGCGCGGCAGTGGCCGGTTGGGCATGAACGTCGGCGTTGGCGTTCCGCTCCTCATCGCCAATCCGGCGACCTTTCTCACCTACAGCTTGGTCCTCTCCGCCAGCCTTCGCGCCGCGCTCGAGGGTGAGCTCGACGTGCAGCTGGTGCGCATGACCGGCGACGAGTTGGTGATTGACGTGGGCATCGAGAAGGCGGCCGTGTTGGATGCGCGTCTCGCCATCGACGATGGGTGGGGCGTACAAGGCCTCCTGAAAGAGCGATTCTCGATCGCGGGTCAAACCATCGACCTTGGCCGCCTGGTCGATAACGCCCTGCGAAACAGTCTGAACCAGAAGCTCAAACTGTCGGCGCGGCTAGAGAGCGACACGACCCGCAGTCGCCTCTCGGTTGCGCGGTTGCGCTTCTCGCTCGATGGCGGTGGCGATCCGGCGGCTATCGAGCAGGCCATCGCCCAAGCGTTGCGCGGCGATGTGCGACTGGCTCAAGCGCTGGCGAACCGCGGTGAGCCTGGTGTGGTCGCTGAATTCGATCTCTCGCGATCAGGCCTCGCGGCCACGTCGTACGCCGGAATCGACGTCTTCGGCATGGCTTTCTTCCATGACGTCGAACACGACCAGGGCACCGTCACGATTCAGACGCCGGGTGGCGTGCGTACGGTGCTCTTTGATTCGCTTCACCGCGGCGGCGGCTGGTTTTACTCCACGCACGGATCCACGCGCGTCGGCCTGTCGGGCCTCGTTTTCAATGCGCAGAACCCCACCGTTCCGCAGGGCGAAGTGAACCTGTTCTTCCAGATTATGGAGGGCGACGAGTACATGAAGCGTGATCGGCTCCTCGCGCACCTCGACGGCGTGATTCGGCAAGTCGGTGGCGATGCTGCGCTGGCCGCGGTCGAGGGGCCGGGCAACGAGTTGGAGCGCTATGTCCGTCTCGCTTGTCCTGACAGTCCCGCGTACGACGCTTGCCGCACGACCGTTCTCACGGACGCGAAGGTTGTAAAACTTCGTGCGGACGGCCAAGCCGCCTTGGCGGACGCTGTCTCGGGGTTTGAGCAGAGCCAACGCGATCTGCTGCTCGCCGCCGGCAAGCTTCGTCTTACCGCGCAGGCCACCGTTGAGCCCGTAGCGGCGCTCGTGGGTCCGCGGACCTCGGTGGTGTTGGACGAGCGATTCGACAACGCCGCGTTGAATGAGCTCATGGTGAATCGAACGGGAGACGATTTCGGGAACGCCGTCGTTGGGTACCTGCAAGCCACCCAGATCGATCGCGAGAGTAGCGCCGACGCCATCGCCAGCGCGCGCAGCCGCATCGCGGAAGATCACACTGACAAGCTCAATGCGCTGCGGGACATCTACGACAGCCACCGGGACGCGTACCAACGGCTCTCGGCCGCGGAGGCCACGACGATCGAGACGCTCGGCGCCATTGGTCCGCACGCGCTCGAGGTTCGGTTCGACGTCGATGCGGCCAACACGCCCAAGTACGAGGACGCCACCGCGCGGTCACTGAGCCAGGCCCGCGCGAAGACCATCGAAGCGATGGTCGATGAGCTCCAAAATCAGTCCGGTGGGCTTGGGCGTCAGGCGGAGCAGGTCGTCGCCTACGGTCTTCTCGGCATGACGCCCGCGTCGTCTCTGGATCTGCGCCTCGACATCGCCGTGAACCTCACCAACAACTGGGCGCAGGATTATACTCAGTACCGTCAGGCTGGCTATGCGCCGCTCGATGCCTACACCCGAGGTTCGGCCGTCGCGCCCATCGACGGCGGTCTTTTCAATATCGACGCGCTAACGCACCTGTAGTTTAGACGCGCAGGCCGGGTCTTTTCTATGAGAGTCCACGGCGCCGGCGCCAACGTCGCCTTGCTGCGCGGGATCAATGTCGGCGGCAAGAACATCTTGCCGATGAAAGATCTCGTGGCCCTGTTCGTGGAGGTCGGTTGCAGCGAGGTGAGCAGTTACATTCAGAGCGGCAACGTGATCTTTCGAGCGCGCCCAGCGCTCGTCGCTGGATTGTCCGCGCTCATCGGGAAAGGCATTGCGGATCGTTTCGGAATCCGGGTGCCGGTGGTGATTCGCACGGCGGAGGAGTTGCGCGACATCGCGCGTGGCAATCCGTTTCTCAAAACCAAAGCAGACCCGGCGATGTTGCACGTCGCGTTTCTGGCGGACGTGCCGAGCGCACCTCGCGTTGCGATGCTCGACGCGAACCGCTCACCACCCGATGCGTACAGCGTGCACGGCCGCGAAATTTTTCTGCACTGCCCAAATGGTTTCGGGCGAACCAAGCTCACCAATCAATATTTCGATTCCAAGCTGGCCACGATCTCCACGGTGCGTAATTGGCGGACGGTGTTGAAGCTCCTCGAACTGGCGGGCGGCTGACGCCAAAAAGACGAGAGGGCCCGCGTGGGGCCCCCTCGATCGCATCCTAACGATGCAAACCTCTTAGTGATGGCCGCGCTTCTTGGCTTTCTTGGGGTGGTGCTTCTTTGCGTGGGCCGCTTTGTGGTGATGATGGGCTTTCGGTTTCATTTTCGTCTCCTAGGAATAGGTTGGACTACCGCGTGCGCCTCTGTCGCCTTGCATCCGCCATCGGGTCATTCGTGCAAGGCGAGGGCCAAGGCTCAAGCACCTGATTTTCGGCGACGCGATCGCGCCTATGGCTCTGCAAATCCGGCGATCGTTTGAAGCGCGTGGGGAATTTCACCAACAGTTGAGCCTGCATTTGCGGATTCGTCGCTTTTGCATCAACTGTCTGCTTTGCAACACGAGTGAATCGGCGCATGTGCGGCGCATGTTGGAAGCGCCGCCGGCCCGGGCGGTGGCGCTGGAAGCGCTCGGTCGGACTCCGGGCTCACCCCACCCGCCGCCGCAGCTTTCGCCGCGTCGCTGTGAGCGAAAAATGAATTTTTCACAGGCTCACACCTAATCTGGGCTGCCAAGTTGATATTTTTTCAAGCGGTAGATCAGTGTCTGCCTCGAGAGATGCAGAAAGCGCGCGGCCAGCGAAACGTTGCTCTGGCACCGCTCCAGCGCCTGCCGAAGAATCTCCCGCTCCAGCGCCGCGAAGGAAACGCCTCCCGAGGGCAGCTCCACACGCGGTGCCTCGGCTTCACCCTGCACGCGCACCGCGTGTGCATCGCCGAATTGGAAATGGTGCGCGCCGATGACCACGTCGTTGTCCAGCAACAAGATGCGCTCGATGCGGTTGCGCAGCTCGCGCACATTCCCGGGCCAGGCGTACGCGAGCAGGGCCGTCGCGGCCGCTGCGTCGAGCCTGCGCTCTTCGAGCCCATATTGCTGGCACATGGCGCGAATGAACGCTTGCGCCAAGGCGAGTCGATCGCCCTCGCGATTGCGTAGCGCCGGCAGCTCGATGGCCACCACGTTGAGCCGATGAAAAAGATCCTCGCGAAATTCGCCGCGCCCAACCTTGGCCTCGAGGTCGTTGTGCGTGGCCGCGATGATCTGCACGTCGATCTGCCGCGAGACGTGCGTGCCTAGCCGGCGAACGCGTTTCTCCTCGATAGAGGTGAGCAGCTTGGCTTGCAAATCGAGCGGCATGTTGCCGATTTCGTCGAGGAAGAGGGTGCCGCCGTCGGCCGCCTCCAAGAGACCGGCGCGCGCGCTTCCCGCATCGGTGAAGGCACCGCGCTCATGGCCGAAGAGCTCGCCCTCGAGCAGCGAGGCGGGAATCGCCGCGCAGTTGAGGTCCACGAAGGCGCGGTTGCGGCGCGCGCTGTTGTAATGGATGTGCTTGGCGAGGAGTCCCTTCCCGGTGCCAGTTTCGCCGATGATGAGAATCATCGGTGTCGCGCCGGTGGCGGTTCGTCGGCACACTTGCAGCACCGTCGCGCGCACGCGCTGCATGGCCGGACAGTCACCGAGGAGCGCTTGCTGGACCGCGGGCTGCGCATCGGCGCGGCGAAGAAAACGCAGTTGCGTGTCGCTGCGCCGCGCGCCCAACGCCACGCCGAGAATCGAGAGCAGCTCGCTGGTGTCGCTGACCGGATCGGCGAGATAGTCCACCGCGCCAAGTTCCAGGGCGTCGGGCGCGCCGGGGATGCTGGCGTCCGTTCCGGTAATAAGTATATTCGTAAGCGGATCGTGCGCCCGGATCTGCGCGATCAGCGCGCGCCCGGAAATGTCCTGGGCGGGGAGCGCGAGCAGCACCAACTCGGCATTGGCCTCGCGCAAGAGCCGCAAGCCTTCGCTTCCCGAGCGCGCCGTGCGTCCCGCGTGGCCGCGCCGTGCGAGACAAGTCTCGATGATCGCGAGCGTCGCGGGATCGCTCCCGATGGTCAAAATGGTGGTCGTCTTGGGGTCCATGTTCATCGCCACGCACTCCAAACAATCATCGCGACCGAGGCAGGGTCAATTTCATGGGTCCAAATTGCGGCGGTGGGTCGCAGCGCCATGCTATAAACCCAACACTTCGGAGGCAGCGCCATGCGGGTGAGATTTTGGGTTTTCTCGGCGGTTTTCTTTGTAGCCGTGGCTGTCAGTCTCGGCTTGCTTAGCTCGGTCCTCTCGATGCGGATGGACATGCGCTTGGCGGATCGGCTCCAGGTCGCGCAGCAGACCTACCGGCTAAAAATGGAGCTCGCCGGGCGTCAACTGGCCGAGCAGGCGCGCGTGGTGGCCGCCAAAGAAGGCGTTCAGCGCGCGGTCGCCGGGCCGACTGTGCCCGACGCAGCCGCGCTCAAGACCGCCGCCGCCGACCTGATTTCGCATGCGTCGCTGGTCGCTTTTTCCAACGCCAAGGGTGCCGTGCAGTCGCGCATAGGGCAGCCCGATGCGCTGCTCGATGACGCTTCGTCCTTGCCGCTGGCGGTTGCCGCAATGCAAGGTTCGGCAGGACAAACCGTGGCGCCGTATGGCGGCACGCTCTATCTCTTCGCCGCCGTTCCGGTGGCCGCTCCGCCTGCGCTCCCCCCTGTAGCGGCGGAAGTGACGATCGAGCTCGGACCGCCGGCTGCGCCCTCACCATCGCCCGCATCGAGCGTACCGGTGGAACCAGTGGGCGCCCTCATCGTGGGTCGCGCCATCGACGGCGGGCTCGCCAGCGAGTTGCAACAAGACACCGGTGTCGAGGTGACCTTCGTCAACGGCGACAAGTTGATAGCCTCGACGCTCCGGCCCGATCAACAACCCAAGGCCGTGGGCTGGGTGGTGGCCAACAGGGGCGCGCCGGGTTTCGGTCGGGTAAATTTGCGGCTGGTTTGGGGAATGGGCTGGCTGCTCGGCGAGCGGTTTCCTCTCTTCGCCAATGCCCAGCAGATGCGCGCGACGCGCGTGGCCGTGGCGGGCGGAACCGTGGTGCTCTCGACGAATGCCACCAGCGAGCTGCGCGATCTCGCGAATGTCCAGGTGGTCAGCTTTTTTGGTCTCCTCATTTTTGCGCTGGTGGCGCTGATTTGGGGATTTCTTCTCGATGCGGCGCTGGCGCGACAACTTTCTGCGCTCGAGAAAGCGGTGTCGCGGTTGTTGGATGGGAGCGCGATGCGGGCGCCAACGGACGGTCTGACGGGCGGATTTCTGAACGTGGTGACGGCGCTCAACGCGGTTGCGCAAGGCGCGCAGGCTCGAAGAGCTTGGACATCGGAACCTGCTGAGCATGCGCCGGACGGTTTGCAGCCGCCCGCGGCGCCGCCCGACGAAGAATTGGGAGGGGCCGAACCCGCGTGGACCGCGCCGCAAGTCGCCGAGACGGAAACCACGGGCGAGTGGAATGAAGAGCCCGCACCAGAAGCGACCGACGCCGCCCCCGCGACTCCATCCGAGAGCGTCTCGAATATTGAGCATTCGTTTTCAGCGCCGACTCCGATTCCTGATGACGCAGTCGAAACGCACGCCGCGGAGCCGCCGAGAGCGTCGAACGAGGCCTGGTCGGAGGACGACGTGGCCGCGTCGCCCGCCCCGGAGGCTGATTCAATGCCGCCGTCCGAGGAAACTGCCGAGGCTGCGCCATGGCCTGAGCCGCCTCCCGCCGCGTCGGCGCCGAGCGAGTCCGAACCGCCGCTCGCTTCGTCATCTGCCTGGAGCGCTCCACCCGAGGCTGCGCCTGAACCGAACGACCCACCGCCCGCTCTGACGCCTGCGTGGAATCCGTCGCCCGAGCCGGAACCGACCTATGGGACGATGCTCGACTCACGGCCGGTTCGCCCGCGCGAGCCGGTTGTCGACGCGCCGCCGCCCGCGCCACCGATCGCGGATGCATTACAAACGCTATCGTTTGTAAAACCGGCTGGCACCAACGGATGGCCGACCATCACCGACCCTTACGCCAAGCGCGAAGAGCCTGCGCCAACGCCCGAACCGGAGCAGCCCGCCACGCCGGAGGTCGAAGCGGAAGAAGAACATTGGCGTGAAGTCCACGCCCAGTTCCTCGAGGTGCGCGCCCGCTGCAACGAGCCCGGGACGCTCTCCTTCGAGCGATTCGCCGAGCGGCTGCGCAAAAACCGGGAGACGCTACTGGTCAAGCACGGTTGCCGCGATGTCCGGTTCACGGTCTTCGAAAAAGAGGGCAAAGCCGCCATCAAGGCGACGCCGGTGCGGTAGCGCTTCCGTATCCAGTTCGGTCTCCGCTCGTAAAAAATGAGGGAGGCGGAAGTCTGGACTCGGAACACGACCTAGCGGCAGTCTCGATTTTCGCCCGCCGGTTTGCGGGGCTTGATGACGTTTCCCGCACGCTGCTGTTGACGCTGACCGTTTTTGGCGAGGCCACGGTCACCGATTTCGCGGTGGCTGCCGCGCGCTCGCCCGAAGATACCGATGCGCTGTTGCAAGCGCTGGTCGAGACGCACTGGTTGATTCGTCACGGTGCGCATTTTCTTTTGGCCCGCCCCGACGAGCATGAACAAATTCGAGCGCGCGCGTCCCCCGAGACATTGCGGGCGTTGCATCAACGCATGGCGGAGCAGTTGATTCTGCGCAACGCCGCGCCGGAGCTCATCGCGCCGCATGTCGTGGCGGTGGATCCACAAGGCGAGGGCGTGCGCTGGTCGCTGTTTGCGGCGGCGTCGCTCGGGCGGCAGCGCGCTTTCGCGCAGGCCAGTGCTCAAGCGCAAGTAGTCCTCGATCATGCGGCACAAGCGCATGATCGCAGCGCGGCCCACCGTCTTCTTGCGGATTTTTCGGCTGCGCAAGGCGAGGCCCGTACCGCGCTTCGACATCTCGGATTCGCTCGGCGCGGCGCAACCTCCGCGGAGGTGCGTGCCGGGCGTGCGCGCGCGGCTCGACTCTGTTTGGTTTTGGGAAAGCCTCGCCCCGCTGAGAAGCTGGCCCGCGCGATTCTTGTCGAGGACGCCGCGTGTCCCGAAGCGGTCATGGCATTGGCCGATGCGCTTTTTCTTCGCGGCGCGTACAGCGCGGTGGAGACGTTGGCGGCGCGGGTGGATCTGGCGGACGCGCTTCCTTTGGAAGTTGAAATCGCGCTGCGCAATGCGCGTGGCAAAGTGAATCTCACGCGAGGGGCGTTGGCCAAGGCAGAAGCCGATTTCACCCAAACTGCTGCGCTTGCGGCCACTTCGGGAAATCGTCGCGAACACGCACGGGCGCTGATCAATCTCGGTGCCGTGGCGCAAAAACGGGGCGACCGCGCCGCTGCACTCACGCACTACCGCGAAGCACTGGACGCGGCCGACGTGGAGCTGACACCCATTGCACTGGCCAACATCGCCGCGGTTTGCCACGAAGCCGGTGAAATCGCCGAGTCGCTCGAGGCCTACCAGCGCGCGTTGGCGGCGTTTACCCGCGCCGGTCGAGCCAAGGAATTTGCGCACGCCGCTCTGAACGCCGCGCGAATCTACCGCTGGCTGGGCGATGCCGTGCGCGCAGGCGAGCTCGTCGATTCCGCTGCTGCGGCTGCCGCGCAAATTGGCGACCCCTATCTCCAAGCCAGCGTCGTGCTCGTGGATGCGGAAGTCTGCGACGAGCGGGGCGAAGTCGAACGCGCGCGCGCCGGTTACGCTGAAGCGATCGCGGAGATGGCTGCAGTTGGTTGCGAGCGGTACGTTGCCGAAGCCGCGCTGGTGGCCGCGGAACTGGAGTCGGCGCAAGGTGCCGGCGAGGCCGCGCGGGCGCTGTGCGAGCGGGCCCGGGCGAGCGGTGCGGACGCTGGCCCTTTGCGGCTCAAATTTCATCTGGCACTCGGCGAAGCCGCGTTGACCGCGCCGGCGGATCTAAAACTGGCGGAGCAAACGCTCGAGCGCGCGCGCGAACTTTCGATTTCGGAGCCGGATTTGGAATCGCCGACGCGCGTCTATCACCTGCTCGGGCGCCTCGAGTTGCTGTGCGGCAAAACAGGAGCCGCGGAGGCGCATTGGACGCGGGCTGCTCGGCTTCTCGATGAAGTTGCCACGCGCGTTCCGCAACGCCTGCGCGAAGGATTTCTGGCCGCTCGGGCGCGCCGTCGGGTGATTCTCGAAGCCGCCGGTTTGCGTGAGCTCACGCCGTCGCTCCACGCTGCGGCGCTTCGCTTGCCGAGCGCTGCGTCCACCGATTCAGGTGTCGTCGGGGCCGCGCCAGCGCTGCGCCGCGTTCTGGAACTCGCCACGCGTCTCGCCCGAGGAACGTCGCCCGTCCTGCTGCGTGGAGAGAGTGGAACGGGCAAGGAGCTCGTCGCCGAGCGCATTCACGCGGATTCGCCGCGGCGCGCTTCGCCGTTTGTGCGCGTCAACTGCGGCGCGCTGTCCGACGAACTTTTGCTCAGCGAGCTTTTTGGCCATGAGAAGGGCGCGTTCACCGGAGCGCTGCGCGAGCATCGGGGCCGTTTCGAGCTCGCGGATGGCGGCACGCTCTTTCTCGATGAAGTCGCCGATGTGAGCGCGAAGGCTCAAGTGGCGCTTCTACGCGTTTTGCAGAGTGGCGAATTCGAACGGCTCGGCGGCGGTCGAACGCTGAAGGTCGACGTTCGCGTCGTCTGCGCCACCAACCGGCCGTTGGAGAAACTGATCGCCGAAGGCAAATTTCGCGAGGATCTCTACTACCGTCTCAAGGGCGCGATGTTGACGCTTCCACCGCTGCGCGACCGCGGCAACGACGTCCTCACATTGGCGACCCATTTCCTGGCGCGCGCGGCGGATCGTCTCGGCGAACCGGTGCGTCCGCTCTCCTCGCTGGCCGCCGAGCTGCTGCGGCGTTACGCGTGGCCCGGCAATGTCCGCGAGCTCGAGAACGTCCTCGACAGCGCCGTGCTCCTTGCGTCGGGCGCGCAGATCGACGTCGAGGCGTTTGAAGTGC
>JAHFDP010000057.1 GCA_023248955.1 Deltaproteobacteria bacterium
CTTCGGCGATCGTCACGTTCGCCGCAGTGCACATCACCGGCGAAAAATTGCGCGCCGATTTTCGGAAGATGAGGTTGCCCCACTTGTCGCCCTTCCACGCGCGCACGATGGTGAAGTCGGCACGAAGCGGCAGTTCAAAAATATATTGCTGGCCGTCGAACTCGCGCATGTGTTTCCCCTCGGCGATCACGGTACCGACGCCTGTCCGCGTGAAAAATCCGCCGATGCCAGCACCGCCCGCGCGAATGCGCTCCGCCAAGGTTCCTTGAGGATTGAGCTCCACCTCGAGCTCTTTGGCCAAAAACTGTCGCTCGAATTCTTTGTTCTCGCCGACATAGGAAGAAACCATCTTCCGCACCTGCCGCGCCTGCAACAACACGCCGAGACCTTTGTCGGTGGTGCCGCAGTTGTTGGAAATGATGGTGAGGTTCTTGACGCCCTTCTTGTGAATGGCGGCGATCAGATTTTCAGGATTTCCGCAGAGACCAAATCCGCCAGCCATGATGGTGGAGCCATCGCTGAGATCGTGAATGGCGGATTCGGCGTTCTCGAAGACTTTGTTCACGATTAGCTCCGCTCAAAAACGGCCGCGATTCCTTCACCGCCGCCGATGCACAACGACGCCACACCGCGCCGCTTCCCGAGATCCTTCATCGCGTAAAGCAACGTCACCGCCAAGCGCGCACCCGATGCACCGATCGGATGTCCGAGCACCACCGCGCCGCCGCGCACGTTGACGTTTTCGCTCGAGAGTCCAAGCAGTTTGTTGTTGGCGATGGCCACCACCGCAAACGCTTCGTTGATTTCCCAGAGATCGATGTCGGTCGTCTTGAGCTGCACTTTCGCGAGCGCGTTTCGAATTGCATCGGCCGGCGCAATCGTAAACTCCACCGGCTTGCGCGCAGCGTGGCCCCAGCCCGTCAATCGCCCGAGTACGTTCCATCCCTCTTTCTTGGCGCGCGCCGCCGTGGTCAGCACAACCGCCGCCGCGCCGTCGTTGATCGACGACGCATTCGCCGCCGTCACCGTTCCCTCTTTTTTGAATACCGGTTTCAACGACGGGATTTTTTCGATTCGCGCGCCCTTCGGTCCTTCGTCTTCACTCACGAAAATCGGATCGCCTTTTTTCTGCGGCACCGCGACGGGAACAATCTCCGCCTTGAACGCGCCGTCCGCTTGCGCCTTGATCGCGCGCCGCGTGCTCTCGGCCGCGTAGTCGTCTTGCGCCTGCCGCGAAATATCTTGCGTCGTCGCGCAGAGCTCCGCGCACAGCCCCATGTGCTGATTCGAATAGGGATCCCAAAGTCCGTCGTGAATCAGCAGGTCGGTCAGCTCAGCGTTGCCGAGCCGCGCGCCGCCGCGCATGGCGTGCGTGAAGTAAGGCGCGTTGGACATCGACTGCATGCCGCCGGCCACCACCACCTCCGCGTCGCCACTGAGTATCGTCTGCGCCCCGGACACGATCGCCTTCATTCCCGAACCACACACCTTGTTGACGGTGGTGCACGGCGTGGTGTCGGGAAGTCCTGCGTAGATCGCCGCTTGCCGCGCCGGTGCTTGCCCAATGCCACCTTGCAACACGCAACCCATGAAGACCTCGTTCACCAGCTCCGGCTTCACGCCCGCGCGCTCGAGCGCCGCCTTGATCGCCACCGCGCCGAGTCGCGGTGCCGTGAGCGACGACAGCGATCCAAGAAACGATCCGATGGGCGTCCGCGCTGCGCCGACAATGACGATTTCGCGATCCATGTTGCCTCCACTCCAAGAATTGGGAAGACTTGGGCTCGATGCCACGCCAAGCCAACTTTGACAAGGGTAACGCCGCGCTGATGGCGGCGCTCGAATCGAAAACGCGCCCCGCCATCGTCGTGCACGGCGGCGCGGGTTCGCAACCGTTCACGCCGGAACGTGCAGAAGCGGCGCGACGAGGCGTTGCCAACGCCGCACGCGCGGGGTTTTCCGTTTTGCAGGCGGGTGGAAATGCGCTCGATGCCGCGGTCGCCGCGGTCGTTGCGCTCGAGGACGATCCATCGTTCAACGCCGGAACCGGTGCATGTCTGACTAGCGCGGGCGACGTGGAGTGCGATGCCTCGCTCATGGACGGCCGCGATCTTTCGGCGGGCGCCGTGGCGGTGGTGAAGACCGTAAAAAATCCCGTGCTGCTCGCGCGAATGGTCATGCAGCGCACACCGCATCTGCTCCTCGCCGCAGAAGCCGCCGACGCGTTCGCACGCGAATGCGGGGTGCCCGCGATCGAACGCGGCGCACTCATCACCGATGTGCAACGCGATCGCTGGCTGGCATTACGCGCAGAGGCAGAACATCGCGGTGCCGATGAGGTACGTCGCGGATTCGGAACCGTCGGCGCGGTTTGCGTCGATGCACACGGCCACGTCGCCGCAGCAACATCGACCGGCGGAACACCCTACAAGCGTCCTGGCCGCGTCGGCGACACCCCGATCATCGGCGCGGGAACGTTTGCGGACGACCGACGCGCGGCGGCCAGTGCTACGGGTCTCGGCGAAGCGATCGTCCGCGTCGGACTGGCGCGAACGGCCTGCGATCTCATCGGGGCGGGCCGTTCACCGAGTGAAGCAACCCAAATCGCAATTGATGAAATGTCAAGTCGGGTCCAGGGAGACGGCGGCATTATCGTCGCCGCGCCGGATGGACGCGTCGGCTGGGGCTTCAACACGCCCACGATGGCGCGCGCGATGCTGCGGACAGGGATGAGCGAAGCCGCGGTTGAGCTTTAGCCGTTTCCGTGCGCTGATACGCTTGCCCACCGAGTCGCTACGTCCGAAACCCCTCGTTCCTAAAGTCATCGTCCGTGCTCGCCGCCCGCTCGAGGCCAAGTCGCCGCATCAGGACAAATGACGTGCAGTCCGTAAAGCTGTAACCCTTGTCGGCACGTCGCAGAAAAAGATCCCAAGCGTTGCGTTCATCCTCGGCGGTAACGCGAATGAGATCGACCGTCTCCGCCTCAATCAGCGTCTTGCCCAACGTCGCCGCAACCCGGTGCCCGCGGCGATAGCAACAGAGCGTCACTGTTTCGTCGAACACAAAATTCGAGGTGACCAATCGGCCGTCGAAATCGCGCAGCAGCGCGCGCGTCGTGCCGTGGTCGGGATCCTTGCGGTTGGCGAAAGCGAACCAGGCACTCGTATCAACGAACAGACGCTCCACTAGCGCCGCTTCTTCGGCTTGCTGAGGAGAAAGCGATCGTGCTCACGGCCGGACGCTTCGCGGTCCGAAAAAAGGCCGTCGATGGCGTCGATCCCCTTGCTCGCGCGCTTAGCGCGACGCGGGCTCAGTTTCTCCACCACCAACTCGCGAACGATTTGGGAGATGCTCTTGCCCGCACGTGCCGCTGCCGACTTGAGAACGTCATATTGCCACGGTTCGAAGAGAAGTTGCGCTCTGGTCATACCTACACACTACACAACATGTAACTCTCGCACAAGACGGTGGTCTTCGCTATGCTCCGCGCCATGTCTCAAGGTCACCCGCACCTCCTCGACGTTATCCGCGCGTCGATCATCGGCGACGACGAAGCCATCCCCGGCCCGTTCGGCGTCCGCCGCATCGTTTACGCCGACTACACCGCGTCGGGTCGTTCGCTGTCGTTCATCGAGGATTTCCTCCGCGCGCAGGTGATGCCCTACTACGCCAACACGCACACCGAATCGTCGGGCACCGGATTGCAAACGAGCCGCTTCCGCGAAGACGCGCGGCGCATCATTCACGACGCGGTCGGCGGGGGCGAAGACGACGTAGTCATCTTCACCGGCTCCGGCAGCACCGCGGCCATCAACCATCTCGTGCTCGCGCTGGGCCTACGTTTGCCGGCGGAGCTCGATGCGCGTTACGGACTCAAAGCGCAAATCCCCGAAGCCGAGCGGCCGGTTGTTTTTATCGGCCCCTACGAGCACCACTCCAACGAAATCTCCTGGCGCGAGTCGATCGCCGACGTCGCCGTCACGCGCGAGGATGCCAACGGCCAAATCGATCTCGCGCACCTCGAGGAAAATCTGCAACGCTACGCCGCCCATCCACTCAAAATCGGATCGTTCTCGGCGGCCTCCAACGTCACCGGCATCGTCTCCAACACCTACGCCATCACCGCGCTGCTCCACCGTTACGGCGCACTTTCATTCTGGGACTTTGCCGCCGCGGGCCCCTACGTGCAGATCGAAATGAATCCGCCGGTCGCTGGTGCCAGCAAGGACGCCATCTTCCTCTCGCCGCACAAATTTATCGGCGGCCCCGGCACGCCCGGCCTGCTCATCGCCAAAAAACATCTTTTCAAAAACCGCGTCCCCGTCGTTCCCGGCGGCGGCACTGTGTACTACGTCAACCCCATCGAGCATCGCTACATTCACGAAATCGAGCACCGCGAAGAGGGCGGCACGCCGGCCATTCTCGAATCCATTCGCGCGGGCCTCGTTTTTCAACTCAAGGAAGCCGTCGGCGCCGAGACGATTCGCGCGAGAGAAGAAACGTTCATCCGCCGCGCCATCGCCTCGTGGCGCGAAAATCCCAACATCCACATTCTCGGAAATCCAGACGCCGATCGTCTCTCGATCGTCTCGATGGCGGTGCGTCACGCCAAGGGATATCTGCACTGGAACTTCGTAGTCGCCGTGCTTAACGATCTCTTCGGCATCCAAGCGCGCGGCGGCTGTTCCTGCGCCGGACCGTACGGCCACCGTCTTTTCGGCATCGACGTGGAAACGTCGCTGCGATTCGAAGCCGTCGCTTCTGAAGGCTTCAACGCCATCAAGCCCGGCTGGTTCCGCATCAACTTCAATTATTTTATTTCCGAAACGGTCTTCGATTACCTCGTGAACGCTGTCCACCTCGTCGCCAACGAGGGCTGGAGGCTGCTCCCGCAATACCGTTTCAATCCGCGCTCCGGTCAGTGGATTCACATGCGCGGTCGTCCGGAAGCACCGATGCGGCTCACCGATATTTCCTACGCGTCGGGCATGCTCGAGCACCATTCGTGTCGCCGCACGGAGCCGGAAAGCGCGCTGCCACGCACGCTCGAGGAAGCGCGCAACTACCTCGCGTCGATCGATGGCGACTCGACGAACGAGCGCGTCGAAGAGGAACCAACGTCCGTGGAATTCGAGGCGCTGCGCTGGTTTCCGCTCCCCAGCGAGGCCTGCGGCGCGATCGCGGGAACCGGGAAAAAACCGCGCTGAACAAACAACAATCGCTTCATGTCACAATTGACGTTGACGTTGACCTTGACCTTGACGTTGCCTGAACGGCGACGGCGACGTGGCCGTGATCCTCCTCCAGCGTGATCGCCACGTTCACGTCGCCGTCGCCGTCAACGCTCACGTGAACATCAACGTGCCATGAGATGAAGCTATTATTTTGGAATGCTGCCTAAAGGAATCTTCGATGGCCAAACGAATCGAGCCCAAGCAGAAAAGTTTTTCCGAAATCCTGCACGACATCCGCGCGGGCTACGAGGAGGCCGCGGGCTATGGCGCACCGCAAGGGCAACGCTATCTCGAGAAAGTTCTCGCCAGTCAGCAGAGCCTTCCCAACGCGGCGAAATTTTTTGCGTACGATCTTTTGGTCGAGGCCTGCCATCGTGCGGAAGATGAAGACGCGTGTCTCGAAGCAATCGGAGAAGCGCAACGGTATCTCGAAGTCGCGCAAAATGAGGCCGCACGCGACTTTGCGGACTATCTGCCCGCGCTTCGGTTTTGCGAACGCGGCATCGGGCTCTGGTCGGATGCGAACGAAATCGAGAAAGCGATTGCGCTATGCGATGTCGCGATCGGGCTGGGGCTTGGGAAAGTGTACGAGGCTAAACGAGCGTCGCTTGAACGGCGACTTTAGCCGCGCGCGATCACGCCGCCGCCCAGCACTTCTTCGCCGTCGTAAAACACGCAGGCCTGCCCTGGTGCGATCCCGAGTTGCGACTCAGAGAGTTCGACCCTCGCTGAAGTTCCGATGACCGTTACGCGCGCCCCGACACCACCGTGACGGTACCGCGGGCGTGCAATACAGTCGAATACATCCTTCGGCGGTGCTCCGATAATCCAGCGCGCCTGCTCGACCCCAAACGCGCCGCGCGACGCCTCCTCGCGCGTGCCCACCACCACACGCCGCGCGGCACCATCGATGCTCGCCACGTAAAGCGGCTGCGGTCCGGTGACGCCAAGTCCGCGTCGTTGCCCGGGCGTAAAGGCGTGCACGCCGCGATGTTCGCCGACAACATGCCCGTCCATGTCCACCACCTCGCCCGCGCTGGGCGCGGCTCCGCGCGATTCGACGTAAGCCGCGGCACCGGCGCTGCCGACAAAGCAGACGTCCTGCGAATCGGGTTTCTCGGCGGTCATCAAGCCAAGTTCGCGGGCCATGGCACGGACTTCTTCCTTGGTCAGATCGCCCAGCGGAAAACGGACATGCGCCAGCTGCGCCTGCGTCAGGTGGTGCAAAAAATAGCTCTGATCTTTGGTCAGATCGCGCGCGCGCAAAAGCGCGTAGCGGTCGCCGCGCTTCTCGATGCGCGCATAGTGCCCCGTGGCCAGCGTGTCCGCGCCGAGCGCCAGCGCCTGATCGAGCAAAACGCCGAACTTCAATTTCTCATTGCAAGTCACGCAGGGATTGGGCGTGAAGCCGTCCGCGTAACCCTGCACGAACGGCTGCACCACTTCGTTTTCAAATTGCTCGAGCGCGTTCAGCACATAGCAGCGGATGCCGAGCATGGCGGCCACCCGGCGTGCGTCGAGGAGATCGTCGGTCGAGCAGCAAGCGCGTCCCTGCGCTGCCGCCTCGGCGCGGTGCTCCGTGAGCTTTAGCGCCAGAGCCACCGTCTCGCCGGGCTCGCGGGCGAGCAGTGCCGCGGTGACGGAGGAATCGACGCCACCCGAGAGGCCAACGACCGTACGCATGGCGTTGAGGTAGCAGCGGGCGCAGGTGAATTCAACGCAGGCGCTGCGCGATCGCCGGCAAGTGATGCAAACCAATCGTCGCTTCGCCCCGCTCAATCGACTTGACAATTTCGCAAGTCAGCGCATTCAACGGCGCGGCGAGACCATGGGCCACGGCAGCCAGCGCCACGAATCCCGAAAGATCGTCAATCTGCCCCGTCGGTCTTCCCTGCTCCAACCGCTGCAACATTCCCGATCGGACGCGCCGGTACTTGAAGCCCGCCGCGCGCAAGAGCATCTCGGCCGCAAACGGCACATGACCGCCGGGCCGCAAATAGAGCCGCTTCAAATCGAGTCCCACCAGCGGCTCCAACTTCACGCCCTCGGCGTCGGCAACGTCAACGACCTCGGAGACGATGGTGAAAAAAGCGCGCCGAATCGAGGCCTGCGCCACCATCTCCCCCGCCGTCAGACCCAACGCGGCGCCAAGCGACGAAAGCGCGCAATTGAGCGCGAGCTTGGTCCAACGCGCGCCGGCGAGATTGTCGGTCACACGCACCGACACCGCAGCCGAGAGCTCTTCGGCTAGCGCCCGTACCCGGGGCGTTGCTGGCCGCCCGACTTCGCCGATCGTGAGTCCACCGCCACCCGTCACTTCGTAAACGCCAGGCGCGTGCATGGTTCCGCCGTAACCGACCACCGCGCCAAGAACGCGATCCGCGCCGACGATTTTCTGCGCGCGGGGCTCGGGAATTCCATTCTGTAACGTGACGACAAATCCATCTGGTTTCAGAAACGGGATTGCCGCGCGGGCGGCGGGTTCCAGCGCATCCGAGCGCGTGGCGAGCAAGATCGAATCGTATGGGATCCCATACAACTCGGTGGCCACGTTCGGCGTGCGAACCACGCAATTGCCGAACCGACCAGTGACGCGCAAACCATCTCGAGCGATCGCTTCAGCCACCCGCGCGCTGCCGGTCACCAAAGTGACGTCGCGCCCTTCGCGCAGCAGAAACGCCGCCAGTGGACCGCCTATGCCACCGACACCGCAGATTGCAATCCGCAACTACAACTCCGTGACTTCGGCATGCAGAATTTCCGGGAGTGCAGCGAGCTCCGCGAGGAGTTCCGCCGCCGGCCGCGCGCCGAGACGAATTCGCGCCGAAGCCGCGCGCGCACCCTCGAAAACCACGTTCTCCATCTCTTCGACGTTGATGCCGCCCTTGCGAATCACGTCGAGCACGCGCGCCAGCACGCCAACGCGATCGAGATGCCGCACCACCAACTGACACGCCGCCGGACTCCGCCGCGCCAGGTTCACGCAATTCTCCGCCTCGCCGCGGCGCACGAACGCTTCCACGATGCGAACCGCTTCACGGGCAATGGCTTCCTGCGCTTGATCCGTCGACGCGCCGACGTGGTGTGTGCCGATCACGTTTGGGAACGCAGCCAGCGGCCAGACAAACGCGCCCTGCCCGGCGGACGGCTCCTCGGCGAAAACGTCCGCCGCAACCGCGATACCTCTTTCGCGCACGGCCTTCGCCAGCGCTGCTTCGTCGACGATCTCGCCGCGTGCCGTGTTGATGAAAAATGAATTGGCGTGCATCGCGGCAAAAAATTCCGCGCTACACAATCCGCGCGTCTCCTTGCCCAGCGCGAGATGCACACTCACCACATCCGCCGACCGCGCGACGTCAAGCGGCGAGCCCAGCCGCTCCAGGCCCACCTCTGCTGCGCGTGCATCCGTCAACGATCGCGACCACACCACCACGCGCATCCCAAACGCACGCGCACGTCGCGCAACTTCAATCGCAATCGAACCGGCGCCGAGCAGGCCCAGCGTTCGTCCGTAGAGTCCGTTCGCTTCGCTAAACGTCTTCTTGTCCCAGCGCCCTTCGCGCAACAGCTGCGTCTGCTGTGCAATGCGTCGATCAAGTGCGCACAAAAGTCCCATCGTCAGCTCGGCTACCGCGATGGCATTTTTCCCGGGACAGTTGCACACGAAAATTCCGCGCGCGCTGGCCGCCTCCACGTCGATCGTGTTGACGCCTGCGCCGGCGCGCACGATGAGCCCGAGATCGCGCCCAGCCTCGATCGCCGCCGCACTCACTTTCTTCCCGCGTACCACCAGAACGCTGGCGCCCGGCAGTGCTTCGCCGAGCGCGGCGACCGGCAAATCGGGCCGGTAGTCGACTTCACCAAGAGCGGAGAGCGGCGCGAGATGCCGCTGGGCCAGAGCGTCGGCGACGAGAATGCGCATGGCCGGCATGTAGCGCGTCAAAGGCACGCCGACAACCGATGCTAATGCCGCGCTCGGCATAACGCGCGGGACCTTCGGGAATCACTTGCTGGCGCTTCCGGACTTCGCGCACCTGGCAAAGGGACACAATGAAGGCCAAGCAACCTTCGACATGATTTCCAATCTGCTCTCGTATCTCCTGTCATCGGGGGCCACTATTGCGCCAGGCGATACGATGGAGACCGGTCCAGATACGTTTCTCAGGACGCGGTCACCCAAGCACGACGACTACTTTCTCGAAACCGAGGGGGAGATACTCGTCCTCGAGAAGATCTCGAAGAACGAGACTTATCGGCACTGAGGTGGCCTTGCGGCGTCGCAACCCAAAGTGGACAGCCCTGCTGCCTCTTGAAAAAGGTGGCTTGGAAAGCTCCTTCCGGCCTTCCGCTCCTTCGGAAGGATAGAGGCCTCCAAGGAACTCCAGAACTTCCGGATGGCGCCACCCACCGCGCGCTGGCCTGACCGCGGCGGGTTAGCCTCGATCTCCTCTGGCCCAACTCGCCAGACGGACCGGCGAACGGCGAGCCCGCCGCGCTCGTGCTGAGCGATTTCGTCTTTGAATAGACACGGGCAGAGTGCTACTCGCCTCCCGATGTCACGCGCTCTTTTGGTCGCTTCGCTTTTCGCCTGCACGCACGTTTCTTCTTGGGACGCGCGCGCGCCATCGCTCGAATCGCGCCGTACCAGCAACGCCGAGCTCGACGTCGCGCTGGCGCAACCACATCCCGAGCGCGCCGCCCTTGCCGTCGCGCGCATCGGCGACGTTGCTGATCTTCCCGCCGTCCAAGCGGCACTTGCGGTGGCGCTGGCCCGAAGCGATTGCGCCGGCGCGTCGATGCTCACTTTCGCCCTGACGCGCCTCGCCCCGAAATCGGCGCCGCTCGATATCCCATCCCCGTTCGCCCCAACTTGCCGCGTGCCTTCACTCGCGCGCGCTGCCGCTATGCTTGGCGGAGCGGAGCAACTCAGGACGGTCGCCGAGTGGGTAAAGACCGCACCGCCGGACATCGCCGAAGCTGCTGCACTCGGCCTGGGCGTACGCGCGCGCACCGCTGCAGAGTTGGTTGCCACGACCACGGCGACTGCATTAGCGGAGGCGCTCTCGCGTCCGGAACCTAATGTGCGCACGGCAGCTGCTTACGGACTCGAGCGACTTGGTGCAGGCCAAACGCGCGAGGCCCTCGAGAAAGCGTTGAACGACACTTCGCCGCAAGTCCGCGCCCATGCTGCGCGCGCGCTCGGCGAGATCGCCGGAGGTCCGCCTGGTCCGCTGCTAACGCTGCTGGCCGATGCGGACTGGCATGTTCGCGTCCAAGCGGCGCGCGGCTTGGGGCTCCTCGCCAAACGCGGCGAAGTTTCGGTGGCGCAACTCTCGTCCGCAGCTGCCGGCGCCATCGACGAAGCGGCAGACGGACGCGGCGCATCGGCGCATGTCGCGGTCACGCTCGCCGAAGCGCTCGAACAATTGCCGCCGAACAGCGCGCGGTCCCATCTCGACCGATTGGCCGCGGCGGCGTCCCACGCCAGCAACAGCGCCGGCATCGCCGTGAGTTGTGCATTTGCCCGCGCCAGCGATCGTGCATCCGGCGCCCTCGCGCGCGTTCCCTCCTGCGCGGCCAGCAACGAACCCTCCTTTCGATCGCGCATTCGCAACGCTGAAGTCTTGGGTCTCCTTTCTGCCCGCGATTCCGCGACCGCATTGGAAGCGCTCAGCGCACTCTTGAGCGATGAGGATAGCCGCGTTCGAGCCGCAGCCGCGCAAGCGCTCTCTTCCGCGCAAGGAGATGTCGCGTCACTCTTCACACGCGCGCTGGCCGACGGGGATCCTTTCGTGATCGCGGCTGCTGCGGATGCCGCGAAGGATCGTAAGGATGTCGCCGCCTTTGCTCCCGCCTTGGGAGCAGCGTTGATCCGTTTCTCGTCCGCACACAACGATTCCGCGGGAACGCCCGCCTCCGATGCGCTCGTCACGCTGGTCGGTTCCTTAGGTCCCGCGGTTCCCGATGGAGCCCCCTTGTTGCTCCGTCTTCTTCCGGCCGGCTCGTTGCAACTCGATCGTGGGATCCGAGAATCGCTTGCCGCGCTGCACGCCTCGCCGGTGGCCCTTATCCCCCCAGCTCTCGAGACGCCCAGTCTTCCTGTATTCGAAGCGCGATCGCTTGTCCTACACACTTCGCGCGGCGCCATTCGTGTAGCACTCGCCCAAGGTCCGCTCGACGCACCACTCAACGTTCGAAACATCGTCGCGCTCGCGACGCGTCACTTCTACGACGGCACCACCTTTCACCGCGTCGTTCCCGACTTCGTGGCGCAGGGCGGCGATCCACGCGGCGATGGCTCGGGTGGCCCCGGTTACGCGGTCCCCGACGAACTCACGCCGACGCCGTATGAGCGCGGCACGGTTGGAATCGCGCTGGCCTGGCCTGATTCCGCTGGCAGCCAATTTTTCGTCTGCCATTCGGCGGCGCCGCATCTCGATGGCCGCTACACGGTGATCGGCCAGGTTGAAGACGGCATGGACGTCGCGGACGCGCTGCAAATCGGCGACAGGATAACGTCAGTCGACGTCGTGAAGTAATTCACGCCCGCTTTCGTCGCCGCCCGATCGGAAGCGGAATCACCTCGGCCAGCGCACCGGCCTGACGCCTTGGCCGCACGGTCGCAACGGCCACCAACAACAGTGCAAGCGTCAGCGCACCGACCGCGATTTTGATCCAACCCGCGCGCGACGCGCCCAGCGCCAGCGCCGCGAGAAACAACATCAGTGCCCAGAGTGGCGAGGCGCGCTCTTGCGGACGGGGCGTTCGAGGGAAGGGAACGAGTTGCACGCCGTAAAGCTAGGTCGTCAGATCGCGGTCTGCACGAGGGCGGCGTGAAGCGCCCGCACACCTTTTTCCGCGTCTCGCTTGTCGACCAGAAACCCGAGTTTGAGCGCTGTAGTCCAGGCCCCTTTCACGGCAATCTTCGCTCGAGAGAGCGACTCCAGCGCGGCCCGCAATGATCGGTGCGACGCGCCAAGGCCAACACCGACGACACTCAGTGTGGCGAGATCTTCATCGAGCGTTGCGCCCTCGAAATTTTTCGCCAGGGCCGAGCGCAGCGCCGCCACGCCGTGCAGATTCTCGAGCGGAAGCAAGAAGCTCGCCCGCGTTCCGTCCTGCCAAACGTACGTCGAGCGCGCGTGATGCGCGTCAAGCAGCTCGGCCAACTCGCACAGCGACTGGGGCGCCGCCTTCACGCTGAGCAGCGCAATGTCGCGCTCGCTGGCCACCGCGGCGACCGTCCCCATCGGACGCGCGATCTGCTTGCGCACAAGCGTCCCCTCGCCAGCCGTGAAACTGGCGCGCGCCACGATGACAATGCCGCTCCTCTTGGCAAACTCCACGGCCTGCGCGTTCAGCACTTTGGCGCCGCCCTCGGCCAGCTCCTGCATCTCCTCGTAACTCACGTCGGGAAGCCGCTTAGCCTCGAGCACCACGCGCGGATCCGCCGAGTAGACGCCATCCACGTCGGAACAGATTTCGCACGTCTCCGCGCCAAGCGCGGCCGCCAGCGCCACCGCGGTGGTGTCCGATCCGCCGCGCCCCAGCGTGGTCACTTCCCGGTTTCTCGAAACACCTTGGTAACCCGCCACGATCACCACTTTTCCGCGCTCCAACTCTTCGTGAACGCGATGCGGCCGCACTTCGATAATCCGCGCGTTGGCATGCGCGTCGTCGGTGATGATCCCCGATTGACTGCCAGTGAAACTAATGGCCGGAACGCCTCGCTCATGCAGCGCCATCGAGAGCAGTGCCATCGAAATCCGCTCGCCCGCAGAAAGCAGCATGTCCAGCTCGCGACGCGGCGGTGTCCCGGACACGCGCTGCGCCAGCGCCAGCAATTCGTCGGTCGTGTCGCCCATGGCTGAGACCACCGCGCACACGCGCTGGCCCGCTTCCCGTGTGGCCGCGATCCGATCGGCGACCTTGCGAATCCGCTCTACGTCCGCGATGGAAGACCCGCCATATTTCTGAACCACGATTGACATTTTGGTAACCCGCTACTCGATCTATCGACTGCTTGACAAGACCCGAGTCAGTTCTATATTCGCGGCGCCTCTCGAGCGGGAATAGCGCACGGAGGCACTCTGTTGTTGCGTCGCTTTCGTTTTTGGGGTTCGCGCGAAAAGTGCGGCCCGGAGAAATCAATGGCAAACGCACCCGTTATCCAAGTCCAAGGCCTCACCAAACGGTACCGCGATCTACTCGCCGTGGACCACGTTACTTTCGAAGTCCAGCCCGGCGAGATTCTCGGTTTCCTAGGTCCCAACGGCGCGGGCAAGTCGACCACCATGCGCATGCTCACCGGCTGCCTCCCGGCCACCGAGGGCGTGGCCAAGATCGCAGGCTTCGATGTCTTCGAACAGCCGCTGGAGGTGAAACGCCGCATCGGCTACCTCCCGGAAAATCCGCCCGTCTATCCCGACATGACCGTGGCGAGTTACCTGCGCTTCGTCGCCGCGCTCAAGGGCGTGTCGCATGGAAAGGTCAATGACGAAGTCGAGCGCGTGGCCCATTCGGCAGCGGTTGGACACATGCTCGGCCGACTCATTGGCAACATCTCCAAGGGCTACAAGCAGCGCGTCGGTTTGGCGCAGGCGCTGCTCGGCGATCCCGAGGTCTTGGTGCTCGACGAGCCCACGGTCGGCCTCGACCCGGGTCAGATCATCGAGGTGCGCAACCTCATCCGTTCGCTGGCCGGTAAGCACACCATCATTTTGTCAACTCACATTTTGCAAGAAGTCAAAGCGGTGTGCCGCAAGGTGCTGATTCTCTCCGCCGGAAAAGTCGTGGCTTACGACGACCTCGAAGCGCTGGAGAGCAAGTACAAGACGCCCGAGCGAATCGCTTCGCTGGAGGAGATTTTCCTCACGCTCACCGGCGAAGGCTCGGCGCAACTCCAGCCCGCAGCCAACGTGCAGCACGTCGCGTAAGCCAACTTGATGTTTTGTTAACTTGACCTTTTGTTCAGAGGATCCTCGATGCGCAACGCTTTCACCTTCGCCAAAAAAGAGTTGTCGGTCTACTTCACCACGCCCATCGCCTACGTGATGTTCGCGCTGGTCACGCTGATTGGCTCCTTCTTCTTTCTTTCGCTGGTCGGGCAGTATCAGCAGACGTCGATGTTCTACATGCGGTTCAATAACCCGGAGGTGATGAACCGCCTCAACTTCATGGACATGGTGCTGATGCCGCTCACCGTGAACATGGGCGTCATCTTTATTTTCGTGGCGCCGTTCCTCACCATGCGGCTTTTGTCGGAGGAGCGGAAGCAGAAGACGATGGAGCTTTTGCTCTCCACGCCGGTGACATCAGCGGAAATCGTGATCGGTAAATACATCGCCTGCTGCGTGATCATGCTGGCATGCGTGGTGCTCACGCTCGTCTATCCGCTCTCGCTGCAGCTCTCCGCCTCAACGTCCGCGGGTATCGATTGGCCAACGGTGATCGCCGGCGACGTTGGACTCTTTCTTCTCGGATGCGCGTTCATGGCCGTCGGACTTTTCTTTTCCGCGCTCACCGAAAGCCAAATGGTCGCCGCGCTTGCCACGTTCATGACGCTCCTCATCAGCTGGGTGCTCGGCTGGCGCGCGCAGGAGGCGGAGGGCGTGATGAAAGACGTCGTGCAGTTTCTCTCCTCTACGCAGCACATCGTCTCGTTTGCCAAGGGCAACGTCGACGCCAAGGATCTCGCGTATTTCTTCTCGGTGATTCTGTTCGGACTCTTCCTCTCGCACCGCGCTGTTGAAGCGCAGCGGTGGAGCTAACCATGGCCTGGTCAAAGAAAACTTCGTCCCTCATCAGCGGCGCCGTCGGGCTCATCTTCGTGACGGCCGGCGCGTTGGCGTTTCTCTTCATCACCGGCCGCACGATGCACAAGATCGTGTGGATTCCGCTCGCCATCGGCGCCGCGCAAATCGCGGCTTCAGCGGCAACCTCATTCGAGGAGTTCAAAGCACGCACCACCGGCCGCGGTGCTTTCTTCACCAGCTTCTCCGTGATCGCGTCGCTCGTCGTCATCGCCGCGCTGACCGCGGTCAATTACATCGTGGCCAAGAAGGGCTGGCAGCACGATTTCACGAAGAACAAAGTATTCACGCTGGCGGATCAGACCACCGCGCAGCTCAAGGGCCTCAAGGAGACCGTGCATGTCCAGGCGTTCTTCCGCATGGACGAGAAGGAGTACCAAGAGCTCGACGATCTCCTCGGTCGCTACAAAACGTTCGCGGGCGACAAGCTCACCTACGAATTCGTCGATCCGATCAAAGACCCCATCAAGCGGCAAACCGCCAACATTACGCAAGGCGGGCCGCGCATCCTCGTGAAGGCCGGCGCCAAGGAAGCGCGGGTCAAGGAGCCCACCGAAGAGGCCATGACCAACGCGCTGATGGAAGTGACGCGCGGGACGCAGAAGAAAATTTATTTCGTCACCGGCCACGGCGAGAAATCGATCAAGGACGACAAGGAGTACGGCTACAAGAAGTTCGTCGACGGCATCAAGAGTGAAGGATTCCAGATCGACGAGTTGTCGCTCTTCGCGAAAAAGGAAATTCCGGCGGACGCGCAGGTGCTCGTGGTGGCAGGCCCCGTGGCTGGCTTCACGCCCGAGGAAGTGACCAGCCTCAAGACCTGGACCGAGAAAAATGGACGCCTGTTCGTGATGCTCGACCCCGGCGTTTCGAGCGGACTTGAAGCGCTCGTGAAGGATTGGGGCGTCGAGGTGAAAGAAGGCACCGTGCTCGATCCGCAGTCGCAAGTGCCAACCTACGCGCTGGCGCAGACTTACGCGGAACACCCCATCACCGCGCCGCGCCGGTCGCCGATTGCCTTGGGCAGCATTTTTCCGCTGGCGCGGCCAGTGCACAAAATGTCAAGTGCGCCGACTGGCTGGACTGCCACCGAGCTCGTCAAAACGGGAGAAGCGGCATGGGGCAAAGTCGGCCCGATGCCGAGCAACGGCGAACAGGTCAGCGCCAATCCGCAGACGGACGACCTTGGACCGGTGCCGCTCGCCACCGTCACCACCAAGGGCTCTGGCGACAACGAAGTGCGCGTGGCGGTCTTCGGCGACTCTGATTTTGCGAGCAACCAGGTGCTGCACCTGATGCCCGGCAACTACGACATCGCGCTCAACACCATCGATTGGCTGGCGCACGAGGAGAACAAGATCTCGATTCGCCCCAAGCAGCGCGAGTCGTCGCACCTCTTCCTGACCGCCGATCAGAGCATGGGAATGAGCTTCGCAACGCTTATTCTGCTCCCGCTGTCGCTGCTTGGATTCGGCATGGTCGTGTGGCTCAGCCGCCGCGACAAATAAGGACAACGGCGATGACGCAGACTCAGAAATCGCTACTGACTGGAGTGGCCCTGCTCGGCATTACTGGTGGTCTTGGGGCCTACGCGTTGCTCGGCGTCAAGAAAGTCGAGGAGGAAAAAACCGCCGCGAAAGAGAAGTCGGATAAAGCATTCGACGGCTTCGACAAGGCGAAAGTGAAGGAGCTGGAGATTCGCGCCAAGGGCGATGACACCAAGCTCGCTAGAGACGGCGCCGTCTGGAAAATCGTAGCGCCGATTCAAGCGGAAGCCGACACGGATATGGTGAACGGTGTGCTCGCGAAGCTCGAGGACGCCAAGCGTAAGGCAACCGTCGACGAGAAACCGGCCGACTTGGCGCCGTTCGGGTTGAAGACGCCCAAGACGATCATCGTTGCTTCGCTCGAAGGCGGCAGCAAATTTGAACTGGACCTCGGCGACGACAACGCCTTCGATTCGTCGATCTATTTCAAGCGCGGCGACGCCACGGCGGTTAACGTCGCGGAAGCCGCGCTAAAAACACCGCTCGAAAAGAGCCTCTTTGATCTCCGCGACAAGAAACTCATCCATTTCGAAGATACTGATCTGCATTCGCTCGAGGTGAAAGCGAAATCGCTCGCCTATTCGCTCGATCGCGCTGGCGACGGCAAATGGACGCTGACCACGCCAATTTCCGAGAAGGCCGACGGTAGCGCGGCAGATCGTTTGACCAGCACATTGCGCAATGCACGCGCGTCGCGATTCGCGACTGAGCTGGCGACCGGCGCTGAGCTCGCCAAATATGGGCTCGACAAACCACAAGTAACCGTCACCCTGGTCGTCGGTGCGGACAATGCGAAGAAGACGATCGCGCTAGGAGAAGCAGACGAAGGCGGTGCCAAACACAGCTTTGCGCAACTCAATGGAACGGGGCCTGTTCTCGAGGTGGAATCGACCGTCGCCAAAGACTTCGACAAAAAGATTTTTGACCTCCGCGACAAGTCCGTGGCCACCTTCGACAAGGAAGCCGTCAAACGCGTCGTCATTGAAAACGGCAGCGAGACGCTCGAATTCACCCGCGAGAAGCCGCCCCCTGCCGACGGAGGATTTGCGGAAGAGCAATTCGCGCTCGTGAAACCGGCGGGCGCGGGCGCTGTGAAAAAGTGGAAGTGCTCGGGCGCGCTCTATTCGCTCGGCAACCTGCACGCAGCGGAATTCGTCGACGAAAAGCCGTCCGCAAAAAATCTCGCCAAGTATCGTCTTGAGAAACCCGCGCGCACGTACAGCGTTTTTGGCGCTGATGGCAAGGTCCTCGTTCGTGTGAAAATTGGCGGGATCGAGGGGACGAAATATTACGTGCAGCTCGAAGGGCGCGCGCGCGTTGACCTCGTCGAGAAGACGCCGATCGATGATTTGCCGAAGACACTGGACGATCTAGCGGAGAAGCCCACGCCGGCCTCCAACGCCGCTCCAACGAAACCAAGCAAGGGCTAGCAGCCAGTAGAAAACCAGTAGAAACGTCCCGCTAGACTTCGCTGTTCTCAGGTGTTAGTGCATCTGTTCCGATTAGGAGTCTCCATGGCCCGCGTAACCGTTGAAGATTGCCTTCCCCTTATTCCGAACCGTTTCGCGCTCGTTCTTCTGGCGACCAAGCGCACGCGGCAGCTCATGGCGGGTGCTCGGCCGATCATCGAGACGAGCAAGAACAAGCCCTGCGTCTTGTCGCTTCGCGAAATTGCGACGAGCAAAGTGCGTTTTGACCGCGATGTTCGGACGGCCCTCGAAGGCAAATACGATACGGCAAAGCAGATTGCGCAACAGACCGCAGCTAGCGCGAGCGCCGTTTCCCAGCGCGGCAACCGGAACGTCAGCTAGCAAGTATTGGTTCGCTTCTCCCCCCCCATCGTTTGCTTAGATAACCGGGTAAGTCGACTATTTCCGTCGAGTGTTTTTTCCCAGCGCCGCTATTAGCGTCTGCTCGTCAAACCCCATGAGTACCTGCTCGCCGACCACGAGGACTGGCACGCCTTGAATACGCAGGCCGGCCTTTGCAGCTAGCGCGGCGAGCTCGCTTGCCGCTTCTGAATCACGCTCAACGTCCTTATCGACGAAGGCGACTTTGTGCTCTTTCAACCAGGTACGCGTTCGTGCGCAAACTCCGCACCAACTTGTCCCGTAGACCGTAACCGCAGCCCCACCAGCCGCAACTTGTGCGGTGACAGCGCCCGATTGCCCAAGCGCCGCGGCACGCTTCTCAAATGACCAGCGAGACACGGTGGACACTGAGTATTTTCCGTCTTTATTCGCTTGCCGCAGATCCACGACATACAAGTATTCCGCCGCGCCGACTTGCTCGGGCGATCGCGTCAGATCGCGGACCAGAACTTGGGTGCGCGCCGATTCCGGTACCTCTTGGACCTTGCCGCAATCGTGGTAACCGCCATCGGCATCCATGTAGCTGAAGAGTAGGTCCTTGCGGTCTTGCGTCACCTCCATTGTTGGCGGCCGATCTGGTAATCCCGAACTGGCCGCCGAAGATGAGTGATGATCCTTGCACGATGCAAGCCAGCACATAAACACCATAGCTACGCGTACGAAGCGATGAACCATCGCTACCCTCTACCGCGTACACTTCCCTTCAGCCATTGGTCTCAATTTGAGACCGGCACTCTCAATCTGAGATGCTTGCTTGACCTCGCCTCCCAGACTTGAGGCTTGAACGGGAAGTGGCATGCAAGATGCTTTGTCCTCTTCCGAACGTGGGGGACACCTTGCTAGCAACAGCAGTCGCAGCAGCAATTACCACCGCAGGTTCGACGGGGCTGATGAACGCGTCGGAACTCGTGGCTCAGCTGGCCATGGGTGAACCAACGCTCTCAGAGGTCCAATTGGCCGCCGAAGGTGCAACCTCGGGCTCGAACAAGTTGGATCGTCTGGCCACACGGGCAGGTTATTCGGCGCTGGCCCCACGTCTCGAAGCGAGCTGGGAAAAGACAGACTCGCTCGTTGAAAGGCTCCTCGGAACACCGTTCGAATCGGCAATCTCCGGCAATCGCTACGGTGTGCGTGTCTCCTGGGATCTCACGCGATTCGTCTTCAATCCGGAGGAAGTTCAACTCTTGCGTATTGAGTTCCAACTCGCGCGCGGTCGCACTGGAACCCGGCAATTGGTCGCGCAAATTTACTTTGAGCGGCAACAGCACCGTCTCGCAATGCTGATCGATCCGCCCTCCACACCTCAGGACAAAGCAAAGCGTCAACTCGAACTCGTTCACATCACTGGAATTCTCGACGCGTTTACCGCTGGTTTCTTCTCCCGCCGACTAGGCGAATTGCGTGAAGAGCCAAAGGGCAAAGAGACAATGAAACAGGCGGAGGCGCCGCAGCGTTCACCTTTGATCCAAGAGGACAGCGATGATGATCAACCCGAGGAATAGCGTTTGCCGACTTTTTTCGGCGGTCCTGTTTGCCTTGCCTTCAGGCTGCGGGCGGCCTTTACAACCGATCGGAGAAGACCCGCCCCGCGTCATCGGAGTCAATCCAGACCAAGTCATCGATTTCGGCGAATCGGTTACGGTTCAATTTTCCGCTGCTATGGACCAGGCATCTTTACTCAGACCTGGCGATCCCTCGGCGAGCGACACCGTGGTCCTCGTTGAAAAGTCACATGCGGCAGAGCTAATGACTGCCCTCGAAAGACAACAGCTCTCAGCGCGCACGCGAAGTCTCGTTCTGGCATCGACCGTAGAAATCGCACCCGCAGGAAACAGCCTCTCGCTCACACCCATCTCGCCCCTCTACGGAAATAGAGATTACGTCTTGCTCGTTGGCCGTCACGTACGCGACGCTAGAAGCAGGGAGCTCGTAGACGAGAGAGGGAACCCGGCAACCTACCAGCACGTGTTGCTCGGGAAGATGCCGGTTCCCCGTAGGCCGCCTTTACTTCGATTTCCGCCAGCGGGGGCAAGGCAGGTCCCGAGCAATCTTCACGCAATCCTCGTCGATGACAATTCTGGCAATGTCTCGCTTCTGGGCGATGACGGTTCCATTTTCTTCACCCGCGAGGAGCCCAGCGGCGCCCGGACTATCCTCGCTCCAATCCACGATGGATGCACCCCGCTCTGCCCGGCGACTCGCTACACGCTCTTAGCTGGTAACCAGCAACCTAGCGACGACGATTTCTTCTCGACGGCCCGTTGCACAAGTGCACAATCAACTTCGTTTGCCACAGATACCGCTGTCGTAGCGCGCGATACCGGCGCTCGAATAACTTGGAAGCAGTCGAGCCCCGGAGTTGTCCGGGTCGAAAGCGCCGCGAGCGACCCGTCCGGCCTTGCCCGTGCTTGCCTGGAGCAATCTTCCGGAGACCGATGCCTGACAAGTGATGTTTCGATCGTTAACTGCGAACCTGACGTTTGCAGTCGGAACAGCGACTTTAACATTGCTTGTCTTGGTTCCATTACGATTTCAGACCTTCGGCCATCAACAGACTATTCGTTTCGAATCGTCTCCGAGGATTATTGCGGTCCCCCTGCTATTTCCAACCCGACGGTCTTTCGCACGCTCGACCAGCTCCCTGCCGTCGCAATCACCGCAGTCTTGAACCATTCGCTTGCTCCCGATGAATCGTCGGGAGAATTCATCCAAGTTCACGTCAGCGGAAGCGAGACCGTCGATCTCTGCGGGCTCACGTTGTCGCTCAATGGCGGCGGCGCGCACGTGTTGTGCGGCACTGCTGGGCCAGCTCTTCTAGGCCCTGGGAAAAACGCGTTCGTAGTCGGGGCGGCGTTTGATCCGGCCACCAGTCCATCTATTGGAGATGATCTGATCATTCGCGCTGCGACAGGAAGGCTTTTCGGGCGCGGTCTGCCCGACCAGCCGGAGCCACGACTGACCTTGGCCACCAAAACCGGCGTTGCGATCTCCAGTTATTCCGGGTTTGGATCGTGCAACCCCGGCGTTCCGATAGTTCGTGCAAGTGCACAGTCCCCCGACGTCGCTACCAGTTGGTCCTGCGGCGACCTCAACGCTCAGGGGGAGTAAACTTGCCATCGCCATCGGCATCCACCCAGACTGGATTTGTAAGCGCAAACGCCGTGACAGGGTGTTCTACGTTTCCGACAAGCGGCGAGAGGGGCTGGGAGCCAGTAGCCACCGCGACGAGCCAGGTGTCCCTCGTCAATCGGAGCTTCTGGCCACCGCGAAAACGTTCTCCTCCAGTCGTCAGGGATGGGAGCGAGGCGGAGTACAAACGAACTCCGTTACCGAAAACTTCAATTTCGTTGACCCCCACCCAATTGGCGGCTTGGACGCGAAGTTGCATGTCCACAAACCCAGCCCGTTGGCGAATGAGGGATCCTATCGGTGAGCCATCGACTGTCATTTCTATGAATGGCCCGTTGGTGACGACATTTCTATGGTCTCGCTTAATCGCGTCGACCACCTGCTGGGCCGTCACTTTCGAGAGGTCATCTGCCCCGAGCCAAAAAATGTTTCGAGGTGAGCCAGCCTCGGATCCTGCAATGGCATGCGTGTCCGAATTCCCCGTGGCCGTGTAGGTGAACCCGTGGTTCAGAAGGTGAAACCAGTCCTGCATGACCCGATGCGCTTCGGTCACGTTGTGGCCGTTCAGCACCTCCAACGCATCAAAATGCGATTCATATCCAGACTTCGTCCTGCCGCTGTCGTCGAGCCCGAACAGGTCAAAATATCCAATGTCGCCTGCTCGTGGATGATTCACTTGCACGACTTTGGCGAGCGAATCGGCGCGACAGTCATCGAAAATTTGAGTCGGCGTGCGACCCTCAGCTTTCGGTGCGCCGCCGCCCGGCAAATGGGGATGTCCAAGCATAGGGAAGCAGTTGAAGTGGCCGATGGAGTGGGTCGTTGCCTCAACACCGATCAGCGCCGTAATCCAATTTCCGAGATGCATCGCCGCAATCGTTGGGGCGTAGTCCGTAATCGCGTTGTGGTCGGTTCCAACCAGGACTTCGACACCTTCCGCAACGTTGGAAAGCACGCGGTCCTCGAGGGAAACGGCCGAGTCAAACGAAGGTCGAGCGTGCTCGTGAAAATCGCCGGAAACCCAGCCCATGGTCCCAACCGTTCGCTTCAAAACCGCTTGAAATTTAACCGGCCGAGCAACCCGAACCTCGATGTTATTTTCGACGGCGTCATACTCGAGACCGCGCGACGCGATAATCCGATAACGCCCGGGCGCCATTGCTTTCTCGCCAGTACCGGTGGCACTCAAAATGATGTTTTCTGCCCCGTCAGCCGAAGAGGCTGGACCAAAGACGGGATTTGTCGTTTCGCGATCACCAAGGATGGTGAGACGACTTGGGAGCGGACCACCATCTTCGCCGCGAATCTCGAACTTCAGGATCCCCTGGGGCGACAAGATGATCTTCCTGCTGACGGCGGCGGAAGTCTGAATTGCGAATCTCTGCCGCGCCGGTCCACTTCGACCGTAGGTATCAGCAACAAGCTCGTACGAACCGGGAGGCAACGAAACCTGATAGCGACCATCGGCATCCGCGATGACCGTTGCGAATGGTTTTCCTTCGCGCTCGATTCGAAGCTGTGCGTTCGGAATCGCCTTTCCGGAGCCATCCTCAACAAGCTCACCGTGAAGCTCGCCCGTAGACTCCCCGTGCAATTCGAATACGGGTCCCAAAACGCTAGCCACGTCGCCCTTGCCAACGCAAAACCACCGCTCGTAGGTTCCGGATCCCCCGGGCGGCAGATCGAGCTTAGTCACGTTCATATCCGACCAGGAATGGCCGTTATGACCCGAAACATCGTGTCTGGCGGTTACGACGTAGCTCACGCCCTTGCCTATCCCAGCCAACCAGGGCACAGAAATCGAACGGCCGCTCAAGGCGGTTCCATATCCGGGCGCGTAGTGTTCGGTCTCTCCCCATTGAAAAGCGTCGCCAACCGCGTATTGCTTGAGTGGCCCAGCGGTGTGGTTCGTAACCACCGTCTTGAGGTGCAATGCTCGAACCCCGCGCGCCAAGCCATACTCGGTCGTAATCGAAATTTTGGGCTCCCGGGAATCGACTCCCTTGACCCTGATAACCGCCTCCTCCCCCTCGGCGGAAATAATTTCAAGCGAGGAATAGATAGCCTGCCGAGGAAAGGTATCGTCAAGATACGTAAACACCTGACTAAGGAGATCGTCGCCATCGTGACCGGCATCGACAAGGTTGCCGCCCGACAAAGCAAATCCGGAACCAGTAGCCGGAGCATCGATGATGAAAGCCACCAACCCGTTTTCGAGCCGATAGTCGCCGATCTTTCCGGTCGCTGCGGGGCCGCCAATGAGCTGCGTGCTGGTCGAAACACGCATCGCCCTGGCCAAACGAGGCGTCTCCTTCCAAAAAACCGACGCCTGGCTCCGGGCACAGCTCGAGAGAACAAGAAGGGCCATGAGGTGTCGCACGCTTGCGGTTCTACAGGGCTCCTATCCCTGCGCGTCAAGCAGTACTGCTATAAGCACCTCGTGTTTTCGCTTGGCCATCCTGCGCGTGTCGCTCGCATTGGAATGGTGCTTGCCATTCTCGCGCTTACTGTCTCTCACCTGTGCGGCATCGGACGACCTTTCGAGTGGGGCCACGATGGGTTCATGGGCGCCCACTTTATGGGTAGTGCGCGCGGCGTTCTCCGTGGCGGTCTCGCGTTCCCCGTGATGGCCGGACTGAACGAAGTACCGCTTCGGCGCCAGGACGCGTTTCTTCATCATCCGCTGCTGGCCAACATTGAGTATACGTCCGTGGCCGCGATCTTCGGATCCCGCGAGTGGGTCGGACGGGGATTGTCCCTCTTCCATACGCTACTTGCTGCTGTGCTTCTCTTTTTCCTCACGCTCCTGTTGACAAAGAGCGAAGCCCGCGCCGCTGCAGCGACGATCACGTTTGCCCTTCTTCCGGCCACTCACGCGTTTGGGTCCCTGATCGAACGAGATCCCCTGACCATTGCCTATGGCCTCGCAGCCACTGTCGCGCTCCTTCTCTTTTTTCGAGCCCCCGCGGACAAGCGCGGGCGTTACGCCACTGCGGTCCTTGCAACCTCAGTACTTGCGGCTAACAGCGATTGGGAAGCCTTCTATCTCTTGGGTCTCCTCTGTTTGACCTGCACGTGGTTGTCATGGCGCCAACGCAGCCTCCTGACGCTCGGTGTTGGTGTAGGAATTGGGGTTGCCGCAGTCTCCGCAGTCGGCCTGCATTTTTTCATCGTTCAGCGTGCGGGACTTCTCCAGGATCTATTAAATAGCTTTCATTTCCGGACTGAGCTTGCGCTACCGGCCAGCGTCTACTGGTCGCGTATGGGACGTTGGTTTCGCATTGGATTTGGCTGGCCGGGGGTTGTGCTAACGACCCTCTTCTGCATTTCGCTACTCGTTCGAACGATTACCCGCTCACTTCGCACCATCGACTTTGCGGCGGCTTCGCTTCTCTTCGCAGGACTTGGCCACTACCTCCTTTTTAAGCAGGCATGTTGGATCCACATCTTCCTGATTGCTCACCTCTCAGCAGGCGTGGCGCTCGCCTCCGCCTCAATTATTGCTGACACAACCGCGTGGCTTCTTCAGCACGGAGAGGTCGGCCGTGGCCTCATCGGATTACTGTGGATCGCAATCCTGGCTGTCGAAGCACCTGCCACATGGGACGCGCTCACGGAAGCTCGTGCACATGCAGATACGCTCGACCAAGAGCACTATCCTTCTGGATACGACGAGCGCCTTCGCGTCGCCGACGAGACGCGATGTCTTACTCTGCCGGGGAGCCGCATCGCGGTATTGCAGGGAACGGACCGCATTGAATGGGACTGGCACCTCGACCGTCCGTACGATGTCGTCAACGCTCGGATGCTTCCTTCGTCCGATCGCTATGCAGCGCTCGTCGCAGAGGAGCGGGAGATCTCGGCCCCACTCCGCGCCGTGCTTCTCGCGGACCATCCAGCTAGACGCCTCGGCCCATGGCTCATCATCGACTTTGCAACCAACAACGTCGGGACTACCGACCTCCATTTCGCTGAAGCCGCGCTCTCGCCCATAGACCGCTTCTTCCGGGCTCCATTCAGTCGCCTACTCGACGTGCGAGACGCACGAGGCAATCCCGCAAGCGCCTGTGGACCGCCTTGATGTGCTAGGAACCCATCGCAACATTTTCTTGAGAAGGAGTCGCCATGTCGGGTCACAACCGATGGACCAAGATCAAGCATAAGAAATTGGCGATGGGCGCTACCAAAGGGAAGTTGTTCACCAAGCTCATCAAAGAAATCACCGTTGCGGCCAAGATGGGTGGCGGAGATGTGGACGGGAATGCCCGACTGCGCTCGGCCATCGAAGCGGGACGCGCCGCCAACATGCCGAACGATACCATCACGCGCGCCGTGAAAAAGGGAACCGGCGAGTTGGAGGGTGTCAACTACGAAGAGATCACCTACGAGGGTTACGGGCCCCAGGGCGTTGCCCTGATGATCCGCTGCCTCACCGACAACAAAAACCGAACCGCTGGTGAAATTCGAAATCTCTTCACCAAATTTGGCGGCAATATGGGCACGGATGGATCGGTAGCGTGGATGTTCGATCGGCATGGCAACATTCACGTCAAGCCGGGTGTCACTGAGGATCGCGTGATGGAAATCGCGCTCGACGCTGGGGCCATCGATGTAACGCCCTATGAAGATGAACCGGGCTCTTTCGAAGTCAAGACTGAAGCCGTGGACTTGCACCGCGTCTACGTTGCCCTGGAAAAAACCAAGGTGCCGCTCGGCGAAGCGAAAGTGATCCTCGATCCGAAAGACCGCGTGCGCGTCGAGGGAGAACCAGCCCTTCGCGTTGCCAAAATGATCGAATCGATCGACGACAACGACGACGTGCAGGAAGTCTTTTCCAACGCCGACATTCCAGACGCGATTTTCGATCAGCTCTAGAATCGAGGCCGATGTCAGACTCTTCGAGTAAGGTATTTTCGTGCGCGTTTTTGGAATCGATCCGGGCAGCCACTTTTGTGGCTGGGGCGTCGTCGAAGAGAACGGTCGCGGCGGACTGCGCCACGTTGAGTCGGGCGTCATACGGCTGGGCGCGAAAGAGCCTTTGGAACAGCGGCTGGTAACGCTCTTCGAAAGGCTCACCGAATTTCTGAAGCAGCAGCAACCGTCCATCGTTGCCGTTGAAGACGTCTTTCATCACCACAATGCACGGGCCGCCCTCGTGCTCGGTCATGCGCGCGGGGTAGCGCTCCTCGCAGCGGCCCGGGCTGGTGTCACCGTTCGTGCGTTTTCCCCGGCCACAATCAAGCAGTCAGTCACCGGTTCGGGGCGTGCCGAAAAAGCTCAAGTCGGCCGAATGGTCAGCATGCTGCTCGGCGTTCGCGACTTCGAGCGCGCCGACGTTTCGGACGCGCTGGCTGCGGCTATCTGCGGTGCGTTGCGACCGGCTGAGCTTCCGCAAATCCTCCGGAGCGTTCGATGATCGCCCACCTCTCCGGAACACTGTTCGACAAGCGTGATGGCTGCGCCATCATCGACGTTGGTGGCGTCGGATACGCGGCGCAGATTTCGCAGCAATCGCTCTTTGCGTTGCCGCCGGTTGGTTCTCCCGTCAACCTACGCACCTACCTTCACGTGCGGGAGGACGCACTGCAGCTCATCGGCTTCACCACCGAGTCGGAGGAGACGCTCTTTGGGCTTCTGATTTCCGTTTCTGGCGTCGGCCCCAAATTGGCGCTGACCATTCTTTCGGGAATGCCCGCCGCCGAACTTGCGGGCGCGGTGTCTGGTGGCGATCTGGCCCGGCTCACCCGAATCTCTGGCGTTGGGAAAAAGACCGCCGAGCGGCTTGTGGTCGAGCTCAAAGACAAAATCCAAAAATCCGGGCTTGCCTTAGGCGCAACGAAAACGGCGGCACCCGTGAACGATGAATTGGTAAGCGGTCTCATCAACCTCGGATACAAGCCCGCCGAGGCCGAGCGCGTTGCGGCGCAGGCCCGAAGTGCTCTCCCCTCAGCACCGCTCCAAGAACTGATTCGCGAAGCCCTTCGCTCCGTCGGACGGTGAGAACGCCATGAAAAAAACATCGGATGCACCGGTACCCGAGCGCGCGATGGAGCCCGCCGCTCTCGGGGATGACGCCCGATTCGATCAATCGCTGCGCCCCAAGTCGTTTGCCGAGTACATCGGCCAGCGCGCGTTGGTGGACAACCTTCAAGTCTTCGTTACGGCAGCCAAGCGGCGCGATGGACCGCTGGATCACGTCCTGTTCTGCGGCCCCCCCGGCCTTGGCAAGACTACGCTGGCCCATCTCATTGCTGGCGAGCTTGGCGTTCAACTTCACGTCACCAGCGGACCGGCGCTCGAACGCAAGGGTGACCTGGCCGGCCTGCTCACCAACCTCAAAGACCGCGACGTCCTCTTCATCGACGAAATTCATCGCCTGAATCCAGCCGTCGAGGAGAACCTCTACCCCGCGATGGAGGACTTCACGTTCGACATCGTTATCGGCGAGGGCGCGGGTGCGCGATCGATGAAGTTGCCGTTGCAACGGTTCACGCTCGTCGGTGCGACCACACGGACGGGACTTCTGACGGGTCCGTTGCGCGACCGATTCGGCATCGTCAGCCGTCTCGATTTTTACGAATCAGCGGATCTGGAAATCATCGTTAGCCGCTCGGCGCAGCTGCTTGGAGTTCGTCTAGACGGCGACGGTGCGCGCGAGATTGCACGACGCTCGAGAGGGACGCCTCGCATCGCCAACCGCCTCTTGCGCCGGGTGCGCGATTTCGCGGAGGTCGATGGCGACGGCCGTGTCAACCAGGCCGTGGCGGATCGTGCGCTCTCTCGGCTCCAGGTCGATGCCTCGGGTCTCGACCCGATGGATCGGCGAATTCTGCAAACCATCTGCGAAAAATTTGGAGGCGGACCGGTCGGCTTGGACACCATCGCTGCGGTCGTCGGTGAACAATCCGAGACCGTGGAAGATGTCTACGAACCGTTTCTCCTTCGTCAGGGACTCCTGCAACGAACGCCGCGCGGAAGGGTTGCTACCCCCCAGGCGTTTATTCATCTTGAATTAGCGGTCCCTCGCGGCGCGCAGAATCCGTTGATCTAGCGCCGCAAGCGCGGGCCATTTGGCGCTGGGCCCCACCCGCCGTAGAATCAAGCGTTCACTTTCGAACTTAAAAAAACGCACTCGGAAGAGGTGTGTCCGTATGAACTCGCCGTCGCGCAGAGTCATCGCTTTCACCCTCTTCGCCATGCTGGCGACAGCGTGCAGCAACCGTGCGCGTCCAGTCGATCACGGCATCAACCTCGACACCAGGCGTTCCGCGGTCGCCCCCACGCTATCGCCGGCCAACGTGACGCTAGCGCAGGGGGCGCAGCAACAATTCGTCGCGACGGGCACGGGACCTTTTACTTGGGCGCTGCAGTCAACGCCGTCCGGAAGCATCACCACCGCGGGCCTCTACACCTCGGGCGGTCCGGGCTCGGCTGGCGCAACCGACACGGTGACGGTCACCGACACCGGGGCGGGCAACACCACGGCGAGCGCGACGGTCACCA
>JAHFDP010000099.1 GCA_023248955.1 Deltaproteobacteria bacterium
AAATCCGAGAAGCCATCTTTCTGCAATTCGTCTTCGATCTCCTGCATTTTCGTCCGCGCGAGAAAGGTGGCCACCGTGCTGCGCGAGGCATATTGATGCATCTGCACCGCGGTGCCGTTGATGTCACCGAGCGCGACCAACGCGATCGAGAGGATCGCCAACGCGATCATCACTTCCAGTAGCGTGAAGCCATCACTCCCTTTCCAGCCATCATCCTCTCCCCAGCCATCATTCTCCCGCCCGCCATCATTCCCTCCCCCTTGATGGGGGAGGGTTAGGGTGGGGGTGACGGTACTTGACCGCGCGCTCACAACTCGGGCTCCTCGGCATCGGCCGCAACTTTGTCCGCGACGACACGTACGCGGCCGGTGAGCGGCGAGACGAGCAGGGTGAAAAAATTGGTCCCGTCGGTCAGATGAATCGCGGCGCGTTCGGTTTGGCCGCCGGCGAAAAAATAGAGGTAGCTCTGGCCCTTCACGTAAGGCTCGGATTGGTGTTGTACGAATGCATCGGCAAACGCGGCGCCATCGAGCGTGGATTTGTCTCCGACGGGAGCGAATGTTTTTTTGGTCTCGAGCATTTTGCGCACCGCTGCTTCATCGTCATTCGCGCTGATTCGCTCGGTGCTTGGTTCGTCGCGCTGACCGTTGTGCGACTCCTCCTTCGCGGCGATTCCTAGGCGGCCCGCGGCGCACTCGGCCCAATAGGAGTTGGTGTCGAGGTCGAGCACCAAGCGGCAAGTGCGGCCGAGCAGCGCCGCTTCACCGTAGAGTCCTCGCAACGTCGAGGAGAGGTGTCCCGCTTCGCGTCGCAATCCGGCGCGCGTGATGCTGGAGAGCGACGGCAACGCAATGGTGAGGAGCCCGGCCAAGATGGCGAGCACCACGCCGATTTCAATCAGCGTTAGGCCGCGGCACAGCACGCGCGGTTGCGCGTAAAGGAAGGCTAGGCCGCGGCTCCCGTAGCCGCGGCACAGCACGCGCGGTTGCGCGTAAAGGAAGGCTAGGCCGCGAACGTGGCGCGCCGCAACGAGCAAGGATCATCCTCCGCCCGCTGAACCACCGCCGTGGAGCGTGATGTCGTCGCCACCGCCTTGCGCCTTGTCGGGACCGTACGAGAAGAGATCGTAAGACTCTCCCGAGCGGACGTAGACGTAGTCCATTTGCCAGGGATCCTTGTGGACCTCCTTCAAGTACTTGGGCGCCAGCTGACCGAGTCCGTCCGGAAAGTTGCCTGTCTCCACGTGATAGAGGTCGATGCCGTTTTCCAGCGCTTTGAGATCAAGCTTGGCCGTTTTGATCTGGCCCTCTTTGAGCTGGTTGAAGACGTTGACGCCGATGGCGGCGGCGATGAGGCCGAGGAGCACCAGCACCACCATGATTTCGATCAAAGTCATGCCCCGCGTGGCGTGGCGTCCAAATCGCTTCTTCATTTCCAACTCCATTCCATGGGATCCCATACAATTTATTGTCCAACGAACGTGTTCATCTGCATGATCGGCATCAGGATCGAAAAAACGACGAACGCCACCACGCCGCCCATCATCACGATCATCACCGGCTCGAGCAGGCTGGTCAGCGCGGAGATGCGCGTCTCCACCTGTTGGTCGTAACTTTGCGAGACGTTTTGCAGCATGTCCTCGAGTTGGCCCGAGCGCTCGCCGATGGCGATCATGTGGTAGACGAGCGGCGGAAATTCGCCCGAACGCTTGAGCGGCGCCGCGATGCTCTCTCCCTCGCGGATGGCGTCGCGCGCGGTTTCAATGACGCCCGCCAGCACCGTGTTGGTCACCACGTTCTTCACGATGTCCATTGCGGCGAGCAGAGGAACCCCGCTCTTGAGTAGCGTGGCCAGCGTCTTCGTGAAGCGGCTGACCGCCAGCATGCGCACGAGCGGTCCCAAGATGGGAAGTCGAAGCTGCGTGCGATCAAACCAGGCGCGGCCGCGCGGCGTTTTGACGAAGCGCCAACTGGACCAAGCAAAGAGAAAAAATCCGCCGATCGCGAGGTACCAGTAATTTCGCGCAAAGTTGCTGATGCCGATGAGGATGCGCGTGTTGAGCGGCAGCGTGGCCTGCATGTCGTCGAAAATTTTTGTCACCTTCGGAATCACGACGACGAAGAGCACGCCGATGATGCTGATGCCCACGATGCTCATCAGCGCGGGGTACATCATGGTGCCGAACAATTTCGACCGCAGCCGCGACTGGCTCTCGGTGAAATCGGCCAAGCGAATGAGCACGACGTCGAGCGCGCCCGAGTGCTCGCCGGCGCGGATCATGTTGATGAAGAGCGCGCTGAAAATTCGCGGATGGTCGGCCAGTGCATCGGCCAATGCGGCGCCTTCGTTCACACGCTGCTTGACCTGGCTGAGAATTTTTTTGAGCCGCGGCTTTTCGACTTGATCGACCAGCGCGGTGAGCGCTTCCACCAGTGGAATTCCCGCACCGATCAGCGTGGCCAACTGCCGCGTCATGATGGCCACGTCTTCCGACGTGATGCGACCACCGACGAGCTTCACATCGCGCGACGCCGCCTCGGCCTCGAGCTGTTTGGAGCTAGCGTTGACGTCGGTGAGGAAGACGCCGTCCTTGCGCAGCGCGGCCCGCAGCGTCTTGGGCGAGTCCGCTTCTTTGATTCCACGGACCGTCTTACCTGCGTCGGTAAGACCGCTGTATTCAAACAAAGCCATCGCTAGTTCATGTCCTCTTGCGTCACGCTGAGGACTTCCGCGATCGACGTCTTGCCTTGCAGTACTTTGTTGGCGCCGTCGTCGAGCAGGGTGCGCATGCCCTTCTTCACGGCCTCGCGCTTGATGGTGCCCGAGTCGACGTTCTTCAAAATGAGCTGGGTGATGTCGGCGTCGATAAGCATCAGCTCATAAATGCCGAGACGGCCGCGGTAGCCGACGTTGTTGCAAGCCTTGCAACCTTGCGGGCTGTAGATGCGTCCACCCGGCGCCGCGCGGACGTCGGCAGTGGTAAGTCCGATTTCCGCGAGCTCTTCCGCCGTGGGCACGTGATCTTTTTTGCAATCTTCGCAGAGCACGCGCACCAGCCGCTGCGCCAGAATTCCCACCACTGAAGACGCGACAAGAAACGGCTGCACGCCCATGTCCACGAGCCGCGTGATGGCGCCCGGCGCGTCGTTGGTGTGCACCGTGGAAAACACCAGGTGGCCGGTGAGCGCGGCTTGGATGGCGATTTCCGCCGTTTCGAGATCGCGAATTTCGCCGACCATGATCACGTCAGGGTCTTGCCGCAAAAAGCTGCGCAGCCCGTTGGCGAAGGTGAGATCGATCTTCGCGTTCACCGGCGTCTGCGAAATTCCTTTGAGCTGATACTCGACCGGATCTTCGACAGTCATGATGTTCAAGTCAGGCGTGTTGATGCGCGCCAGCGCGGCGTAGAGCGTGGTGGTCTTGCCGCTGCCGGTGGGGCCGGTGACCAATACGATGCCGTGCGACTTGTGAATCAAGGACTCCATGATGGTGAGCTGGTGCGTGTCGAAGCCGATGCTGTTCAACTCGAGCAGCACCGCGCTCTTGTCGAGGAGCCGCATCACGATGCGTTCGCCATGAATCGTCGGCGTGGTGGAGAGACGAATGTCGATGTCCTTGCCGGCCAGCTTGATGCGAATGCGCCCGTCTTGCGGCAAGCGCTTCTCCGCGATGTTGAGGCCGCCCATGATCTTCACGCGGCTGGCGATGCTGGACTGAAAACGCTTCGGCGGGCGAATCACTTCCGCGAGGACGCCGTCGATGCGAAAGCGCACGTCGATGTCGCGCTCGCTGGGAATGATGTGAATGTCGCTGGCGCGCTCCTTCACGGCGCGAAAAAGCAGCGAGTTGACCAAGCGGATGATCGGCGCTTCGTCGTTGGTGTCGAGGAGATCTTGCGGCTCTTCCAGCGCATGCTCGATGGAGGCGAGATCTTCGGCTTCGAGATCGTCGACCAGCCGCTGCGATTCGTTGGCAGCGCGATCGTAAATGGCGTTGATGGCATCGACGATGGACTGCGTCGGTGTGACTTGCAGTGTGAGCGGCGCGTCGAGCAGAACGGAGAGATTGTCGAGCGCCGCGGTGTCGAGCGGATCGCCCACGGCGCAGAGCACCGACCCATCCTCGAGGAGCCGCAGCGGAATAAGCCGCGCCTGCTTCGCGAAATTGATTGGCACCTTCTGCACCAGCTCAGGCGCCACCTCGTCGGCCGCGATCTGCGTCGCGAAGTCGAGTCGCAGTTGCTGCGCCAACGCGCGCGCGACTTGCTCTTCGGTGCACACTTTCTGCTGAACGAGAATGTCGCCGAGCCGCCCGCCGCGCTCGGTCTGCAGCGTCAGCGCCTCGTCGATTTTTTCCGGCGCAACGCCAGCGGCCGCAAGAAGTTCGCCGAGCGCCTTACCAATAAACGAAGGAGAGTCGACGGCATCGATGCCCGTTCGCTCGAGCGCGGGCGCGGTTTCCTCCAGGGTGGCATCGACAATTGGCGGCATAGTTTTTATCGACCGTGATCGATGTCATCCTCGTCGGGTTCGGCGCCGCCCGGGAGATGCTGTGGATCGGCGGGGGAAGGCGCTGGAGCAGGTGGCGGTTGCACGACAGGCTGTTGTGTTTCTTTTGGCGGTTGCGATCCCGGTGGCATCGGCACGCCTTCCGGGTTACCGCGCGGCGTGGGTTTGTGCCCGATCACCGTACCGCTCGATCCACCATTCTCGATCTTGCCGAGCTCGCGATCGATCGTCTGAACGACATCCGTGATCGGTCCCTTTTTGCGCGAGTAATCGATGGTCACTTTGTAGGCCGCCGATTCACCGTAGAAACGCCGCACGAACTCTTCGCGCTCTTTCATTTTCTGCTCGAAGATTCGCCGGAAATCGGCCTGATCGCGAATGATGTAAGGTGTCAAAAAGAGCAGCAGATTCGTCTTCTGTTTTTTCTCCGTGTCATTGCGAAAGAGCCAGCCCAGCACCGGAATCGAACCGAGAATTGGAATTTTATCCACGGAGTGCGAGACGCGATCTTGCACCAGGCCGCCGATGACCACGGTCTGCTGATCGCGCGCCACGATCGTCGTCTTGGCCGAACGCTTGGCCGTGGTCGGACCGAGCGACGGACTGATGCTGGCGATCTCTTCGGTCTGTTCGTCGACCTCCATGCGGACGAAATCGCTCTCGTTGATTTGCGGTTTGATCTTGAGTTTCAGCTCGACGTTGGTTCGTTGCACCTGCGGGAAAAGTCCCCCGATACCGCCGAGGCCCAAACCGCCGAGCGCCGCCAACGGATTGGTGCCGGTGGTTCCGGCGGCGCCCGCGAGCGAGGAGAGCCCAGAGAGTTGCGGTGCCGCACCCGAGATGAACGGGACGTTCTGACCGACCGTGATCTCCGCTTCCTGATTGTCGGACGTGAGGATGTGCGGTGTGGAAAGCACGTTCACGTCGGAATCGCTCTGCGCCGCGTTGAGGATGAAACCGAACGAAGGGATGTTGATGCCGAGCGCGGTGGAGACGGCTGGTCCCTGCACGCCGGCGAGAAATCCGCCAAGTCCAAGCAGCGAGGCCAACGACAGCGAGCCTCCAGGATTTCCCGGTTCACTTCCGAGCACGATGGGCACCGGTCCCGTTTGGCCGCGGACGGTCACGTCGGGAATGACGGCGCCGCCGTGCGCGGAGATTCCGAGTTTGGTGTCGTCGCTGAGGTTGACTTCCATGATCACGGCTTCGACAAAGACTTGCCGGCGCCGCAGATCGAGCCGCTCGATCACTTTGGAAAGCGTGCGGTAGTCGCTCGACGAGGCGATGATGACGAGCGAATTGGTGGCTTTGTCCGCGGTAATTTTTACTTCGCCGGAAAAGAGTTCGGCCGCGGCGTTTGCGCGCGCGCCAGCACCCGGCGCAGCGGGTGCGCCTTTACCGCGCGTTCCCTGTTCGAGCGCTTGCAGCGTGGCGGAGATCTCTTCCGCCTTCGCATTCTCGAGATAGTAAACGTGCACCTGCCCCTCGCCGGACGTGGGCACGTCGAGCTTTTTGAGCAGCGCCAAAATGCGATCGAACGATCGCGGCGAGGCGATGATGATGAGCTTGTTGGTCCGCTCATCGGGAAGAATTTTGTAGACGGAAACCGCGCCGCCTTCACTCTGTCCGGCTGCCGCGTTAGTCGAGGAAGGTGCCCCTGGATGCGCGATTCCTCCGGGCGGAATCGCCTCCGCGATGCCGATGCGCGAGGCGCCACCCGGCGCGCCGCCCTGCTTGGCGAAAATCTCGTTGAGTTTTTGCGCGACCTCTTGCGCGCTCGCATATTCGACCTGCACCACGCGCACTTCGTCGGAGCCACCGGGCGCGTCGATCTGATCGAGGATCCGCTCGAGCCGGTGCAGGTTCAGCGCGGTGTCGGTGATGATGAGCGTCGACGTGGGGAAGGTGACGATTTCGCCGTCTTTGCCGAGGAAGGGCGCCAGCACATTTCGCGCGGGATCGGCTTCGATGTAGGAGAGCTTGATGAGCTTGGTGATGAAGCGTTCGTCGAGCGGAATCGGCGCGGTGTCGTCGGGAAGATAAGTCGGAATGCTGGCCTTCTTGAGCTCGGCCTTCGGTCCTAGCTTGTAGTATTTGCCGACCTGATAAAGCGCGAGTCCGTTGGCATCGAGCGCCGCGAGAAACGCTTGATAAGCCTCGTCCACCGTGACTTTGACCGGCGAAAGAATCGTGATTTTACCCTGAATGCCGCGCTCGGGAATAATGAAATTCCGGTCGGTCCATTCGGATATCCATTTAATGACGTCGAGGATATCCATCTTGTCGAAATTCAAATCGAGCAGAACGCCCTTCTTGTGACCCTCGTCGTGTTTGTGCGGCGCCGGCAGCACGATGTCTTTCGTGGCGGGCTTGCTCGGCGGCGGCGCTGGCTTCTTCTTGCCCGGCGGCACCGTCAGCTTGGGCGAAAACGGCGGCTTGGGCTGTGCCCACACCGGCACGGTGATCAAGAACAGCAGGGCGGCGAGAGTATTAATTGTCGATCGCATAGTTCTTTCGGAGGGTGTCGCCATGGCGTTCGATTTCAACGTCGACGTGGGTGGCATTAAGGAGCTT
>JAHFDP010000100.1 GCA_023248955.1 Deltaproteobacteria bacterium
ATCGAGCGCTCCATCGTCTCGCCTACCAAACGGGCGTCCAGGACAAGCTCTTCCGAGAGCTTCACGGGCTGTCCCATGACTCAAGGGTAGCGTTTTGCTACCTCACGCGCAACACCGCGCGGCCTGTCCGTTGCCGTCGATTCCACCGATCTTTTCAGTATCGCCCGGTCGACCAAAGTTCATGTGTAGCGTCGACCGCCGCACCGCGGCCTATCCCAGCGGGGGCTACTTCGTCACCACCGTGCCATCCGAACCGGGGATCGGTTGCCCGCCATTTTTCGCGCTCATGGTGGTGCTGTCATTGGTATGCGTTGTAACGGAGACGAAGATCCGTCCGCCGCCTCCACTGCCGCCTCCTCCACCAAAGCCGCAGCATTCGTGGTTACCCGCGCCACCATCCGCAACGAAACTTCCGACACCGCTGAGCGTTCCCACCGTCACGTTGAGCGCCCCGCCCGATCCACCGCCTGAGGTGTAACCGGTTGCCGCCGCGCCCTGCGCGGAGACGGTGCCGTTATTCGTAAGCTTACCACTCACCACGAGCGTGATCGCACCGCCGCCCGCACCGCCTGGGTTGTTGTTGCAGTCAAGGTGGGTACAGCCGCCGCCCGAACCGAGATCGGTTGGGTTCGTTGCGCTCCCGTAAGTAATGCCGCCGACTCCTCCCGGCCCCCCATTGGCCGCAGCGTGTGCGCCTGCACCGCCGTAACCGCCGCCACCAGCGCCCCACTGGGTGAGAATCGCGGAGCCGGCGCCGGGGCCGTTCTCTTCGCTGTATCCCTGGCCATCCGCGCTGATTGAACACCCCGGACCGATCTGAGCCGTCGAGGCAATGATCGTACTACCAACACCGTCGACAGAATCGACGTTGGTGCCCTGCACCAGAATGGTCGATCCCTGCGTCACCGCGAGCGTTCCCTGCACCGTGATCGTGATTCCGCCGCAGAGGGTGAGCACCGCGCCGCCGGCGACGGTGAGGTTGAAGTAGGTCGCGCTCGCGCAGACCGTTTGGTTCGTGTTGATCACGACGCTCGGCCCCTGAATATTGAATATCGCCGCGCCGCTAGTGCCGCCGCCAGGAGCGGGATTTGTCAACGTCACGCTCGCGGTTCCGGTCTGCGCGATGTCTTGCGCGGAGACCTGTGTGGTTAGCTGAAAGGGGTTCACGAAGGACGCGGTCCGCGCCACGCTGTTCCAGCTCACCGCCGCGCCGCTCACGAAATTCGTGCCGTTGAGGGTGAGCAAAAAACCCGCGGTCCCCGCAGTTGCCGACAGCGGAGTAAGGCTACCCAACGTGGGCGCTGGATTCTGAACCGTGATGTTCACCTTCTGGTTCACCGAGCCGCCCGCATTGGTCGCCGTCACCGTGTAGTCTGTGGCAGGCGTGGCGGCGGTTGGCGATCCCGTGATGAAGCCGCTGTTCGCATCCAGAAAGAGCCCCGAGGGGAGGGCCGGCGCAGAGAAGACCGCCGCATCGCCGGTGTTGTTGGGCCCGTTCGTAGCAATGGGCGTGTAGACCGTGTAGGCGACCGGCGTCGCGTAGCTGATGTTCGGTGCCCGAGCCGTCGTTTCTTTCACGGTGGCCGTGGCTACCGCGTTCCCAAGCGTCGCGTTCACGGGCGCGGAGAGCGCGAGCGTGAAGGTGCGATCGCCCTGGTAGCCCGCCGTCGCAAGCGTAATCACGCCCAGGGTCGTGGAGGTCTGACCGGCGGCGATCTTTCCGGTTCCGGAGCGCGCGTTGTAATCGCTCCCCGCGAGGGCCGTGCCGTCCTGCGTGGCATAGGCGAAGCTCACGTCCGCGCCGATGGCAGCGCTTATTGTTACATTGAATGTAATTATCCCGCCTTCGCTCGCCTGGTCGACGGCGTCGATGGAGAGGGTCGGCTTGTCGCCGCAGGCGCCCGCGGCGCAGAGGCCGGACGTGCAATCGCTGCTCACCTTGCAGTTGCCGATGCCGTTCGGGCAAGGGGAGCAGGAGCCGCCGCAATCGAGCCCCGTCTCGCTGCCGTTTCTCACGCCGTCGGTGCACGTGGGAACCCGGCAGACCGCGGCGGTGCAGACGGACGAGAGGCAGTCGCTCTTTGCGGTGCACGACTTTCCGTTGGCGCAAGGCGAGCACAAGCCGCCGCAGTCGACATCGGTCTCCGTGCCGTTCCTGGTCGCGTCTGCGCACGTGGGCGCCGCGCAAGTTCCCGCAATGCAGCTCTGGCCCTGATCACAAATCTTGCCGCACTTGCCGCAGTTGGTGGTGTCGCTCTTGAATTGGACGCAGGTGCCGGCGCAATCGAGCAGGTCGGCGCCGCAGCTGCGCAGACTCTGACCCGTGAGAACGAGTTGCGACCGCGCCGGTGCGTCCGACTTGATGGCGATAAAGGCCGTGTCGGTGCCCTCGATGGCAGGGGCCGTGTAGGCGACGGTAAACTTGGCCTCTTGAGAGACGGCAAGCGCCTTAAGCACGTCCGGAAGCGTGCCGAGCTTGAAGGCTGTGCGTGCGTCGCCCGAGATCGAGACGTCGGACACGTGAACCACTGCCTCGCCATTGTTGGTGATGGTGACGGTCAGCGACTTGCTGAGGCCAGGCTCGAGGGGACCGAAGTCGAGCGTCGGTGGGTCGATCACAATCGAGAGGTGAGTGGCCGGCGCGTTGGAGGTTCGGCAGGCCGCGAGAGCGAGCGCACAGACAAAGAGTGAAACGCAACGGCGAGGATTCATAGGAACCTCAGAAAAGGGCCGATTTTAAAATCCGTTCCGAAGCGTCATTATATTCCAAGGCTCACCCCCAAAATTCGCGATCCACTTCACCGCCAGTGAACGCTATCCAAGCTCGCTCGCGGCCACGTAGCGTCCGATCAACTCCAACAGCTCCGCCGCCTTCTCTCGATGAAACTGATCGATGAGTGCCCGCTTGGCCAGGTCGACCGTCTTCGCTGCCGGCCCCAGCAAATTGATCAGCGCACCGCGCGTGTGCGAATCAGGTTCGCGTGAAAGCCGCGCCGCGGCCGCTTCCAGCACCGAAAGATCCGGCAGACCGCGCGCGTTGATGGACTGCTCGAGCCCCACGCGCGCGGCTTGGTCGACCACCGCTGAGCTCTCGTCCGCAAACCCGGGAGCAAGGAGCCCGCTCGTCTCATGCACCGGCATGCGCCGAAGCGCCAGCAGCGCCGACGCGCGGTTGTAGGGCGACGCGTCGCCGAGCAGCGGCTTGACCGTCTCGATCAACGTCGCGTCGCCAGCATTGCCAACCGCCGCCAGGGCCACGTGGTAGTCGCTCACGGAGCTGCTCTCCCCGACCCAACGCTTCAGCACGCCATTAAGCTCGGCCCGCCGCGCGGATTGGTCCGCTGGCGCTTCGTGCTCGACGGCACCGGTCATTAACCGCGCGGTCGCCCGCAAATCTTTTTCATCCGAGTGATCCGCAAACTCGACGAGCGTCTTCAGCGCCTTGTCCGTCACCGCCTTGACCTGCGTGATCGCCACGACGGCTCGATCGCGATCGCCCTTCTCGAACCGCGGCGTCCGCATCACTTCCATCAACGCGTCCTGCGCTTCGGGGGTGCCCGACGTTCCAACCGCACGAAAAAAATCCGGCCGCGCCTCAGGGGGGATTTTCCCAGCGAGCAAAAGCTCCATCAGCGCACCGGCCGCTTGCGGGCGGGCGCGCAGATAGAGCACCAGCAGTTCCCGAAATTCATCTTTGTGCCCGCGCGCGAAGAGCGTCAACGCGCGATCCAGCAACACGTCCGCGGGCATCGTGGCCAGTGTCGCGGCGGTTTGCGCATCCACGCCATCCCGCGCCGGCGCTGTTCGCGGCGGCGCGTCCGGCGCCACCCAGGCAAAATGATTCTCCTCGAATGCACCGTCCAGCCGCTTGTCGTCCGCGTTGGTGCGCGCGAGTTTGAGGTGAGAGTGCGCCGACAGGAACGGCCGATCGCCAACGTTCACGTCGGTCGCCAGGTGCGACTCGAAATCGCTCAGCCAGCGGCCATCGCCATCGAGCGAAAAATGCGCGTTCGACTCCGCGAAACGAACGTCCTTCGCGAGAAACCCCTGCGACTTGTGCAGCCGCACCATGTTGAGCCGCTCTCGGAAAAATCCGTTCGGATGCGCACGATCGATTTTGTACTGCGCCCGGTACTCGCCCATATTGTCCCATTGCGACGCAATCCAAGCGGTGTCGGCGTCCTTCGGAAAAACCACTTCCACGCTCTGCAGTTGCATTTGCAAACGGTTTTGCGCCTCGAGCGATTGGGATTTCGAAAACCCAAAACCAGTGAAACGGCAGCGGTCGTTGATGCGAATCAGAAACGGTTCGGTCATCTCCGCCGTCAGGGCTTTGGCATCACCGGATTGCGCCGCAGTCTCCACCTTGAGGTTCGAAAACGCGACCGCGGCGAGCCACTCACCTTCGTCGGAACCCTCTTCAGCGCGGAGAATTTTCCACGCCATGTTCATACTCAAGGACGCCAAAATGGGACGGCCCGGCGGCGCACCGTCTCCACCCATGGCCGCGCTGGCATTAACCGTGGCGCCAATCCGCGCGTCGTAAGTGAAACCGAGTTTGTCGCCCGCTTTGAAATGGCAACCGAGCGGCCGCGTTTCCGGTTCCGCTTGCCGCTGCCAACGCACCAACCAGAGGCCGGCGATCAGCAGGCCGCCTGCAAGCACCGCAAATTTTTTGTTCATTACTGCGAGATATCGAGCTGGTTGCGGTTGTCCGCAAGCTGAAACGTCCATTCCAGCGGCGGCCAGCTGGCGACGTCGGTGCTCCAGATCGGAATGGGACCCAGGCTGATCCAAAAGATGAGGTGTCCACTCAGTGTATCGATGATGGCCTGCCAGCCCATGTCGGCGTCGCTCAGCGTAAGGCTGGGCGTAGCCTCGCTCGCCGCGAACGAGAGCTCGTGAATGGGAACGAAGCTGACTTCGAGCAAGAGCAACCGGAAGTCGAGGCCGAGCGTGAGCGGGCCAATGCCAATGCCGGCGCCGACAAGGCCGTTGACGCCCGCGACGATTCCGGTCTCCGCGCGGATGTTGGCGATGCCGCTGCCCGCCAAAGACGCGCCGCGGTTTACCAAGTCCGTGCAGTTGAGCGACTCGGGCGGGCAGGTCCCGTGGTGGTTGATGGAGAGGCCCGCGGCGAGCCCACCGTCAAAGCTGATGCCGAATTTCACGAGGACCGTGATGACCTCGAGCTCGATTTCGACGGGAATCTCGAGGCCGGCGCTCTTCTTGTTGTCGGTGGGCGGCGCGCCAAAATTCCCGCGCGGGAGCACCTGTTTTCCACCGCCGGGCGTGATGCGCAGATTCTTTTCAATATCGTCCGACGTTTCGTCGATAGCGTGGATCTGAATGCCCAAGACCGCCACGTCGGCGCGGAAGTGCGCCGAGTTTCCCGCGCCCGTGCTGAGGTTATTTTGCATGCTGGTGGCGCCGCCGATCACCACGAAGGGGTGATCGAAAAGCTCCACCGTGATGCCGATGAAATCCGCCATCGCGCCATCGGCCGTGCCCTGATCCATGGTGGAGTCGACGTTGAGCCACGCGCCAGCGATGTGCGGAATATCGATGCCCGGGTTGAAGCAGATCGCGCCGGTGTTGCAGGTCATGGCGTGGCGGCCGTTCACTACTTCGTAACCGCCGACGGCCTTGAACCGTCCAAGTGTATCGGCCAGCGCCAAGCGAACCTGCTGAGCCTTGCAGTCGTTGAAGGGGTTGAAATCGGGGAGGCGTTTTCCGTCGGCGTCTTTCAACGCCACGCAAGCACGTAGCTCGAAGAGCGGATCCTGTTGCCAAAGCTGGTGGTTGTCGCGCAGAAATTTGTAGGTATCTCCCTCGACGTAAACCTCGTGCGAGAAGTGCACGGGTACGGTCGGTGGCAAACGCTGCGTGACCGTCTCCGAAAGTTTGTGCCCTTCCGATTCACCGGCGGCGTTCGCGCCGTCGTAGATGGTGAGCGGTCTCCAATCGGCGACGCCGCTGGGCGATGTGACGGATCCGGAGTCGCCCACCCAACGCAGCTGATACGACACCTCCGCCGAAGCGTTAGGTAGCGTGTCCTTGACCGCATCTTGCGTGCCGCTCGTCCGATCGAAAGTTTGGCTGAACGCCTGCACGGTCATGCTGACGCGGAAGACGCCGGGGTTGTGGAGATTCGATTTGGCGCCGGACACTTCGTTCTGCGACGGCGTGCCGCCCTCCCCTTTGGGAACGTACGTCCGGATGATTCCGACCGAGGAGACCGGCGCCAAATCGCGCACGCGCAGATCGAGATTGGGAATGGTGTCGATGAGAACATCGATGACGCAACCCTGCGTGAAACCACTCGTGGCCAGGACGTTGGGCGTGCGGCAACGCGCGTGCGCTCCGGCGTTGTTCCGGGTGAAGATCTGGTAGGTCTGCTGAACCGAGGCGTCGTCGATGTTGTAGCGATGGTGGTGCAATTCGATGGCCGCGCTGGATTGACCGTCCGCTGCGTGCGGCGTTTCGCCGGCGTAGGGATCGAGAATCGTGGCCAGGTTGAACGATCGCGAGGTGGCGCCGCCGAGACATTGGCGCGTGGCATCGGGGATCATCAGCTCGCGGCTGACGACGATCTCCGTCGGCGCCAGCGCGGTTCCGCCGCCGGGATGGTGAAATTCGATGCCGCCGATGACGCAGATGGCGTCCTTGCTGTTGTCGGTATTGTCGCCAGGGATGAGCCCGATCTGGACGATGCCATCGAAGGCATCGCCAGTCGCCGAGATGCCGACGCTCACTGGAATCGGCGCGTTCAGGTTGAAGGGATCGTTCGCGGGCCGCCGATTTTTGTCGACGTCGAGAAAGGTCACCGCCGCGGACTTGACGTGCGCCAGCAGTGGCGCGACTGAAGTCGTCGTGTCTTTCGAGGTGCCCTTTCCGCAGGCGGCAACGAGCGCGCAGAGCAAAATTCCCGACCGGCATGACGACATTCGGCGCCCCCAAGCACTGTTGAAGAAAAAACAGTGCCCAGAATAGGACGAATTGAACGGGGTGTAAAAGGAGGAACGTAGGCATTCACGGTCTATG
>JAHFDP010000002.1:0-65553 GCA_023248955.1 Deltaproteobacteria bacterium
GCGCGTGAGCTTTTTCCAAAGTGCGGGTTCATTGGGCTCGAAAACAACCCATTGCGCATAGCGCTCGATTGATTTGCGCAATAAAATAAAGAGTCGTCGAACATTGATTTGGGCAAATGGGGAATCGCTACACAAAGTTCGCGAACCCCCTACGCGCACCCCTCGGCCAGCAAAGGAAAAGAGGCCATTGATTTGAGCGGCGAAGAGTTGGTCGCGTGCACTCTTTTGCAATTGTTCAGTAACGTCGACCACGCCTTCCAACGCCGTATTCGCCGCCGAACGATGCACGCCCTCCCGACGATCAACTTTGGCGAAAAGACCCGCAATGTGCCCAGACGGCGGAAGTGCTGGACTCGCAACAGCGCCTACCCGAGACCTGATCCAAGGATGAAAGAAGGCGGCAAAGGACGAATCGAATTGCGCTCGATGCTTCGACGCGTCCGTCGATGTCATGCCAGGCAATGAGTCGAGGAGCGCAAACCGCGTCTGCAATCGCTCACAGTGCGCAATCGTGGCGCCTTGCACCGCGGACATCTCGGAACGCGACAGCAGAAACGAATGTTTCCGATCCTGCTCACCGAGGCTAGGCAGCACCACCAGATCGATGTCGTCGATGGTTTCGAGAAGCTGCAAACCACGTGGGGCGGTACCTTGCGTGCCTAGATACGAATGGCTTCTCGTTCCGCCGTATTCATTCACATTAACGACGGTGGCGCATTTGCCACCATTCTCAAAAAAACCATTCATTGATAATGACAGGACGGAATAATCCGCTCCGAATGTCCGCGCAAACTGGTCGAAGGAATGAATCCGGACCGGTATCTGCGCCGGCCCTCGACCGGCCACCCCCAGAAAGGCAGCCACGCCCGTCTCTACGGACTCCAACGCCGCAAACCGATCGGTGTTTGGCTCAACATAAACGCCCGGTGTCTTCAGTAAGCTACTCATTGGCGCTCTTCGACGTCTCGTTAATCTTTTTATTAATATCGCTAATTTCTTTAATCCACACGTGCCGCTCCTGATGTTCCATTTCCAGAATATCGTCGAGCGGCCAATGCAGGTGATAAGCGATATAAGCTACCTCGCCGGACAGCTTCTCCTGCGGGTAGCTTACGATTCCCCCGGGGCGCTGGCGGCCCCCGTACCAATGTCGATTTGGAAGTCGTGACTGCAGCTGGGACATTTCGCGCCGACATTGGCGGTCCCACTTTCATTCACTTGCCGATAGAACTCCTGCAGATAGGAAAGATCGGCCGAGAACAGCCCCTCGACAATGCCGGGATTAATATCCTGGTCTTTGAGCGTACCCAGCCGAGTTATCACACGGGAGAGCAAGATAACGACGAGATAAGCTCGGTTGTTCTTTACGCGAAAATCCTGCAACGGGAGAATTTCATCTTTGGCCGTGGCTAGGCGCATCGTTCCTTTCTTGTGAAGTGTTCCTTCGCCATCGACAAACCCCTTGGGCAGCGTGAACTCAAATTCAGTTTTGAAGGCCATGATCTTCTCCTACTTCTTTTCCCAACGTTCGACGGCAAGCTCGATCTGCTCGATGGCATGCTGACCCTGATTGGCGTTGAGCGCAGGCCCAGTCCATTTGCATGGCCACGCTTCGAAAAAGTTGTAGCGCATGGTCTCTTCTCCTGCGTCGTTCATCACAATCACCGATCCGCTCTTTCGCGCAGTCATTCCGTTAATCACCGCCCGGCGCCATTCCCAAAACTCGGGGGTATTGGCAAACCCGCGCTTAAAAGTAAGATTCGAATATTTCGTTCGTCCAGGACGTTTGCGTACGGTGATGTCATCCCCGTCTTTGTATTCAATCACCTCCGTTTCGCTCTCCAGCCCCGAGACCTCTTGAAATCCGGCCTGCACCACGCCGTCGATTTCGATTTTGAAGTTGAAATGTCCCAGGTGGTCGCCGGATGCTGTCTTGGTGGATCGGCCGATTCCCGGCCTGTCAAAGCTTGGCATTTTTTATTTCCCTTTTTAATAAACTATAATGGTTAATTACTTGGTTCCGCCGGCCATTTGGCCAATACGGAAGATCACGAATTCAGCGGGTTTCACGGGGGCGATACCGACCTCGCAAATCATCTGCCCCGCGTCGACGACTTCGGGCGGATTGGTCTCTTCGTCGCACTTCACATAGAACGCCTCTTCCGGCGTCTTGCCCATCAGCGCGCCGGAATTGTAGACGCGCAAGAGAAAGGCAGTCACGTTGCGACTCACGCGTTTCCAGAGACTTTGATCGTTTGGTTCGAAGACAACCCACTGTGTGCCCAATTCAATGGACTGCTCGATCATCAGAAAGAGCCGGCGGACATTGACGTAGCGCCACGAGGGGTCGCCGGAGATGGTTCGCGCGCCCCACACGCGAATGCCCCGATCGCCCATGTTACGAATGCAGTTAATTCCGCGCGGATTGAGAAAATCCTGCTCGGCTTTACTCATGCTGTGTTTCAGCCCGAGCGCGCCGCGCACAATCTCGTTCGCCGGTGCCTTGTGCACGCCCCGTTCGCCATCCGACCGCGCATAAATGCCGGCCATATGTCCCGACGGAGGAGCGAAGATATTTCCTTTCTGCGGATCGTAAACCTGTATCCAGGGAAAATAGTAAGCCGCATATTGAGAATCGCGCGGCTTGGGCATCTTGGCGATCCCGTCCTTAGTCAACTCCTCCGGCGCGTCGAGAATCGCAAACCGGTAACGACTGTTTTCACAATGACCGATCACCGCGTCCTGAATCGCGGGATCGGTTTGTCCCGGCGCTGCTACCAATGAAATGTCAGCGATATCATTAAACACATGGAGGCCGGTCCGGCGCCCCGGTCCTTCGTCTTTGCCGATGTAGCGCGCTGGCCCGACCGCGGGTGCCGCCTCCGCGATTTTCAGTGCACCGGTCTCTTTTGTCTTTTCCGACGGTACACGTGGCGCCACGTTGCAAACAAAAGCCTTGCTACCGCCATTATTAAAAAAGCCATAAACAGCATGCGCTAAATGGCCGGAGTGGCAGAAATCGCCAAACGTGCGCGCATACTGACTCCAATTCGTCACCAGCGTGGCCTCATTCACCGGACCCACGCTCGACTCACCGATAAAGGCCGCGGTGGACGTTCCGGATGATTCAATGGGCTTCGTTCCGCGATCGATTTCTTCGACAAACACACCGGGAGAGAGATACGACGTCGCCATTTTTGATTGCTCCTTGCTGGGTGAGGGCGCCGCACAAAGGATGCGGCGCGGCGTTGGGAATACGTTTAGGAAACTCGATTGGGGTTCAGAAGGTCGATAACCCGCGACTGAACGCGCTTGGTTCTTCCAAGCTCTCGCTCCGAATGAAGCCGCGCGCGTGCCACATATCCCGCCGAAAGTCGCATCGGCGTTCCAAGCGATTGCCAAAAGAGCGCCTGCCGCTCCGGTGTCCAGTGCTCGTCGTATTCCACCGGCACGGCTTCATTGGCGCGCCAGCTCTGACCCACGAGCCATTCTCCGGAGAGAGACGCGTGTTCCAGGAACGCCTTCATGGCAATCGCCAAAAGCGTTTGCTGCTGACCCGGATCATCATCCGCGGCGGTGACCAAATAATGCAGGTCGAGATCGAGCGGATGACCATATTTAACGACGGTGACTTCACCATTCGATCCCGGCTCGTCCACCTCTTCTTCCCACGGTTCATTGCGCTGCGTTTGGTATGGCCTTACCTGATAAAGGCAGAGGCAAAGCTCGGACTTCCTTCTCTCGAACAACGCATTCCCGGGAACGCCGAGCACAACCTTGGCCCGCGATTTTTGTTTGGCCAACTCGGCCTGAATCACGCCCAGAAGAGATGCGCTGGTATTTTGGATGACGAGGTGCTTTTTCAAAAAAGTTCCCGTGCGTGGGGCCCGGATCCTTGGGCCGCAAAAGAAACGGGTGCTCTCGTAGGCGCAGAAGGCGCACGGTCCTATAGGACAACTGGCCGACAGATCTTTTGTTCGGTTAACGCTAATGCGCTCGGCAACCGTGACCATCGCCTTGCTTCATCGCACCAAATTTTCTGCACCCACGGAGCCGTTCACCGATTGGCTCGCTGCGCGCGCTCCTGCAGCATCGATTCAATCAACGCCCACCGTTTGGATTCGACCGAACGAGATCGACGACGCGCTTGGTAAAGTGCGTGAGCAATTCCTTCTTCGACGCGGAATTTCTCGACTCCAGAGGGGCTAGCGATTACTCGCGATCGTCGCTGGCGAACGTCAGGCTGGTCTCGAATTTCAATTCGGCCTGACCGAGGGTAATGACGTCGCCATTCCGCAACAACCGGCGCGACGTTTTGCGACCATTCACCAGAACGCCATTCGTAGAGTCGCTGTCGACAATTTCAAATTTAACGTCCTCGATGCGAACCAGGCAGTGCTGCCCGGACACCCCGGCATCGCCGAGACGGATGGCGTTCTCGGGCGCGGAGCCGATCTGTACTGTCCCACTTATTAGCGGAAAGACTTTTCCAGCAGATTGACCTTTTTGAACAAGCATCTTTGCTCTCGCTGATTTTAAGCAAAAAAGGCAGGCATCCCATTCCGCAATCTGAATTCGCCTACAAACCGGACATTCGCGCGGCGGTGGCGGCTTCGGGCGCCTCACCAGGTAGACGCCAAGAACGAGCCCCACCATGAGCAACGCGACAAAGGCGAGAATTATATACTTAAACCGGTGGCTAACTTCTGGCGTCGCAAAGGTAATGGTCCCGCGAAGCGGCGTAGCACCCTCGCCCATTTCCACGACCACGTCGAGCCGGTGGTTCTTACCATCCGAGGGAAGATCGCTGTCGAAATCGATGACGTATTGCCGCCCCACCTGTTCACGAAGACGATTAAAAGCCTTTGATAAATCGTCAGCCGTCGGCGCCGGTGCGTAATAACCGCCGGTCCGCAAGGAGAGCAGGCGCAAATCGGCAAGCTTGTCGTCGCCCATTTCGGAATGACCAATCGCATGAATAGGGATGCGCTTCTTGATGGCCTCGGAAATCACCCGCTCTGCATCGGCGGATGACCCATTGTCGCGACCGTCCGCCAAAACAAGGATGGCGCGCGCCGACGGAAGCGCGCTGCCGCCGGCCATCTTGGACTCTTGATAAAGCGAGAGCGCCGCTTCGATTCCGTCGTAGAGCGAAAATCCGCGACCCAGCGATTGGAGCTTTGCCAGCTTACTGATGACGTCCGCCTTTTCCGCCGTAAAACCCGAGATCACCTCGGGAGCGTCCGAATAATCGACAATGGCAAATTGGTCCTTTTCACCGCCCGCGGCGACAAATCCGCCAATTGACCTTTTGATATCTTCAAGAATGAGGAGCACTGATCCAGAGGCCTGAACCACCAGCGCCACCGCAGCTCCCGACCCGGACTTTTCAAGAGTATCGACGTGGTTCGCCTCTGCGGACGCCGTTCCCCCGTTTTCGTAAATCCTAAAAACATCCTTCGTCAGGCCAACGACCGGCGCACCCTGGGTATTGGTGACGAGCACGTAGATACGCGCGCGCGGCCACCGCTCCCTGGACGTCTCCACGCGCTGAACCACCAGCCGCGGTCCCTCCGCAAACGCCGAGGGTGCGACCGCCAAAAGCAAAGCGACGACGGCGCGCCCACGCAGCGCGCTAACCATCTCGTTTGCGTATCGAAAGGCACTTAAATTCAAACTCGATATCCCCAAGTTTAACGAGGTCGTTGTCGATGAGCGCGTGTTTCTGGACCTGCTCGTCGTTCACAAATGTCCAATTCGACGAATCGAGATCCGCAATCTGAAATTCACCTGCTTCAAATCGAATCGTCGCGTGCTTGCGACTTATTTTCTTGTCGGACACCACGATATCGCAGCTAGCCGCCGACCCCACCAGGTTCTTTCCCGGACACAATCGAAAATCCTCGCTCTTGTGAACGCCATTGAGAGCGACGATCCACCCCACGACCGGTCCCCTCCGGCCGGAGACCGTTCCGCGACCGGGAACTTGATTGACATCGATGAGCACCGTGCTTCCCGGGCTGGCTTGCGCAGAAGCTGGGGCTGCCACTGCCGCCGCGCAATAAGGGCAGGCATCCCAAGAGAAATGAAGGACATGCCCGTTTGGGCATACTTTTCCCTCCGGCGATCTTTTTTTCATACGAGAAATAAATGAAAACATCACGCGTCCGTTCTGAAGGCCAAAGACCTTGCCGCCCTACGACGGTTGATAAACCCATACCTGAAACATGTTGATATCGCGTTCGGCGCTCACCGCTCGGACGCTTAGATCCAAGGAATCCCTAAAGACAAAACTGCCCGGCACCAAGAAATAATGGTTTCGCCAGCGGTGCTTTCGGTCGGCTTCTCCAACTTTCCAGAGTCCGACCTTTTTTCCGTCGGCGAGAACTTCGCAGGTCTGCTCCCCAAGAATGGCGTCGAAGCGTTTGATCAACACGACGTCTTTTCCCGGTTTGCAATTGAGGACTTTCCATTTCGCCGCACCACCGACGTAGGCAATTCCTGCATCCGAGACCTCGGTATTGTCGGGATAAGAAAACGTCTGCCGACTCTTCCACATGTCTTTTTGGCCTTCGATACTGAAGCGGTGGGCGCGCTCCGATTCCTCGTGAACCAAATTGAGATGATCAATGAGAACGAAATTGGAACCGTCAATATTGAGCCGTTCCGGGAAATCGCGTGAACGAACCAAGAGATCTTTCCAGCTGGTGCGTTCGCCCTCGATGCGGGGACCTTCCGGGCGTTCGGATCGCTCCCGAACAACGAGCGCCAGGGACGCGTTCGCAGCATTGAGGAACCGCGCCAGGCCGAGGCACCCTTCGTTGTTGCGCGGTCGGTCACGCGCCACGTTCTGCAGTGCTTCCAGCGACTTTTTAAAATCAGCAAAGCCATTTCGCGTGGCAACGTGCGCATGATTTTTTTCGACGTCCTCGACCATTTCCCGCGCCAGGTCGACAATCGGGGAGAGCGTCTCGGCCAAGTTAAATGGACCGATTTGATTGGACCAATGAAGAACCTCCGCCACGGCGGCCACCGTTCGCACGCTGCTCGCGCTGGACACTCCAATCCGAGCCAAGCCCGCCGTTAACGCGCAGAGGTCGCCCAATCCCTCGATGAGCTCCACGCGAAGGCGCGGCGCAGCATGCCCTCCGGCGACGCCAGCCACGGGGACGAAGCGCAAATCGATTTCACCAGCCCCCGGTGCGTGTGGCTGGACCGCATCGCGTATTTCGCGAACGTCCTCCTCGAGTCGAATGCGCGCCAGTTCAATAGCCTCGGTTCCATCGGGTTCCCGCGCCGTCACTTCGATTTCCGTTTTTTCTTCAATGCGCCGATGTCCTTTGAATCGCGGATTTTCTTGATAAGCAATAAAGTCGGCCGGCTCCTCGAAATAACGGGCAGCGACATAAAGTGTTTGCGGCAACTTGAGTTTGTTCGTTTCAATCACTCTGATTAGCGGATCTCGCAACACCATTTCGTGCCCCTGTCCGTCGAGGGCAAATCCCGGCGCCACTTCAATGGAGAGATCGCCCTTCCCTCGCGCCGCAACTTTGAATCCGCCGCCTTGGACCGGCACGACACCAGGCATGTGAAAGACGCGGTTATGCAACCATCGTTTCTCCAGGTGATACGCCTCGGCCGCATTCCAATCTTCGTCCGTCGTAAAAAATCCCTCGAAAAAATTGATTCGTTTGATGGCGTGATCTGACATGGGCTCCTCGGTTAACTGCTCTCTTGGGTGAATGGTCCGTCGCCTCGACCGCCGATTCGGGCGTTCACGCCGATGCAGGTTTCTTTTCCCGCGCGCAGAAACGTCACCGGCGGCAAGGACGACTCTTTCGTTGAAAAAAGGAGGGCGTAGCGTGCATGCGCCGGCTTTTCAGCTTCGACCACCGCATGAATGGTGCGCATCCGCTGCGCTGACACCACCCCTTCTTCCTCGCTCAATTTCACGACAAAGCATTGAGCAATGACAACCGGCCGCGAAAGCGTCGAATTGCGTCCAATAACCGCGCTCTTTCCAATGATGAATCCTGGATAAGGCCAGACCGATTCAATGACCCGTGACTCGGTTTCGGCAAACAAACGTAAGGCGAGACGGAGCCCTTCGGCGGTACCGCGTTTCTGGTGTAGCTCCGGCGCCCGCTGAATGATTTCCCGCCGCCGCGATTCGCTCCAGCCTTCTTGCGAAGGCAGCGCTAGCCAGCTGGCTAGCCATGGGAGAAAATGCTCGGGCGTGAGCCTCGGATCGAACGTGGTGTGCTGAAACGAAACGCGCTCTTCAATGGATGCACTCAGGTGCTGCTGAATCAATAAGAACCGTTTAAGGAAATCGCCATTTTCCTCGTCTGCATCTTCGTAAATAGCCGGGAGATGGACGCGCCAGCTTTTCGTGGCCACCTCGAGACGAATTGGACCGTCGAGCGCAGCACCTTCCTTCGGGTGCTGCGCGACGACCTGGAGCGACTCGCCGTCGCTTTCCACCAAGTGAACTTCGACCGCGGCGCCCACGCGTTGTTGCGCTAGACAACGCGCTTCTGGCAGTGCTAGCCCAATCAGGTTTGGTGCACGATGACCATTCATCCGCGGTCCGTGATTTCCAAATTCACGAGGTGCGGAAGCTCGTCCTCGGCCAGCGCAAGTGCCTCCACACCGAGGCGGCGATCTTCGTCGAAGAGGATTAACGCGGAAATACGATCGATGCCTTCGATACTTTCAATGGCTGGAACCAGATCCGCCTTTCCGATCGATCGTCCAAATGGCCAACCCTCTCCGCGCGGTCCGCCCGTGAGCGGATGCAAAAGGCGGCTCACGCGATCGCGAATCGCCACCTTGGCGCGGTCGGCATTGGCGCCTGCCTTCAACCGAACCACGACCTCCAATGACAGACCGATATAATGAGGTCTCCCCACGTGCACCTGCGCGGTAATGAGACGTCGACGGTCGATATACGCCGCAATGCGATCGAGCAAATCGCGGCTAGGTACAGCGCGATCGTCGCCGTCACGCACGCACTTAGGCACTATCAACAAACGGACGGATCCGTCGCGCGCAGATCGTATGCAGTGCGCGCGGGCCACACGACGGCTGGCGGCCAGGGCCAGCATTTCGTAGTCCTCCGCGGTCACCGCGCGATCCCGATTCTTGATGGAGAACGTGCCGCGCCGCTTGGCTTCCTCGAGCGTCTCCGCATCGGCGCCGCCATCGGCGGAAAATGAATTCTCCACCTTTTCGACAAAAGCGATGGATTGTTTGAGAACGCTCAACGAATGCGCGCCGACATTGCCGACTATGCCTCCGCCGATTCGATATTCGCATTGAATTCCGTCGCGCACTGCGGGCGGCACCTGGCTTCGACGCCCATCGCCGAAACGAATCGAACCTTCAATCGGATCGAGAACAAAATGGCGCGCCTCGGGTGCGCTGTCGAAGAAGTGCTCCACCTGAGTCCACGGAACCCAACAGCCGTCTGCCGCATCATTTTCGATTGCAAGAGTGCCATGCTCCGCTTCGATGGCCCGACGTTCGTCGAGTGACAGTTCGTCGGGCTCTCTCACCCAAAGTTTCGCCTGCGCCAGCACGGGCGCATTGGCCAGCGCCATGACCTGATCGGCAGAACCGTCGGACGACCCGACCTGTTCGCGAATGGTCACGGCGTTGAAAGCGTCCACGGCGTTGGCGGTGACCTGCTGCAAAACGGGCGGCTGATGGTATGCCCCCGATTCAAGTCGCGCGCGCAGCCAATAGAGAACGGCGCCGAAGCGTTCATGCGCGGCGGCGTTTTTCGGGCCTTCGAAGCTCAAATAGCCCGAGCGAAGAAATCCCTGCGTCCCATCGTCGGGTGCGAGATCAGTCCAGCGCCCGCCGTCCCAATACTCCCACGCCACGCGCGGTCCGCGCTTTGGCTCGCCATCCTCGCTCTCTTCGAGCTTGAAATAGAGCGTGATCGTTTCTCGTGGAAACGCTTCCAGGAACCCGAAATAGACCGCCGGGCTGGCATCTTGGTACGGAAGAAATGGCTGAAAGAAAACATAAGGCCGCGACGCGTCGTCTGAATGGTTTCGAAATTGAAAGTCATTCAACGACAGAACGTGCGCGACTGGCCGCGGCTCACAAATGTATTTCAGCGCCAATGACCTCATGAATGGCGGCCGCAACGGGAAATCCTGCTTAAAGACCCAATGATCGCCTTGCAGTTCGTAATTCCCTGGCTCGCCGAAGTGCCCCGCATCGAGGCGCGCGCGGATCCAACGGCTCTTCACTCCGCCCACTTCCGACGCGGCCAAATCCGCCGGACGATCAAAACTCACCACGCCGCTCCTTGAAAACGCCATCGATGTATCGAGGAACTGGTGATTTCCCTGTGCGGCGGAAACGCCCATTGGTGTCACGTGCCCCAATTCGCTCCAGCGGCGACCGTTCCAATATTCCCAGCACAGCACCAGATCCGGTGAAGGCCCCGGTATCTCCTGGACCGTGGGATCAGCGAGATTGACTTCAATGCATACGCGCGCACCTTGTGCTTGAAGCAAGTCGTCGTGCGCCAAATAGAGCGCGCAATCGAATTTCGGCTCTTCGCCAAGTGGATAAAAAGATTTCCCTTGATCAATGGGCAGAAAGAGAGAGCTGCCGATGTTGACGAAAGCGTGCTCCGGAGTCAGGCCTTCGCCCAGAATCTCCATACGAAGCTGCACACTATCGAGCTGCACGTCTTGCGGACGCACCAGCGGCTCAATCAATTTTCCGCGTAGCCAGTGTGATTCGATGCCGTGAATGGCCGTCGGCGCAATGGGGTGTCCACGAAACGCAAGCCGCCGCGGACCGCTCTGGGCGCGGTCCGGGTCGATCTCGCGCCACCGCCGGCCATCGTAATATTGCCACTCCGTAATCGCGGGCAATGCCGGCCCCATGGACCCCGGCCTCGGTTCAACAAGGAGATCAATCGCGGCCTCTTCATGAAGCGCGGCCAATTGATCGTCGCCTACATAGAGAAAGCGATCCACCTCGGTCACGCCTCGAAAGAGCGTTTCCCGCGCCGTCGCCGGATCGTTGAGCGCGGCCGCGTGCTCGGAGACCTCACCGCTTGCCATCGACACCACACGCGCCAGACGCAACGGTGAGAGTCTCAAATCACGCGCGGTTTCAAACGTCACCGGATCCACGCCACCGGACTGCTGAGTCGCAACCTGCGTTCCCTTTTTCACGATCAGGTCGCCCTCCGCACCCTCCGCGGGTGTGAACGTCAACACGGCCCGTGCCGGCTCTGGCGGCAAAAGCCGCACTCCGAGCAGGTCGAGAAACGTGAGAAAGTTTTTCTCCGGAACTTTGTTGAGCCGGAAAATCATCATTTCGGTCATCCAGGCATAAAGCTCGATGAGCGTCATGCCCGGATCGGATGGATTGTGGTTGGTCCACTCCGGCGTGTACCGCGGAATCAGCCGAACGGCTTCGTCGACAATCTGCCTCCAATTGCGATCGTCGAGATTGGGAATGGGAAGGCTGGACATGGATTAGCTGCCGGTCAAATAAAAGGGAAACACCAGGTTATGAACCGAATTGGTGGCGCGAATTTCGTAACGGACATCGACCAGAATTCGCTCGGGAGAATCGGGATCAGGATTGGCCTCGACTTTGATATTGAGAATGCGGGGCTCCCATTTCTCGAGCGCTTCTTCCACGTGATGGGCCACCAGCGTCTGCGTCGACGTGTTGTTGGGCGCAAAAACGAAATCGTGAATCGCGCAACCGAACTCGGGACGCATTTGCCGCTCACCTTTCGCGGTTCCGATAATGATGCGAACACACGCTTCGATGTTCTGTTCGTATTTGGAGACGGCGACGTTTCCCGCCGGTCCGACGGAAAAGGGGAAACGAAAACCGATGCCGAGGAAATTGCTGCGCACGTCGCTCCAGTCGGGGGAAAATGGGCGGCGTGTGGCTACATCGGGCGAAGCTTGGTTTTCTATACGACGATCGGTTAGCCGTTCGCGGGCTGCACGACGATTCGTCGCAGGTCCTCGAGAATTTCCGAAGCGTCGCCATAGCGATCGTTGCGGTCCTTGGCCAACGCCCGCATGACCACGCCATCGAACGCAGCATTGCGCGGATCGGCCGACGACGGCGGTGGCGGCGTCTCCTGCTGAATCGCCTCGAGTGCGGTGAGCACACTCGGCCGGTTAAAGGGATTCCGACCGGTCAACATTTCGTAAAGCGTAATGCCGATGGAAAAGAGATCGGAGCGCTTGTCCAGCTTCTGCGCCAGCGCTTGCTCCGGACTCATATAAACAAATTTCCCTTTGATCATTCCCGCATCGGTCTGCGTGGTTGAAATCGCCGATTTCGCAATTCCGAAATCGATAATCTTGACGGTGCCATCGTTACCGACGAGCAGGTTGGAGGGATTCAAATCACGGTGAATGATGTTGAGCGATCGGCCCTGTTCGTCACACAGATTGTGGGCGTAGGACGCACCCGCGCAAATCTGTTCGGCGATGTCCTTCACGGTTTCCAGCGGCAACCGCGCATGCGCTTTCCGGAAACCTCCTAAGATGGCATCCAAGGGATTGCCGCGGACATATTCCATGGCGATAAAAAAGCTGCCCGCCTCCTCGCCCAATTCGAAAACCTGGACGAAGTTGCGATGCTTCATCCGAGCGGCCAGGCGCGCTTCGAGGAGAAAGGCGTCGACGAATTCCCTGTCGGAGAGGTGCGCGAGAATTCTCTTGAGAACGAGAATTTTCTTATCGCCAATGGGCCGCTCCTGCTCAGCCAGAAACGTCTCGCCCATGCCCCCGGCGGCAATCCGCTCGAGCAGGCGATATTTTCCAAACATACCCGCGGGCATTGGCGAATCCTAACACCACCGGCGACGACCCCCGTTTACGAGTAGATTGACGCTCACCACCGTGCCTTCTCGTCGCGACCTTCTCCGCGCCATGCTCTCCTTGCCGGCGCTGCTCACCTCTCGCGGTGGCAACGCGTTCGCCTTCGGTGACGCCACGCGGCTCGTCTTCGCGCACATTCGTCACGCGGGGCGCTGGGATCCGCATCCTGGCGCGCTCCATCGCTTGGCCTGGGAAATCGACAAACGTACCTCCATCGACGTTTCGCTCGAACCCAGGCCAATGGGCCTGGCCGATCCCGATCTCTTCCGCGTCCCTTTCTGCGTGCTCACCTCCGACGACGCGCTGCCGCCCTTCGCTGACGCCGAGCTCGCCAACTTGCGGCGACTGCTTTCGTATGGCGGCCTCCTGCTCATCGACAATGCGCGCGGGCAACCTGGCGGGCCATTCGATCTTTCGGTGCGGCGCGAATTGGCGCGCCTCTTTCCGTCGGCGCCGCTGGCCCGCGTCCCGCGCGAGCATGTTCTCTACAAAAGTTTCTACCTGCTCGAGGGGCCGGTCGGCCGCGTGAATACCTCGCCGGATCTGGAAGCCATCGCGCTCTCCGGGCGGCTGGCCGTGATCTACTCCATGAATGATCTTCTTGGGGCCATGGCCAAAGACGCGCTCGGCAACTGGGAACTGGACGTGGTTCCGGGCGGCGAAGCGCAGCGCGAACAGGCCTTCCGCTTCGGAATTAACCTGGCCATGTATGCGCTCTGCCTCGATTACAAAGACGATCAAGTTCATCTGCCGTTCATCCTAAAGAGACGACGAATATAGTATTTTAAATGCCTTCCCGATTCAACGATTGGCGTCTGACTTCGCTCACGCCACTGCCGACGTGGGCGCTGGCGCTGGCTGCGTTGGCCGCGATCGTCGCGGTGGTCGCGGCGGCACGCGGTCTGCGCTCCGAGCCGAAACGGTCACGAAAAGGCGTGCTCCTTGCTTTACGCGGCGCGTCCGCGCTGCTGCTCATCTTCTTGATCTTGGAACCGGGCCTCGAGCTCCTCGCCAAGAGTCCGGTGCGCGCGCGCGTGGCGTTGCTGCTCGATACCTCGCGCTCCATGCGACTGCCCGCATCTCCCGGTGGCGCCTCGCGCGCCGAAGAAGCCGCGCGGACTTTTGATGCAATGGAATTGCGGACGCTGAACGATCGCTTCGTGGTCGACGCGTTCACGTTTGATGAATCGGCGCAGCCAGCCAACGTCGCGCTCTTGGGCGATGCCGCCGGCGCTGCTGCTCGCTCGCTGGGGCCACGAACCGACATGCTCGGCGCCATCAATCAAGCAATTCGCGCGGGTGCTGGACGGCCACTCGCCGGCATCGTGGTGGTGAGCGATGGCGCCGACAACGTCGATCTGCACAACGGCCTGGCGCCCGCGACGCGCGAGGCGCTCCGAAAAATCGAAGCACCGATCTTCGGCATTGCCGTCGGTGCAGGCGCGCTCAAAGATCTTGCCATCGAAGATGTGCGCGTCGATGATTTCGCCTTCGTCCGCACCAACGTCGATGTCGACGTGACGATTACCGCGCGCGGTTTTCCGCCAACCGAAATGCCGCTCACGCTGCGGCGCGAAGGACAGCTCGTCGCGCAGACTTCGGTTCGCCTCGGTGGCGACACCAGCGTCGCGCACGCCAAACTCTCGTTCGTGCCGGACGAAACCGGAAAGTTCGCGTTCACCGTTAGCGCGCCGGTCTTCGAAGGTGAAGCGGTTGCCGAAAACAACCGACGCAGTTTCGTTCTGCAAGTCATCCGCGATCGCGTGCGTGCCCTGCTCGTGGTGGGCCGACCTTCGTGGGACGAACGTTTCCTGCGACAGCTCCTCAAGCGCGATCCCAATGTCGACTTGGTGAGCTTTTTTATTTTGCGAACGGCCGCGGACGACACGCACGCCGCGCAGGAAGATCTCTCGCTGATCCCGTTTCCAACGGAGGAAATTTTTCGCGATCAACTTAAGACGTTCGACCTCGTCATTTTCCAGAATTTCGGATTTCGCCCCTACCACATGGCGCAATACCTGCCGGGCCTGGCGACCTACGTTCAGGAGGGCGGCGCGTTTGCCATGCTCGGCGGCGAGCAGTCGTTTTCGCTCGGCGACTACGCGGGAACGCCCATCGAAGATGTCTTGCCCGTTGCACTTCTGCCGTCGAGCGCACCGGGCGCGGCGATGGAACCGTTCGCACCGCGGCTGACCGAAGCGGGCGCGCGCCATCCGCTCACGGCACTGGTTCCTGGCGCGGAGCCCAACGCGCAACTTTGGAACGCGCTGCCGAAATTGCCCGGCCACAATCTCGTGGCAAGCGTGAAACCCGGCGCGCAAGTTCTGCTCGAGGATCCTGCGCGCGATCACGCGCCGGTTTTGGCGATCGGAGAATTTGGACGCGGCCGCTCACTCGCACTCACCACCGATGCCAGTTGGTACTGGAGCCTCGTCGCATCCGGCGCTGGTGCGTCTCCGCGCGCGTACGAAACGTTTTGGCACAACACGATTCGGTGGCTGGTGCGCGATCCCGCCTTTACGCCGATGAAGTTGTCAGCGGAGCACGAACGATTCGCCGAGAGCGATCCGATCGCGTTGGAAGCGCACGCGCGAACCGCGGACTATGGGGCGAGCGCGGGATCGCGTGTGGCCGTGCAGATCGTCGCTGCGGAAGACGGACATCGCGCCGCGCTTGCCGAGGCCGTCGCTGGCGCCGAAGGAGAAGCGCGCGTCGCCATTCCGTCACTGCCGCCGGGCGCCTACAAGGCGACCGCACGATTCTCGAGCCCCGATGGAACCAAAGAGCTAGGGCGCGCGGACGACGCCTTCGTCGTGAACAGTGGCGGACCGGAGATCACCGATGCCGCACCGCGTCCAGAATTGTTGCGTGCGCTCGCGGAGGCAACCGGCGGCGACGTCGTTCCAGCGACAGCGGCGAAGATTTCACGCTTCGCTTACCGCGATCCGCGGCGCGTCGAAATTGGCGAGCGGCAAGTGCGGCCGTTGTGGGATCGGCTCGGAACCATTCTGCTGCTCGCGATCACGTTGGGCGCCGAATGGATCCTACGCCGGCGATGGGGTTACGCTTAACGGTCTCGTGCGTACCATTGCCAAGCGATCTGCCAAGGAGTTGCTGATGCGCGTCATCGTCGCCGCCCTAGTCATCCTCGCCACGCGCGCGTCCGCGGAAACAAAACCGGAGACGCCCACCATCGCCGTGCTGGATTTCGAAGCCATTCCCGCGGGCGACAAAGATCAGCTCAGCGTTGCAGCAACGCTGACGGAGACGATGGCGACGGAGCTGCTCGCCACCAAAGCTTTCCGAATAATCGAACGGCGTCACATCGCCAAGGTGATGAAGGAGCTCGCGCTTGGCCAGACCGGCGCGGTCGACGAACAGAACGCGGCCAAAGTAGGACAGCTTCTCGGCGCGAAGTTTCTCCTGGTTGGCTCGGTGTCGCGCGTGGCCGGAAAGCAACTCGTGCAAGCGCGGCAGATTCGCGTGGAGACCGCCGCCGCCGAGAGTGCGCAGTCGGTCTCCTTTTCAGACATCGATGATCTTCCCGAAGCGTGTCGCGATTTGGCGCGGCGATTCGCCGGTGGTGCAGCGGCCGGCAGCGTGAGCACGTTCGGCGATTTCGATGCCAAGATCCTGCGCGAGACCGCGCGCAGTCTGGCGCGGCAGATCGCTGGCCACTTTCCCGTCGTGAAGGGACGGCTCGTGAGCGTGCTGCCCAATGGCAAGGCCGGCTGCGACGTCGGTCCGGGCGCCTTTCGCGGCGAGTTGTTCGAAGTCGTCGCCTTCGATCAAATCAGCGAATCCAAAAAAAGCATGGGCCAAGCACGCATCGATCAGCTGGGCACGCACAGCTGCCAAGCGAGCTACAAGCGGACCTCTGGACCGATCGAGGATGGCGCGGAAATCACGAGTCAGCCGGTGGCACTGCGGATCGACGTCAGTGCGGAACCAGCCGCCTTGGCGCCGGTAGCGGCCGCGTTCAAGACGGCACTCGCCGATGAGCTCCTGGGCGCCGGATCTTTTCGCGCAACGTCGGGCGACAACGTGAGCCTGGTCGCCAAAGGACACCTCACCGGCAAACGCGGTGCGCGCAAAATCGAAGTGCAAATTTTCGATCGCGACAATGGCGTGCTTACGACCGCCGCGACGGGCGCTTCGTTTTAACGAGCAATTTGCGCTCGGAGGCAGTGAGCTCGAACATCTGGGCGAGCATCGTTTCCAACGCATCGTCGAGTGCAGCAGGATCACTTTTGTGATCCTCGCGATCGCCCACCAACTTGAGGATGGACACCGGTACATTGCCATTCGGCACCGGAAGTGCGGCCACGTCCGACACCAAGATGTGGTTGTTGCTGCTGGTGAGCGCAAGCCGCCACGCCCAGAGACGCGAGTGAAAAAGCGCGAGCAAGAGCGGTACGAACTCCGGATCGGGAACAAGCACGCCGAGTGTATTGGCGGCACTGACACCAGCGGGAAGACGCGCGGCTTTGAGTCTGCGCATCAGTCCACGGTTGGCGATCTGCGGCCAAGCGATTCGTTCGCACGCGCGCGCGGCACGAAGCCGCGGTAAGAAAGGATCCTCGCCTTCCAGATCGATTCGCGAGGACGGCGTGATGTGCCACGGCTCCAGATCGCGACCACGAGCGAGCGAAGTTCCAGTTGCACCAAGTCGCGATGCGAAGCGGGTGAGATGAACTTCACCTTCGCGAAGCGACCGCACGAATTGGCTTTCGCCAAGCCGTGGAAATCGAGACAGCTTCGCGAGCAAATTCGCTTCACCGCTTCGCGCGAGCAGTGGGAAACGGCCATCGGTCGAATCCAAAGCAGCCGGCGAAACCGGAAACAGCGTTGCGTGGTCGATCGCGTCGACCGACTCGACACCCGCGCGAATCGAAAGTGCACTTGCGCCGCTCGCTTGACTCGAACGACGCTCTGCGCGCAGCAACACCACGGCCTGGTTGACGTCAGCGAAAGCCCGTGCGCGCTCGGGAAGCTCGATGATTTCGATCGTGTGACACCGCTCGCGAAGCCGAGCCCGAAGCGGGCCGGCACTGCGATCGGCCAACACCGACGCGGGCAACACCAGCGCCACAGCGCCGCCTGGACGGACCAGATCCAAAGTCAGTTCGAGAAAGAGACGCGCCAGCTCGAGCTCGCCCGCCTGCGCGGAAAAACGTGCGCGCAACGAAGCTGCTTGCGCGTGTCGCGCTTTTTCGTCGGCGTGCGACGACTTTCCGAGGAGAACCGCGAACGGCGGATTGCCGATCACGGCGTCGGCGAGCGCGTTTTCGGGAAGCGTGAGCGCATCGCCAACTCGGATTTCGGGCAGCGCATCGGCCGAAACATTTGCAGCGATCGCAATCGACTCCTTGGCCACACGCACTGAGAGTGCATCGCGATCGATTCCGGCGAGACAGGACGCCGCAATCGACATCGCTTGCTCCGACGCACCGAGCTCCATGGCGCGCGAGGCGACGAACGGTAACGCTTTCAGCAGGAATGCGCCGGCACCCATGGCTGGATCGATCACGCGAAAGGTAGAGAGCGCCTTGAGCGAATGCACGCGAGCAAGCAACGGATTTAACGATCGCTCCACGAGAAAACGAATGAGCGGCACCGGCGTGAAGTAGGCACCGGTGGTGCGGCGGTCGGCGTTCACCAACAAGGATTCGCGAACGTTTCCGAGCCACGCGGCGTCGGCGTTGCTCTTTGCCATGGCCGCAAAACTATTCTTCGCGCCACGGGCCGCGGCGATCGCTTCCGCCATCACCTGCTCTGCATTTCCGAGACGCGCCAACGCTTCCCGTGCAACGAGCGCAGCGATCGCTTCGTCTAGACGCACGCGATACAAAGCATTACAATGTATTACGCAGCCTTGCCACCGGCGATCTGAACGACAGGAACGCCGTGCAGTCCGCCCTTCGGAAGAACGTTCCAGAGCATGGCCGCGAGTCCCGCGCCGATCAGCGCGAACGGGAGCACCGCGTACGTCCACGCGCCCCAGCCATAAGTGTCGAGCACGCGGCCCATTCCGTAACCAACCGCGCTCCCCGCGATGTACTGCATGCCGTCGAAAAGTCCCGCGGCGGTGGCGGCGGCTTTCTTTCCGCCGAAGTCCATGCTCGCCGCGCCCCCGATGAGCGAGTGACCCGCGTTGATGCAAAACATCAGCGATGCGAGCGTCACGCCAGCGGCCAGGGGACCCTCGATGTGGCCGAGCACAACGAGCAACAGCGCCTGTCCGCAAAACGCCAGCGTGATGACTGGACCGCGGCGCGCACCGAAAATGCGATCGGAGACATTGCCAGCGACAAGCCCCGCGAGCACCGCGGCGACCGGAATGAAGAGACCGTTGGTCTGCTTCACGATCGATGCGCTCGGATCAAGATGGTGAACCTGTTTGAAGTAGAGCGTCGACCACTGATCGACGATGCCCTGCCGCACGATGCCGGTGCAGAAACTGGCGCCCGCGATCACCCAGCAAACTGGTGTAGAAAAAACTTTGCGCAAGATAAATCCGAAGCTGGCCGGTTTCGCCGCGTCTTCTGGCGACTCGTCGCCGGTGTCGTAATCGCCAAGCCCCGCGTGCTCGGGCGAGTCTTGGACGAGAAAAAAATTCAGGATGAAGAGCAGGACCAACATCGCCGCGGGAACGAAGAAGTTGTAGCGCCAGGGCAACGTGGCGAGCAGAAACGCGCCGACGTTGAACGGAAGCCAGCGGCCGAACTGAATCATGATGCCGAAAATGCCGGCGAATCGGCCGCGCTCGCGCACGTTGAACCAGGCCGCATTAATCTTCACGATGGAAAGCGCGCCAAACGATTGGAAGTAGCAGTTGAACGCCCACAGCATGGCGAGCGTGGAGACGGCGTTCAGAGCGACTTGACCAGGGCCAAGCGCGGATTCGAATTGTGTTCCGAGAATTCCGAAGAGGACGTTGAAGACGGCGGCACCGGCGGCGCCGATCAAAATCGCGCGTTTGCCGCCGATGCGATCAGCCAGCGGACCGTTGAAAAAAACGGCGACACCGTAGGTGAGAAGGCCCGCGCTCTTCAAAATTCCGAGCTGCGTTTTCGACCACCCGAACGCTTTCAAAAGATAAGGATCGGCGACGGTGAGGTTGTACCGGGCCATGTAAAACATGGCGTACATCAGGCCGAGGAAAAACCAGTTCTGAATACGGCGATAGCGGAATTGAGCGTCGGAGGGAGTCATCGCGCGGCACCGTAGTGAGCGCGCGGGAGTGCGTCAATGCGGGCCCCGCGACGCACTCAACGGCCGATTTGTTTTTGAGTCTGCGTATTACGTTCGTGATCGAAAGTGATATGATTTCCTTCGCGTCACGTGCAGAAATCCGTAGCGCGAAAGCGACTCGCCCTTACCGGTGTCCTTCACGCCAGTCCATGGCAACGCCGGATCGAGATGGTCGCAGCGGTTCATGAAAACGGTTCCCGTCTCCAAACGGCGTCCGAGCTGGAGTGCTCGCTCCACGTCGCGCGTCCAGATCGCGGCGGTCAACCCGTACGGGGAGTCATTCATCAATCGCACCGCTTCCTCGTCACTGTCGACGGCGGCGATGCCGACCACTGGACCAAAAGACTCCTCGCGCATCAGCGACATCTCGTGCGTAGCCTCGATCACAATGGTCGGCGAGAAAAATCGGCCGCGGCCGTCGACTGCCGTCGGATTTCCACCGCACAGCACCTGACCGCCCTTGCTTTGCGCTTGGTCGATCTGCGCTTTCAAAAACGCCGGCGCCGATGGCTGGGCCAACGGACCCTGCGTGGTCGTCGCATCGAGGGGATCCCCGAGTCGGTAGCCGCGAACCAACGCCGCCGCGCCTTCGACAAATCGATCGTGCAGCGACCGATGCACATAGATGCGCTCGATGGCGCAGCAGCTCTGGCCCGCGTTGTAGAACGCACCATCGATCACATTGGCGATGGCGTGATCGAGATCGGCGTCGGCGGCAACGTAGGCCGGATCTTTTCCACCAAGTTCCAAGCCAACGTCGATGAAGCGTTGCGAAGCAACCGACGCGAACACTTCACGGCCGCCACGAACGCTTCCCGTAAAAGCGACGTAACCGATCTCCGGCCGCGCGTAGAGCCGTTCCATCGCCCGGTGATCGCATTGCACATTCGCAACGAGTCCCTCGGGAGCACCGACCGCAACGAACGCGCGCTCGAACTGTTCGCCGCACAGCGGTGTTCGCGCGGAGTGTTTGAGAACGACCGCGTTACCCGCGAGGATCGCCGGTGCGATGGCATTGATCGCCGTGAGCAGCGGGTAGTTCCACGGTGCGATAACCAGCACCACGCCTACGGGCTCTTGCGCGATGAAGCGGTGGAAACCGTCACGCGCGGGAAGCACTTCGTCCGCCAGGGCGGTCTCGGCGATGCTCATCAGGTGACGCGCACGCTCAGCCATGGTGCGAATCTCGCCACGAGATTCGGTGATCGGTTTGCCCATCGTGGTCGAAATTTCGCGCGCGACACGCTCGGCGTTCGATTCGAACCACTGCACCGCGCGCTCAACCAGGGCGCGGCGTTGCGCGATCGTCGTTGTGGTCAATTCCTTTTGTGCACGACTCGCGCGATCGACGATGGCATCGAGTGCCGCTGCATTCGCATAGCCGCGCTCGACGGCGATTGCGCCAGTGAAAGGATTGTCGCAACGAAGATCAGTCATGCATGCAAGTGTAGTCACTTCGCCAAACGCAGCAGCACGTAACTACGGCGCGTGATCAGCGAAATGGCGGCGGACATCTTCGGCTGGATCCGCCGCCACAGTCGCTCATGCGCGACAACCAACGCCTGACCGCGCGGGAGCAAAAGATCGCGCGCCTCTCCGAGTTCGGCGAGCGCCACGGCGTCGCCCGTGGAGGGATCCAATTCGCCCAAGACGAGATCGAAACGATCGTCGCCCGCGGCTCCGCTAGGCCAGATCGCCGCGCGTAGGTCGAGCGGGAGCGACAGTGCCGAAGCATTTCGTCGTGCATATTCAATGGAGATGAGATCGCGATCGGTCGCGACAACGCGCGCTTTCGCAAAGCGCGCTTTCGTCGCTAGCGCAGCAAGTCCGTAGCCGCAGCGAAAGGAGAGAACGCTCCCCGGCGCGCGCGTCGGCAACGTTTCGAGCAGCAACGGGAGGTAGATCGAAATTCGTTGCGGGTCGTCGGCGAGATCGCTTGGCCGTTCGAGCGTGAGCGTGCGATCGCCACCTACCGGAATCGTCACCCGATCACGGGTGTACAGGTCAGCAAACGTCGAATCGAACGAAGCGGCGACGGCGGATGGTGAAATCGAATAGACAAAATGTCTAGTTCCTTCAGCTACGCGTACAGCGCCCGCTCCCGCGCCTTCAATATCGGCCGCCAGCGCGTGCAACACCACCACGCGCATTTCGCCATCCGGTGAAAGAAGCTGGCTCCCGGATTTCAAGAAATGAGCGATGGCCCGAGAACCGATGCGAGCGGGGACGTTGCAAACGATCCAATCGAACGATCGCGCGCGCGTTTCGACCTCTCGGTATCCGAGGCTTGGATAGACCTGCACGGTGGAAAGGCGCGCCGCTTCAGCATTGGCACGCGCGGCGGCCACGGCAAGCAGATCGCGATCAACGAGGTGGCAGGACGCTTCCGAATAACGGGCCGCGATCGGCAATCCGAGGGCACCGTAGCCACACCCGAGATCCAGCACCGAGCGGGGCGCGCGGGCCGGCAAGTTCGCGAGCAAAAGCAGCGTTCCTTCATCGATGCGTTCGGTCGAAAAAACATCGTGCGGAACCTCGAAACGGATTTTTGGAAATCCCGCCGCCGTGATCGAAAGTATTCGTTTGTTGTACAAACGATCACTCACGCATCAATCTCCGGCGCCACGCTCTCCTTCGTCACTTCGCGAAGCACCGTCGTGGCGTAGCTGCCGCGCGGAAGATCGAACGACAGACGCAAAGCATCGCCTTCGGAAACAACGTCGACGTTGGCGAGCGGTACGCGGTAGGCGCGGCGCGTGCCCTCGGTTTCGTCTCCACCCAGGGCAAAAGCAGCGAGTGACAGTTCGGTCTCCGCGAGCACTTGTGCTTCGCGCGCACCGGGAACGTCAGTCGCCGCAAGCATCTCCGGCCCAAACATGGGACCCGCCGGATCCACTTCTCCAGACTCCACGCGCGGCGTATCGACGACGGTATCGACACAAACGAAGGCGCCCCGTCCGCCCCGTTTTTTCAGCACGTCCCCGAGCAGCGCAACACCGAGCGATCTCTCGCGCACACGCTCTGCGCAGAGACGATTGAACAGTTCGCTTTGCAAAGCGGACAGCAAAAACTTGCGGCGAAAACGATCCGCGCCAGCGCGTTTTCCCTCTGGCAGACCAAACAAAACCGCATGTCCGAGAATGGCGTTGTCTTCCTTGGGACCGAAGCGCTGGGGACCAAAAAAATTGGGCACGCCTTGCACCGTCAACGCGGAAAAAATCGCGCGCGCGCGAACTTCGGCATCCGCAACGACACCGCGCAACCGAATGCAGAAACGATTTCCGATGAGATGACCCGGCCGCAATTTGTTGCCGTGCCGCTCGACGCGCAGCACACGCCAACGATCGGCGGCGAGCGATGTGGCCTGTTCGGCCCGTGCAACGGTCCACGGAACACTAAGCCGCTGGCGCGTAACTGCACGCGTGTCCTTGAGACCTGCATAGCCGACCTCGCGCTCCTTCACGCCCAGCGCGGTCGCCAACGTTCGTACGAGTTGCATCGTCGAAATGCCGCGCTTCTCAATGGTGAGATAGAGGTGTTCACCCTCGCCAGACGCGGCATAGCTGGGAATTTCCTCGACGAGAAAATCTTCCTCGAAGACGCGCAATGCGCCGCCGGTCCCAGGAAGGTCGGCGGTCGACAGCGGCAACGGCTGCGGCGCTAACGACGCGGCCACGCCTGCGTTCTACCGATGCACTTTGATGTCGGCGGCCTTCGGCGCATCCGCGGCCTTGGGCGTCGCTGGCTCGTCGTCAAACACATGGCGCGCCGATTCGTCCTTGTCGTACATCACCGCCGACTCGGCCGCGCGCAGGTAGGCCCGCGCCATCGTCTTCGTCAACGCCGGCGAAGCACGCCCGCGCGAGGTCAAGGCCGACTTGAGCTTTTGTCGGCCGCCCTCTCCGATAAACGGGGCGAGCTCGCGCTCACTCGCCGCGCGCGTCTTGGGATTCCCATTTGCCACGGTGAGTTTCTTGATCACCAGATCGGCGCCCAGACCAAATCCAACGAGCTGCGTCTGGCCACCCATCGCAATTGGGACGTAGATCACGTAACCCAGTTTTCGCTTCGGCGAGAGCGTGTCGAGTCTGATGGGATCGGGCGGAACATATTCTGGCCCCTCTGTGGGAAGAGCACCGTCCGGCGCAAAAAGCGTCGCCACCATCGTGGTCGTTTCGTTTTCGGCGAGCGGGCCCACGATGGCGCTGATGCGTTCGAGCGCTGGTTTGTCGAGTGTGAAGGGCTTCGCAAGATATTGGCCAGCCGCCGGAAAGTAGTCCGCGAGGTGTGGTAGCCCCTGTCGCATCCACGCCACCAGGTCGTAAATTTCGAGCACCGATAAGTCGCGACCAAACCCCGGCATTCCAGTTCCGTCGATGCCGTGACCGATCAAGTCCGCCAACCGCTCGTTGTCGAACGGAAGCTGTTGCGCCGGATCGCGCAACGAGGATGCCTTGAGCTTCGCGCCAAGAGCGGTTGGCGCCAAGCCCTCCGCACCGTGACACGCGGCGCACTCCGCGCGGTAGACACGCGCGCCCTGTGCGGGATCGCCGACGATGGCCGGCTCAGCAACGAGGATCAAGGCCAGCGCTACCGCTTCCACGGTTTCACCTCCACATCGGGGAATCGCGCGACTTCTGTCGTCACGCCAAATCGAAATTTGAGATGGCAACGCAAGCACGCCGCCTGCGCGGTTTGGAGATACGCCGCGGACGAAGTCGGACCACGCGCGTAAGAAGAGAGCGTCGCTTGTGCATCGGTCACCAGGCCGTCGAACTCGCCGGCGGCCGCTTTGAAGTCCGCGGGAACTTTTCCACTCATGCCCGCAAGCAGATCCGCCACCGCGCGTGCCGAGGCAGCCGTGCCGCCGTGCTCCGGATCGATGTCGGCCCAGCGTCGCGCGATCTCGCTCATCAACTTACGACCCGGATCCGTTGCCATCGCGGCGGCCGCGTGATCACCAACGGGATCGCGCGCGTTGTCGGTAGCCGTACCTTGCGCCGCGACGGGCATCGGCACGCCGACACCGATTTGAAAATCCACGCTCGGGCCCTTCGCCTCACCGCTCGGCGCGAGCGCGAAAGTGTAGGTCCCCTTTTCCGCCACCCGCAGATGCGCGCCGTACGCACCGGCGTCACCGAACGCATGCACCAAGTAGCGCGCGGACGCATGCGGTGCGGAAACAGTAAGCAGAAAATTCACACCGCTCACCGGGACGCGATCGCCGTACGTCGAATCGGTAAATTCCGGAATTTGGGCCACGTCGAAAATCGCTTCCATGGCTTGGCCCGGTTGTGGCACCGCCGGACGAAGCGTCAAGCGAACTTGGTAATCGCCTGTCTTCTTCACGGCCGACCAGTCTGCCGGCGCGGGTGTGTTGGCCGGGGCTATTTTCGCGGGTGCGGGCTTGTTCGCGGCCGTCGCCGCGAAGAATGCAAGAATGAGTGCGATCATTTTAGTCGGGCTTCCAGCCGTGGTGTTCGTTCCATTCGATTTCGTCCTCGATGGTGTGCGTGAGCAGATCCGGCGTCGGCTTGAGCACGAGATACCGGCCATTCAGAAAGAGCGCTGGCGTCGCGGGCACCTTCAACGCCGTCGCTTCCGCTTTGGTTTTGTTGACGACGTCCGCGTAACGATTTTCGTTCATGTGCTTGAGCAGCTCGTCACCCTTGATGCCGACGCCGGCCGCGATCTTTTTGAGATCGCCATCCTCCAAAGATTCTTGGTGCGCGAAAAGCGCGGCATGAAACGCCCAAAATTTGTCCGGATATTTTTGGTGCACATACTCGGCAGCCTGCGCCGCGATCTGTGCGCGGGGATGCATGGGCAGCGGAAAATATTTCGAGCAGAGTTTCACTTTGCCGACGAACTGTTTGGTGACCACGTCATCGAGCAGCGGCGCTACCGCAGCGCAGTGCGGACACTGGTAATCCGAGAATTCAACGACGGTGATCGGTGCCTTGGGATTTCCGCGAAAGACGCAACCCTCTTCGCTCGGATGCTGCCGATGCTCGTTGGGGAACGACGCGTAGTAGCCCTCGAGTTGCGCGATGACGAGCCCGGATCCTACGCCGTCCGCGAGTGCCTTGGTGGCCAGCGCAGCAGCGCGCGGAGCGTGACCGCAAGCGTTGTGATCTTTCAGGCAGCCGGCCAACGTGTGCGGACAGCCGCAATAGCAAAACGTGTCGGTCGCCACTTCTAAGAGCCCGGCGCGCTGGGCCGGCGTGAGTGACGATGTGTCTACACGCGGAAGAACCGCGCTGAGCTGCTCAGCGGTGAGCGCGGACGGTGCAGCGGGCGGTGGCGCCGCGCTGGGAGCGGCAATGGGAGCGGCCGTGCTGGGGCGCTCACGCGAACAGGTAACGACACAAGCCGCCGCAACCGCAAAGCTGACACCGGCGACTGTTTTCGAGCGGGATTTCATTCGCGACGCTCCTCGAGAAAAGCGGCGCATCCTAAGATGGTGGCGAATGACATTGCAAATCGTCAGCGCAGTCTGAAGCTCGAGAATTCCGTTCGGTAGCCTGCGTGCGAGAAATCGTGCCGTGCTGATTCGACGCGATACTTTCCGTCGATGCGTGGACCGAACTTCTGAAAAGTAAGCGTGGCCCCGGGGAGGAGGTCCGAATTTCCGGAGAGCCGTCCATCCGCCGTTGCATGATCGTCGGCAAGCATTTCGGCGCGACTGCGGGCGATGCGCGCCGCATCCTCGGGAGAGGCCAGGGCAACACCTTCGAGGTCCACGACCTGTTTTCCGAATCGACTGGAGAGACGGACACCGTCGCCTGGCACTTTCGATTTTTCCTCGATGGCGCGTTTCTCCTTGGCGTCGTAACCGTGCGCAACGATCTCTTCGACTTGCCCCGCGGCTCGCATGCGAACGCTCAATCGTTGCAGCGAACCGCCTGGCGCGAGGAAAATCTCGGCGCGCTTGGGCGGCGGACCCAGGATCAATTTTTTTCCTTCGACGCGTAGCGCATGACCACCACGCTGGGCGCGGGGGCGAAGAAATTGCGCGTCGGTTTGCCCGCGCTGCAAGACGTGCTCACACGGGCTCCGCTGCGCCTCTCCGGTCAGGCCGTGGTCGCGGGCAATCGTGGCCACCAACTGCCGATCATCGACGTCGTTGAACGCGCGCGTGTGGGTCGAGAGCGCCAAACGGTGCAGCCGCTCCATGGCGCGCACGCAGAGCACGGGTGGTACGTCACGCGCGAAACGTGGCTCGAGCGCAACAACTTCGCCGTCAAAAATCGCCCGCTGCTTTCCTTGGAATCCAACGGAAACATGGACGCTCTTTCCGGGGCCGAAGATCTCGCCGGACATCAGTTGCAAGTCGGCATCACCGAAAATAATGCGACAGAGGCCGATCCTATCGGTGGCCAGCTCCACCTCGACGCGCACGACCTTCGCGTCGATCGCGCAGGGCAGTGGCGCGCCGTCGATGGCGACCGCGCAATCGGAAACGAGACGATCCTGTTGCGCCACAAAAAAGCTCGAGCTACGGCGTGCCCTTGGGCGCCTCGGTCGGTTCGTTCTGCCCAGCGTGCCCGCGCTGCACCAGCGCCGCGCTACGACGGTGAATCACCAACGTGCGTTGCGTGGCGAACTGATCATCTTCGCGCGCCGTGATCACCACGGTGTTGTTGCCGGGCTTGAGCGGCAACTCCGCGGAGAACTCCATCGGCTTCGCCGCACCCTCGACCTTTTGCGAGGTCTTGAAGAAGACTTTGCGCGCGTCGTTTTCCCGCTCGTGCTGCTCGAAAATTCGCAAGTCCCGAAGGCCAGCCAAATCGCTGGCCACGCCGGTCAACGTAACGTGATCCGCGTCCACCTCGGCTGCACCGCGCGACGTATCGACCGAGATTTTTACGGTTGGTGGCACGCGCGCAAAAAGTTCCGATACCTTTGCGGTCGAATGCCCAGCGGCCTCCGTCGCCGCGGAAGCGGCTACATACCCGATGCGCCCTTTGGTCCACTCGACACGAATGAAGTCGCCAACTTTCGCTTTGCCCGTCAGCAACGTTCCGCGCTTGGCAAGACCGAGCCGCGGCATGCGAACATCCGCACCGGCATAGATCGGCGCGTCGGCCGTCGTCTTGAACGTCGCCGCCACCGGAGCCACCGGTGTCTCGGTCTTCAGAACAGGCAGATCGATCTTCTCATCCTCGATCTCCAGCACCGCGCGATCGCCAACTTCAATCTGCAGCGGAACCTTGTCGCCTTCGAGCGCTTTGCGCACTTCGATCGTAAAGGTGGCGGTCTTCGTTTCGCCGGGCTTCAGCTCGCCGAGCCTCGACAATCCACGCTTGATGAAGACTTTGTCGTCGCCGAGATTTTTCACGCTGGCGTAAGTGCGCGCGGATTTTCCGATGCCAACGTTTTTCACATCGACCTGCACATCGACAGTTTCGCCGCGCTCGATCATGCCGTCACCTTGCGGTCCATCGAGCACCTGCCAATTGAAAGCGAACGATGGACGCGCCAACTCCACGGTGTCCACTTCGGTCCGAATATCGTCCGGGGCGCGATTCTGCGCTTCGGCGAAATGGATCTGCACATCGTCGCGACGACTCGGCAGATATTTCGGCATGCGCACCGGAACCATCCAGGTGCGATGCTCGCCCGGTCCCAATTTTCCGAAAATAAATTCACGCCGATCGAGCATCGGATTTTCGCTCGTGGTGTAAGCGTGCAGACGACCCACCGTCGCGGGTCCCGCGTTCATCGCGGTAATGGAGAACTGCATGGTGTCACCCGTCGTGGTGCGCGGCGTCTTCACTTCCGCCGTCACATGCGCAACGCCCGCCGTTCCCGCTTGCCAATTCACGCCCAGCTTCTCGATAGCCTGTTGAATCTTTCCTTCCTCGGACGTGCGCCGCTCGGCAATGAACGGCCGCGACTCTTCGAGCTGCTTCAACCGATCGAGCGCGGGCGCGCGCAGCACCAGGTCGCGACAAAATTTCACTTCGTAATCTTCGACCAATTCGTCGCTGTCCACTTCGTCATCCTCGGCGGCCGCGACCTCCTCTTCCGATTCGACTTCCAACTTTTTCTCTTTGGCGTCGAGTTTGTCGTTGTCATCGCGCAAATAGCGCAGCGACTCGGACGGCTTCTCGGTCGGCGTGGCCTTCACGTCCTTCGAGACTTCGGCAAAGTTGAGCCCGAAGTGGTTGTCGAGATCCTCCTCGCGCATCAGCTTCACCGGCGCAAAAAGATCGACGCGATTTTTGGTCACGCGCGACGGCACCAGCTCAATGTCCGGGGTGATCCCGAGCGACTGAATCGAAACGTCACCCGGCGTCAGATACTGCTTGATGGTGAGCTTGAGCGCGCTCTCGTCGCCGCTTCCGCGCTCGCGGAAATCGTAGAGCACCTGCACACTGCCCTTGCCGAAAGTCTGCCGCCCTACGATCAGCGCGCGATTCAAATTCTTGAGCGCGCCCGAGACAATTTCGCTCGCCGATGCCGATTCGCTGTCGACCAACACCACCATCGGAAAATCGAGCTCGCCGCCGTCATCGTGCGCCATGTTCGGCTCGCGCAGTTTATCGCCCACGCCGACCGTGGTCACGATGGTGCCCTCTTTCACGAACGTGTCGACGACGTGAATGGCCTCCTCGAGAAGCCCGCCCGGATTGTGCCGCAGATCAAGCACCAACCCTTTGAGCGAGCCACCGTTTTTTTCCCTCATTTCGCCGATCGCGGCCTGCAGCTCGCGCGTGGTGGTGCCGGAGAAGCTCGACACCTTGACGAGGCCCACGCCGTTCTCCATCAGTTTCGAATTCACGCTGTCGATGGTGATGACCGCGCGCGTGAGATCGAATCGCTTCGGCTCCGCGTTACCGCGCGAAATCCAGATCGCCACTTTGCTTCCAGGCTTTCCGCGCAGGCGACCGACCGCCTCGTTGAGATCCAAGTTGACCGTCGATTCATCTTCGATGCGCACGATGTGATCGTGCTTCTTCACGCCGCCTTTTTGCGCTGGCGTGCCCTTGAGCACTTTCTCCACCGTCAACTTGTCCTCGCGCATGCGGATCACGAAACCGAGTCCGCCGAACTCGCCGCGCGTCTGCAACTTCATCTCTTTGTAAACGTCGGGCTTGAGCAGCCACGAATGGGGATCGAGCGTTCCCAGCATGCCGTTCACCGCGGCGTATTCGACTTCGCGCGGATCGTCGAGTGGCGACGTCAGGTTCTCTTTGATGAACCCGAACACGTCGCGCATCTTGAGCGGAATCTGCCAAATGTTGTCGAGGTCGTGAAAATCGATGTCGCGCGAAGCGTTGCCGACGGTGAGCTTGACGTGGCCGTCCTTCGTCTCGCCGGCCACCATCACCTCGACGGCCTGCTTTTCCACCGCGCGCAGCGCCGAGACGAACATCTCTTTGGGATCGATGCGCTTCGGATCGACGTAGTTGTCCTTCACGCTGATCACGACCTTGCTCAAAACCTCGAGGTCGGTCAGGTCATAGTTGGAAGGCTTGTTGTGGATGGTCGCCGCGAGCGCGGGAGGAACAACGGGCACGCCGCGGCCAAGCACCACCAGCGCGAACACCGTGGCGGCGCAAGCGGTCCAACGAATGAATTTTTTCATGGGATGAAAATCCAGTCCTGCGAGGAGGCGTACGATGGCTTCGTCCGCTCCCCAAGATGATAGGCAACCGGCGCTAGCGCCACAAGCATTCTGAAAACAAGTCAACGATGTTCATCAAAACAGTTGCCAAGCGCAAAGATTTCGTCGGCGTGTTTTTCGCCTACGTTCTTCTCGCCATCGGGCTCGAATGGCCGCTGCCACTGCACTTCTCCACCGAGTTGGCCGGCAACCGCGGCGATGCGTGGCAGCACGTCTGGAATTTCTGGTGGCTTCGCCATGCGCTCACGCATGGCGAAAATCCGTTCTTCACCACGCTGCTCTACCATCCCTCCGGCGTTCCGCTTTGGCTGCACACGCTCGATCTTCCCGACGCGGTTCCAGCGCTCCTGCTCGGTACGTTTCTCGGGCCCATCGCCTCTTTCAACGCCATCCATTGTTCTTCGTTCGTCTTTTCGGCGCTGGCGTTTTACGCGCTGGCTCGAGAGTTCGGCACCTCGAAGCCCGCCGCGCTGATCGCTGGCGCCATCTACACGGCGCAGCCGTTTCACCTCTCGCACGCCGTCGCGCATCTTTCGCTCCTGCCACTGCATTGGCCCGCGCTGTTCGCGCTCTGTTTTCGGCGCGCGGCGCGACGATACGAAGATCGCTGGTGGCTCGCCGCAGGTCTCTTCGCCACGCTCAGCGTTTTTGCCAATTGGTACTTCGGCCCCATTTGCGCCGCGCTTGCTACCGCGATTCTTCTCGAGACTCTTTCCGATCACGCCTTCGCCACTGGTGCATTTCGCCGCGTCTTCGCCGCCACGTGTCTCGCGGCAATCTTCATCGTTCCGTTCGCCGCGAAAGGCGCCTACGAGCGCGCGAAGGAGCCGTACTTCGGCGATCACGACAGCCTTCTCTTTTCCGCCGATCTGGAGGAACTTTTCCTCCCCGCACCGATTTCGCATTGGCGCTCGCTGTCCGGCGATCGCCCCGCGCACTGGACGGGAAACATGGAGGAAAACGGTGCCTATCTCGGCCTAAGCCTTCTCGCACTCGCGACGATCGCGTTTTCGCTTCGACGAAAAAAAGCGTGGCCCTGGATCGCGCTTCTGATCTCGGGCGTGATGCTGTCGCTCGGTCCGCAATTGCACGTCGCCGGAAGACTTCTGACTGGCCGCATTCTCCCGATGGCCTGGCTGGAAGCCGCGATTCCACCGCTGCAAGAAATGGGATGCCCTGTACGCTGGTCCCTGCTCGCGAGCACGGCGCTGGCGATTCTTGCCGCGATCTCGCTCGACACACTCGCCTTGAAACATCGCTCGATCTTTCTCCTCGGCCTGGTTCCGATCGCCGAGCTGTGGCCGGCGCCGGCGACGCTCTCTTCGATGCCGCCGCTTCCCCCGCTCTTCGAAACGTGGGCCAAAGATCCGACGCCGTGGGCAGTGCTCGATGCCACCGACTCCGTGCAAGGGGTCTGGAACCAGATGCACCACGGCCACCCGTCGATGGCCACGGGCTACATTTCGCGGCGACCGCGAAGGCTCGATGCTTTTTTAGAAAATGATCCGTCAATCGCACCGCTCCTGGCGCCCAAATCGTTCACACGCGTCGATCCGCAAATCGACTTTGAGTGGAGCAGCACCGCGCTCTTCGAGAGCCCGCGTTTCGCGGTTCGATGGACGGGAGTGCTGAACGCGCCGAGCAGTGGCCTCTACAAATTCACGCTGGTCTCCAATGCCGTCGGTGCGTTGCGCATCGATGGCGCGCTGACCGTGGCCGATCCAACGCCACACGTGCTTCAAGCCGAATCAGGCGCCGTGCCGCTTAGCGCAGGACCGCACGCCATCGAAGTCGAATTTCTCGACAACGTGCTTCCAACCACGCTGCGCCTTTTTTGGGAGGAACCAGGCATCGCTCGTTCCATCGTGCCGGCCTCGGCGCTGCGCACGCCGGAAGGCTGGCCCGGGCTGCGCGGCGACTACCAACTTCGACGCGTGGTTTTCGATCGCGGCGCGGACGTTGCGCGCGAAACGCTGCGTCGCCTCAACGTGCGCTATCTCATCTATCCCGCCAGCCGTCGCGATTACGCCATCGAAGTTCAACTCGGCCTCAAGCCAATCTATGAGGACACCTGGTACCGCATTTACGAAACTATGCTACCGACCGAGCGATGATCGCAGCGCCGCGGCGACGACTACGCAGCACTGATGTTGCCGTACTCGGTGCAGGTCTCGCGATCGCGGCGGGCTTTTTCGTTTTCCGACTTCCGCACCACCCGCAACCAATGGGCGCCTACAGCCCCGAGCAGGTGCAACTCTTGCGCGCGGTCGACATCACCGGGCAGCGACTCGCCTACGGCGCCGCGTTGTTGTGCATCACGATTCTGTCGGTCGCCGGCTTGCTGGGATGGAAACATGGCGATCGTCTTCGCGCGTCGCTTCCCGCGCGGTGGCTCGCGCGCGCACGGCGTTGCGTTTCCCGCTACGGCGGCCCGGGGATCGCGACAACGATTCTCCTCTGGCCGAAGCAACGCAGCGTGGAAACGGCCTGGAGCGTGGCGCTTGTCATCGTCGGCGCGCTCGTTTTTTCACCTCTCCGCAACAAGTGGGCGCCTCGACTTTTGTTCGCGCTCGTCGCGCTCGATCTCGCGTTTCTCATGCTGCCCGGCCTCTTCGAAACGGTCGACTTCAGTCGCAAAGAGCTCTGGTACTTGAACGCGACCGAAGGACATTTCAGCGCGGTAGTCGGCGCGGCGGACCGCGTGGCCAGCGGACGGTCCTGGTTTGACGGCGCCGAGCCCTACTATGGCCTCGTGCCGATCGCGCTGCTCGCGACGCTGCAACATCGCGTCGGAATGCTGGATATGGGCGGCCACATTCGCTTCATCCAGATGCTGCAGATCGCGTTTCTCCTTTTGGCCGCAGCTTCTTTTCACCTCTGGAAACCGCGCGGTCTGGCGTTCCTGATCATCGCGTTGCTGCTGGTGGTGCCGTGGCTGGAAAACAATCACGAAGCGATCTTGCGACCCAATCAATCGGCGTGGCGAATGCTCGGCCTTCCGCTCGGGCTCCTCGTGCTTCTTCTCGCACGCGGAAGAACAATGCACGTTGCCGCGCTGCTTCTCGGATTCACGGCAACATTTCTCATTCTCTACAACCCCGAAACCGGGCTCTGTCTCACCGGTGGATATCTCGTCTATCTTGCGTTGCACCGCGACTTTCGCCACGCGCCCGCGGTGCTCGCTGCTTTTCTCGTCGGCGTGATCGCGCAGCTCGCGCTCTTCTGGCTTTTGCTCGGCATCGGACTCGGCGACTGGTCGCTCCTGCCCAAACTGTCCGGGATGGCCGCGCTGTTGCGTCGCTACGCCGGATTTCCCCGCGGCATGACGATGACGTTCGATCCGCTGGCACTCTTGATTTTCGCGCACGCCACCGTCGTCGTTCTGCGCGCCGCGCTGCAGCGAAGCGCCGAACCGCTCAGCAGCTACGCCAGCGCGCGTGCCGCGATCGCCGCCATCACCGTGGCTTGGTTCAGCTACTACGTCAGCCGTCCGCATCCGTGGAACTTGTGGACCTTCTTTTTTCTCTACCCGTTCCTGATTGCCCCTTTCCTCGATGCGCGCTTGTGGACTCTCTTTCGTCGATTCGGCGCGCGCGGATTTGTTCCCGTACCGATTGTTCTCTTGGCGCTGCTCGTCGGTCCACCGGCGATTGGCGCGCTCAAAGTTGCGCACCAAGATGTGCTGACGAGCATCCAAGCCACGCGAAAACCGACCGCGGGAATTCCACTTTCCGGCGTGCGTCTCGCTCGACAACTCGCCAATCCTCTCGAGGAGAAAGCCGCGTTCTTGCGCGAGCTCGGCCAACGCGAAACGCCGGTCTATTTTTCTGCCGACGCCTACTTCTTGCTCCTCTTGTCGGGCGTCGACGATCACCTTCCGTTTCTCGATCCCTTTGTGGAAACAATGACCAATGAGGATCTCGCCAATCTGCGCGCAAAGACGTTGGCGCTGGCACCGCCGCACATTCTGTTCGACGCGACGAACATCGACCTGGGGACACCACTCGAGGAGAGACACTTTCTGGCGCGCGTGATGCGAAGTTTGTCGGGCGCCTACCGTTTGCAGGTGGTGAATCACGGCTGGCAAGTCCTGGAGCGCATCGATCCCGCGGCCCACTCGTTTGACCAACGATGAGACCGACAAAAGTCGTCCTTGCGTTTTTGTCAATTTCTTGTTTCGCTTGCGCGGGCGCGAAAACAACGCCCGGTGCGCCAGTCGCATCCGACCCGCCCAAGGGCCAACCGCTGCCGTCGCCCGCGTGGCTCGCCGACGCCGTGATGTACGAAGCCTACACGCGCAGCTTTGCCGACAGCGACGGCGACGGCATGGGCGACTTGCCCGGCATCACTGGACACCTCGATCATCTGCGCGGCGCGCCCGATTCGCTCGGCGTCGACGCGCTCTGGCTCACGCCCATTCACCCCACCGATTCCGATCACGGTTACGACGTCAAAGACTACGATCACGTGGCGGCCAACCTCGGCGGCGACGCGGCGTTCGACGCGCTACTCGCGGAGGCGCACAAGCGCGGCCTCAAGATTCTGCTCGACGGCGTCTTCAACCACAGCTCGAGCCGACACCCCTGGTTCGTCGCTTCGCAAGATCCCAATTCGCCGATGCGCGAACGCTACGTCTGGATGGACAGCGATCCCGTCTGGCCCGGACTCTGGGGCGGAAGCTCGTGGCGCCGCGGATCGAGCGGCTACTACTACGGCCTCTTCGACAACTCGATGCCCGATCTCAACTACCGCTCGCCGGCCACCCAAGACGCCATTCGCCAGGTGGTCATGGGTTGGCTCGCACGCGGCGTCGATGGGTTTCGCTTGGATGCCGCGCGTTACCTCGTGGAAAATGGTCCCGACGGACTTGCCGATCAGCCGGAGACGCATGCGTTTTGGAAATCGCTGCGCGCGGAGATGGTGGCGCGTTATCCCGAAGCGGTGCTCATTGGCGAAGCGTGGGCCGATGCACCCACCGAAGAGAAATACGCCGGCGACGGCAACGAACTGAACGCGGCCTTCGCGTTCGATCTGCAGAGTGCGTTGAGCGACGGAATCCTCGGAGAACATCCCGCCAAAATTCACGAGGCGCTCGCGGCACTCGCTGCTGCGCCGCCTGCGTTTTTGGCGCCCTTCCTCAGCAATCACGATCAAAAACGATTCGCCGCATTCGTGAAGGGCGACAAAGCCGCGACGTTTCTCGGTGCGAAACTCCTCTTCGCGCTGCCGGGACCAGTCGTCGTCTATTACGGCGAAGAGCTCGGCATGCAGGGTGGAAAACAGCAGAGCGACGCAGCGGAACGCACACCGATGCAGTGGACGAGCACCGCGAACGCCGGATTCTCCTCGGCGAAACCGTACCGAGCCGTGGCCGGCGATGCCGCGACCACCAACGTTCAAGCGGAATCGGTTGATCCGGGTTCGCTCCTAGCGACCTATCGACAACTCATCCGCGCGCGCAAATCACGTACGGTTTTGCGTACGGGTTCGCTCACGCTGCTCGATGTTCCCGCGCCGCTGTTGGCGTTCGCGCGTGGCGACGGAAAAGACGCGGTACTCTGCGTCTTTAATTTGTCGGCGAGCGCTACGACGCATGCTTCGTTGAAGTGGCCCGGCACGATCGCCAACGGAACGTCGCTCACCGATCTCGCGCACCCAGAGCGGCCCGCGCTCACGCCGAGCGGTTCGACGGTAGAGCTTGACATCGGTCCGCGCGGCGGAAGCTGGATCGCGATTCCGAATTAGGCGGTTGAAGCTACCGCAGCTCCAACCGCCCGATGCCGAAGTCCTCTCGCCGCAACAACTGCGTGCCGGCGCGATCGAACATGCCCCCGCGAAAGCGATCGTCGAGCTTGTCGCCATCGAACACCACACCCGGCTTCGCTCCGGGCAGCACCTCCAAAAAAATCGCATAGAGCACCGCGCCGTAACCGAGATCGGTGTCGTGATTCACCGCGCCAATGCCGCTCGCCTTTTGGCTGATGCCGGTGACGAGAAGGCCCGCGAGCAATCCGCTCGAGGGAATGGCGGCACCGACGGCGGGTGGAAAATCGCCAGGCGATAGCGCCCCGGCGAACCAGAGCGGCTGCGCACTGAGCCGCACCTTCGTCGCATCAATCGGCAGATCGAATCCCACGGAGTAGGCCGTTTGCGGTGCGGCGACCATCAGATCGAGCACCGCTTTTTGCGGCGTTGAAGTCTGGTCCGCCAGAAGCTGCAGCGTGCCGCCCTGCGGCGAAAAGTAGACGAGCCCCTTGGGCGCGGCGTGAAAACGCGCGGGCGGGATATCAGGCACGTTGGGATCAGAGACGGTCGCCGTAAAGCTATTTTCCGACGAGGTCTGACCGAGCGTTGCGGTGCTCTTCGCCGTTCCGTCGGGAGCCGTAATGCTGTCGGTTGGGCTGAGTGACCCATGGTTGGAGGTCCAAGCGATCGGCACGCTCGGAACGGGCACGCCCTGGGGATTGAGAACGCGGACCACCAGCGGCTGCGGCAGCGCGGTTCCCGCGGTCGCGGTCTGGTTATCGCCACTCACGATAACGAGCCGCGTCGGATAGGGCACGATGCTGGTCGCCTGAAAAGCCAGCACCGCCAACGAACTGCTCGCTTGAAAAGCGTTGGCGCCAAGCGCCGGCCCCAAGGAGGCCACGGTCGTTGCGATGCCGTCCGGACCCGTGGTCGAAGTTGCGGGCGCGACAGTTCCGCCACCGGCCGTTGCACTCCAATTGACGGAAAATCCCTCGACGCCATTTCCAAAAGCGTCGGTGGCTCGAACCGCCAGCGGCGAGAGGAGCGGCGCGTTGACGGTACCCAGCTGTGCATCGCCGGAGGCGATAGCGACAGTCGCCGCGGGACCTGGAAGAACAGCGATGAACGCGGATGCGCTGATCGACATACTTAATATATCAGAGATACTTAGTGTAGTACTTCCAGTGGTTTTCAAGGTCACCGAGAAGACATGGACTCCCGCGTCGGCAGTCGTGAAGGTAGTACGCGCAGGAAGCACCGCGGCCTTGTCGCTGCAAACAACCTGCACCGTTCCGCCGTAGCCAGAGGCCGTTCGGCCAGTGGCATCGAGTGCCGTCAGCGTAAGGGAAAGCGGGACGCCGGCGGTCGCCGTAGTGGCGAAACTCAAGGAGAGCCTGACGGCGGGCCCCGGCGGAGGAGGAGGCGGCGGCGAAGATTTACGACTTGGACACGCGGCGACAAGCAGCGCAAGCGCGAACAACGTACGTATTGACGTACGCTTCACGGCGTACCTCCGAAATTGGTGAGGAGCGCGGTGAGATCGGTGTCATCGATTCGTGTGGTCGTGAGATCCGTGCCGTGCACCAGATCAACGGACCAGCTGTAGGTTGGCCACCCATCGCCGTCGGGGACAGTTCCTAAGCGGCTGGTAAGGGCGCCGAGATCGACGAAATCGATGGCACCGTCGAGGTTGAAATCGCCACCGCCCGGGGTCTTTCGAGTCAGCGTGGGATGCGTTTCCCAGAGTCCACGGCCGTAGGTGGCCACACGAATCAAGCTCTGGTTGCGCGAGAGCGCGAGGTCGTTGATGCGCACGAGCGGCAGACCGGTGCCGTAGCGTTCCCACGTCGTTCCGCCGTCGCGCGTGCGGTAAACGCCGAGCTCGGTACCAACGTAGATGATGTTGCCGCTGGGATCGGCGGGGTCGTAGCGCACCACATGAACGGGGAGATTCGGCAAATCGTGGCCGGTGCCGTTGCCGTGGAGCGGCGTGAATGTTTGTCCGCGATCGTGCGTGAGGAAAAGATGGCCGAGGCGATCTGGAATCGGCGTGCCGTTGGCGAGCTGTCCCGCCGCGCTCGAGCCAAGGTAGACGTCACCGGGCTTGGCGCCGGCGGGTGTAACAGCCGGAAACGCAATCGAGGACATCTGATAAATCTCCGCACCGAGCGTCGTCGGAATGTTGCTCGACACATCCCAATGCGTCTCGTCGCTCGTCACCGCGAAAAATCCGTCGTGCAGCGCGACGCCATAGAGTCCAGGAATCGTCTGCGAAGCGAAGATGGCGTTGATGCCGGCGTTCATCCGAGCGAGCGGCGTCCAACTGGGTCCCCTCGCACCGACGCTGCTTTTGAACACCGTGAAAAAAGAAAAGGTGAGAAACGCCTCGCCCGCGGGATCGGTCTGCACGGGAGCGTACGAGAGAAAAAAGCCCGGGTAGGTGTCGTCGTCGGCAATGGGCGGCTCAACGTAGTGCCAGCTCTCCCGCAACAGGCAGTCGGAAATCGCGTTATTGCAGGCCGAGAAGTCACCGGGCTGATTGTAGGGTCCGCCGCCCCAGAGCCACTGTCCGTGAAGGCCATTGTGTGTGGCCGTACCAATACCGTCACCGCCGAGCACCACGGCGAAGGTGGGTGCCGGCGCGCCCAACCGCGTGCCGTTGTCCTGCGTTCCCGACAGCATGACGTCGGCATCACCATCGGCCGGGTCGCCCGTTCCCAGCGAGTAGCAGAGGAAGGTGGAGAGGCCGCGGTTGTGGTCGGCCCAGATAACGCTGGTCGGCGTCGCGTCGAAAACGTTGTCGGAGGTGAAGAGACCACCATCGTTGCCGGCGAAGAGTCGCGCGCCGCTCCCCGTGGTGAACGCGAGCGCGGTGTGGAAATCGGCGTGCGCGTAAGGAAGCGTTCCGCCATTCACATTGCCGCCGCCGTGCGCAGGATTCCAGTGCGCGATGTTGTCCCACGTCGGTATGGCGTCGAGACCGTTGCGGGTCCGCACCGCACAAAGGTTACCGCCCGCGAAAACGTGGGCGTCATCGCGTGGGTCGACGGCCAGCGCCTGGTTGTAGTCGCTCTGATCGTGGCCGATGTTCATGTCCACGCAATCGTTGTCGTTGCTGGTGGGGTTGCCGAGCATCCCCGTGGCGTCCTGGAAATGAAGACCGCCATCCGTGGAGCGCCAAAACCCGGCGGTGCGTCTGCCGTTTAAGTCACTGGCGAAGGCGTAGACCACGGTGCTCGGCGCTTTCACTGTTCCAGCGGCGAGGGTGACGCGGCCGATTCCGTCCTGGCCGATACTTGGCAAGGCTGCGGCCCCGCGAAGCGACGTCCAGTTAGCGCCGCTGTCGCTCGAGCGCCAGAAATCGCCGCCGTCTGGATCGTCGAGTCCCGTGACCAGCCAACTCTTCGCACCGAGAAAAGCGATGCTCCACATTTCGGTCACCACGGGCGCGCCGCTGCTCGAGGCAAGCTGCACCAACGTGAACGTGGCGCCAGCGTCGCTCGATTGAAACAGACCGGCGTCAGTAGCCACGAGAAGGTGCCGCGAATCCGTGGGGTCGATTTTGAAATCGCGAAATTGCGTGGGCCGCGCGGGCGTATTCTTGACGGCGGTGTAGACACCCGCGATCGACTTGGGATCGGACCAGGTGGCGCCGCCATCGTTCGATTTGAGAACGGTGTTGCCGACCGCCGCGCCGGTGAGCTGATAGTCGGTCGGCACCTGATCGCCGACGCCGATGTAGAGAATGTCGGGGCTATTCGGATCGAGCGCCATCGCGCCCACGGCGATGTTCCACAAACCATCGGTGAGCGGCTTCCAATCGAAGGTGGTGCCGAAAGCCGTTGTCTTCCAGACGCCGCCGGGTGTGGCCACGTAGACCACCTCGGCGCTTCGGGGATCAACCGCGATCATGTTGACCCGTCCCGAGTCGACGCTGGGATCGCCTGGATCCAACACAGCGTTCGAGGGGCCAAGATTTGTCCAAGCGTCGACGGGCGTGTTGGAAAACAGAGGACGGCGCCCCGTTTGCGGGAGCAGGTGCGACCAGCGCTGCGCCTCCTCTCTCGCGATCCGCATTCGCTCCGTTCGCGCGTCGGGCGAGAGCGGAGTCCCATAGCGGAGGCGTAAGCCGCGTTCGCGCTCGCGCGCACTGGGCGCCGGAATTCGCTGAAGGGAGGCTCCGCCCCGCTCTATCTTGGAGGACGGGCAGCCGGCAACGAACAGCAACGCCAGAAGCATTTTTCGCATATCGAGCGACTATGCCAGACTGCGAGCCTGAAGAGGAATAGCTACCTGGCCAAATCGCCCGCCTAGATTTCTCGTCGCGCGGCATACCCCGCATCGGCCAGCAGCTTGATCAGCTCCTCGATATGCGCCTGGCCACGCGTTTCTAGTTTCAGCTCGACCTCCGTATCGCCGATCGCGCTGTTCAGACGATTGTGAAAAATCTCCAGCACGTTCGCGCGAGACTTGGCGATCAACGTGGCGAGCTGCGCCAACGTTCCCGGTCGATCGGCCACGGTCACCACCAACTTCACCAGCCGGCCGTCCTTGGCCAAACCGCGTTCGATGATGCGCGAGAGCATGGTGACGTCGATGTTGCCACCCGACAGAATCGCCACCACGCGCTTGCCGAGAAGCGCCGGGATCTTGCGCTGCACCAGCGCTGCAACCCCTACGGCACCGGCGCCCTCGGTTACGGTTTTTTCACGCTCGAGCAAAAGCAGAATCGCGTTGGCGAGCTCTTCGTCGTCGACGGTGACCAGGTCGTCGACGTAGCGCTGCACCAGCGGCACGTTGCGATCGCCGCCCCGCCGCGCCGCGATGCCATCGGCGATGGTGCGGCCCGCGGGCACGGTGATCGGCGCGCCTGCCGCCAGCGCGGCTTGCATCTTTGGAAAGGCAGCGGACTCCACGCCGACGATGCGCACGTTGGGACGTGATTCTTTAATCGCCACCGCCACGCCGCCAATGAGCCCGCCGCCGCCGACCGAAACGACGACCGCTTCGAGATCCGGCACCTGCTCGAGGAGCTCGAGGCCAATCGTTCCCTGCCCCGCGATGACGGCGTCGTCGTCGAAGGGATGCACAAACGTGAGCGCCTTGGCCGCGCAGAGACGCTGCGCCTCAGTGTACGCTTCATCGAACGACGCGCCGTGCAAAATTACTTGCGCGCCGTATCCACGCGTCGCGCTGATCTTGATGAGCGGCGTGGTCTCGGGCATCACGATGGTCGCCGCGATGCCGAGACGACCCGCGTGATAGGCCACGCCCTGCGCGTGATTACCGGCACTGGCCGCGATGACGCCGCGTGCGCGTTCGTCCGGGGTCAGCGTCAGAAGTTTGTTGAGCGCGCCTCGTTCTTTGAACGACCCGGTGGTCAGCAGATTTTCGAATTTGAACCAGACGTCGCAGCCGCAGATCTGCGCGAAGGCCGCTGAGCGCTGGCACGGTGTCGGCTCCATGGCGGCCCCAAGACGGCGCCGCGCGGCCACGATGTCGGAAAGAGTCACCATGATCGTTTGTATAACATTAGATCAGTTTTGTGTTACCACGTGCAGAACAGGCGTCGGTCGCAACGTCAGATCATTTCCTTCCTTCACCAGCACGGTCGTGGAATTGAGGGCGGCGGCGAAACTCGCGGGCCCCACGCCACACACCGTCGCCGGCCCGCTCCACACGAGGTGATTCGGATCGGAAACGTCGAGGTCGGCCACCTGCCCGCGATGCGCACCGTCCACCCACGCCAGCCGCACCACGTGCACGCCCGGAAGATGAAGCGACGACAAAGTCAATCCGTTGATCTCCGCCGCGTCGATGTTGAGCGATCCCGAACCGATCACCGTCCCCGAGACGTCGAACAGGACCGCGTCGAATCCGCCGTTGGGCCGAATAGCCAGCATGATGTCGCTCACGATCGGCGCAAGCTGATTGCCCCACGGAATCGTCGTGCCACCATCGGGGACAGAAACCGCGCTGAAGTCGGAACGGTAGAGCTGCGTCTGGCCGTCGCCGCTGTCGGTGGTGGAAGCGATGGCCCACAGCGGTTTGCCGTTTTGCGGATAGAGCGCCTCCATGGCGGCCGCGCTCATCGGGCGGGCCAGGGGTGTCTTGGGCGGCTTGCAAGAGAGCAGCGCCGATTCGTCGCACACGCCCACGTTCCCGTTTTGCATCCAAGCGAGAAGCACCGTGCTACCGAGAAGCACGCTGTCGCGCGCCCAGCCCAGCGAAGCGCCGGCGGGTTCGCCGGTGGTGACGCCACCATCGAGCGAATCGGAATTCAGACAACCGCCACCGAAAAGCGTCCAACTGGAGCGATCGTGAAGCGCGTCGTATTTGCCAGCGAGAACTTCGGCGCACGGCGTCCCGTCGAAAACGTGTCCCGGCGCTACGGCCAAAAAGTCTGGGCGTGGTGTCAGCGAAACGCCGCGCGTGCCAACGTGGCCTTCCAGTGCGGTTCCCATCATCACGCCATCGGCGGTGACCGCGGCAAATGCGCTCGGGTAGTTGCTCGGATCGGTGTCGCCGGGCGGCATCTGCGCAGGACCGCGAAAGGCGACGGCGCCGATGCCACCTTTGAAGCGCACACCGCCGGCATGGACGCCATCGTCGAACGTAAAGTCGGCGCACACGCCACCGTCTTCGCCGCCGTCCGCGCCACCGTCTCCTCCACCATCTTCCGCGCCGCCCTTTTGGGTCGTATGGCGCGCCAGCTCTTGCTCAACCAAGAGCGTGCAGGCCGCGGAGAGACCCAGCAAGACCAGCAGCGGCGCGGCTTTCCTGATCATCGAACCGTGGCAGCCTTCCGACCTAGCAGCCGATCAATGCCGGCAAGCAAGTCGTCGCTCGGTGCCACATTTTGCGGAAGCTTAAGCTTCGCTTCGCCTTGTCCATCGACCGCGATGGCGAGCGTCACTGCGCAATTTCCCGGGTATTGCGTCAGCAGCCCCTGGAGCCGCGCCAATTTTTCCGGCGAGAGCTCCGCCGACGTGGCGCGCACATCCACGCGCGTGGCCTTGGCGCTGCGCACATCCGCTAAGCGCGTCACCTCGTCGACTTTCAGTTCTCGCTCGGGCGCGGCTTCGCTCTCGGCTTCCTCGCCGCCACCGGGCGCACCCATGCGATCGATGATGCGCACCTGGCCGGCGATGAGCACCGGATCGTCACCTTGCAAGAGCGCCCCAAATCGCTGGACGGCATCGTCGTAGCAGAGGCAATTTCGCGCGCCGACCAGATCCTCGAGCGTAAAGAAGGCCATCATTTTGCCGGTTTTGGTCGGGCGCGTCCGATAGCCTTGCACCACGCCGGCCATGGAGACCTTTTCGAAATTGCGCGCACCAGCAAGCGTCGCCGACGTGTGCGTGGAGTAGCGCGCGATTTCGCCGGCGTAGCGCGAGAGTGGATGGCCCGTGATGTAGAAACCCAGCGCGGCCTTCTCGCGCGCCAGCCGTTCCCGCTCGCCCCACTCGTCGCGTTTGATGTAGGCCTCGACCGCCGCGGGTTCAGCTCCGCCTTTTTTTCCACCAGCGAGCAGACCGAAGAGTGACGATTGGCCACTGGCACGGTCGCGCTGCGTGCTGGCGCCCGCCTCTAGTGCGGAAGGGATCGATTCGAACAACGCGGCGCGTGGTTGTCCGGTGAAGTCAAAGGCGCCGGCGTTGACGAGTGCCTCGAGCACTTTGGCGTTGAGTTTTTTCTGATCGACGCGCGCACAAAAGTCGAATTGGCCTTTAAACGGCCCATGTGTCCGCGCGGCGACAATGGCTTCAATCGAGTTTTCGCCGACCCCTTTAATGGCGCCCAAGCCGAATCGAATTGATTTTTTCTTTCCCTTCCCCGCGGCTTCGCTGACGCCGAACTGCAAATCGCTCTCATTCACATCGGGCGACAACACAGCGATGCCGGTTCCACGCGCCTCGGAGATATGACCGACGACCTTGTCGGTATCTTCCTTCTCGCTGGTGAGGAGCGCGGCCATGAATTCGACCGGATAGTGGCACTTTAAATAAGCGGTCTGGTACGTAATAAGTCCGTATGCCGCGGAATGCGACTTATTAAAGCCATATTCCGCGAATTTTTCCATTAAATCGAAAATCTCGTTGGCCAATGCTTCGGCCACACCGTTCTTCATCGCACCTTCCAAAAATCCCGAGCGCTCCATGGCCATCACTTCGGCCTTCTTCTTGCCCATGGCACGACGGAGCAGGTCGGCGCGTCCCAGCGAATAACCAGCCAGGACCTGCGCGATCTGCATCACCTGCTCTTGGTAAACAATGACGCCGTAGGTATCTTTGAGAATCGGCTCCAACAAAGGATGCTGATAAACGACCTTTTGCCGGCCATGTTTGCGGTCGATAAAAACGTCGACCATGCCGGCATCGAGCGGACCCGGCCGATAAAGAGCGCCGGCGGCGATGACGTCTTCGAAAACGGAGGGCTTGAGCTTCTTCACCATTTCGGTGAAGCCCGACGATTCCATTTGAAACACGCCGCCCGTTTCGCCACGGCCCATCAGGTCATACGAGGGTTTGTCGTCGAGCGGAATCCGGGTGATGTCGATCGGCGGCTCACCCAACGCGCGCCGCGACCGGTTGGCGAGCTCGGTGGCTTGCTGAATCACGGTCAGCGTTTTGAGACCGAGGAAGTCGAACTTCACAAGGCCGGCGAGCTCGACTTCGTCCTTGGCGAACTGGGTGACGAGCTCGCCGTTCTGTCCGCGACAGAGCGGCACGTATTCCCACAGCGGCTGTTCGCCGATGACGATGCCGGCGGCGTGCATGCCCGTAGAGCGGTGCAGCCCCTCCAGCGCTTTGGCGGTATCGATGACCTTTTTGTAGACCGGCTTTTCTTCCATCGCCGCACGCAGCTTCGGCTCGGCCGCCAACGCCTTCTCGATGGTCGGCGGATGGCCGTCGATTAGCGCCGGGATGTTGCGCGTGATTTCATTGACCTCATTAAACGGCAATCCCATGACACGCGCGACGTCTTTAATGGCGCTTTTCGCGGAAAGCGCGCCATAGGTCACGATCTGCGCGACGTTGTCCTTGCCATATTTATCGGTGACGTAATGAATCACCTCGCCGCGACGCTCCTGGCAAAAATCGACGTCGAAATCCGGCATGGAGACGCGTTCCGGATTCAGGAACCGCTCGAACAGCAAGTTGTACGGCAGCGGATCGAGATCGGTAATGCGCAGCGCATAGGCTACGAGCGATCCCGCCCCCGAACCGCGGCCTGGACCAACCGGAATGCCCTTTCCCTTGGCCCAGTTAATGAAGTCTTGCACGATTAAGAAGTAACCGGAAAATCCCATTTTTATAATGACGCCCAATTCCCGTTCCAGGCGTTCAAAATAAATATCGGGATTAATCCGATCGCGGTAGGGCAGCTCTTTCAACCGCCGCTCCAGGCCGACACGCGCGCGCTCGATAATGTAGGTATCGCGATCGTAGCCTTCGGGAACGTCATACTTCGGAAGAAATTTATCCTTGAGATTCAATTCAACATTGCAAGCCTGCGCAATGCGCCAGGTATTGCTCACCGCCTCCGGCGCGTCGGTCTTGAAGTAGTCCCACATCTCGTCGGGGCTCTTGATGTAGAGCTCCTCGGTCTCGTGGCGCAGCCGCTTGGGATCGTCGAAGGTCTTCCCGCTGGCGATGGCCATGAGCACTTCGTGGGCCTGCGCATCGCCCCGCTGGACGTAGTGAGAATCGGCCGTCGCCGCCAGCGGTACCTCGATATCCCGAGCCAACTGCATTAACGACTGATTGACTTTAATCTGCTCCGGCAGCTTGTTGGATTGAATCTCCAGAAAGAAATGATCCGGCGCAAAAAGGTCTTTCAGTTCCAGCGCGGACTTCTTCGCACCGTCGTTGTCACCGCGCCGGAGCGCCCGCGGAACCTCACCGGCCAAGCAGGCGGTCAATCCAAACAAGCCCTCGGAATGCTTCTTCAGCAGCTCTTTATCGATACGCGGATCGTAATAAAAACCCTCTTGAAAAGCCTTCGACGACAAGTATCGCAAATTCCGATAGCCGATCTCATTCTCCGCGAGGAGCACCAGGTGGTGCCCCACCCGCTCCGAGCGATCCAGCCGCCCCTTGGGACCGGCGACATAAGCCTCGAAACCAATAATTGGCTTCACGCCGTGCTTCTTGGCTTCCTGATAAAAATTGACCGTTCCGAACATATTGCCGTGATCAGTCACCGCCACCGACTTCATGCCTTTGTCACTGCAGGCCTTCATCAGGTCCTTCAGCCGAATGGCGCCGTCGAGCAGCGAATAGAGCGAGTGCAGATGCAGGTGAGTGAAGTCCGCGGGCATAGGTCCACCGTACGGGAAGGGCCGCGTTCGGATCAAGCTTTCGGTTGTACGCGCCCTCGTCCTGCGGGCAACCGGCTAAGCGCTCGCGGCCAGGCGGGCATTTCGCTTCACCGGCTTCAAAATCATCTGAATGCCGTGCTTGGGCCGCAGCGTGATGATCGCCTCGGGCGTCGTCACAAATCCGGGCGCAATCTCGGCGCGATAAGCCTGCGCGAGCGTTGCCAACACAAGCTGCGTTTCCATGATCGCAAACTGATTGCCGATGCACATGCGCGGCCCACCGCCGAAAGGAAAATAGGCATATTTAGCAATGGCTGCGGCGCGACTCGGTTCGAAACGCGTCGGGTCAAAGGCATCCGGATTGTTCCAAAATTCCGGGTGGCGATGCGCCAAATAGGCATTCGCAAAAAGAATGCTTCGTTTTGGAATCGTGTAGCCGCCAATCTCATCCTCGGCGACCGCCCCGCGCGTAATTAGCCACACCGGCGGATAGAGACGCATCGTCTCGTCGATCACCATCTTGGTGAATGTCAGCTTCGGCAGATCCGCGAAGGTCGGCAGCCGTCCACCGAGCACCGTACGAAGCTCGTCCTGCAACATCTCCCAAACGTCCGGATGTTGCGCGAGCAGGAAGTAGGCCCAGGTGAGCGCATTCGCCGACGTCTCGTAGCCAGCGCCGAGCAGCGTCACCACTTCATCATGCAGGAGCGCATCGTTCATCGTGGCGCCGGTCTCAGCGTCGCGCGTCAGCATCAACATCGAGAGCAGATCGCCACGATCGGTTGGATCCTTGCGGCGCTGCGCGACGATCTTGGAAACGATTCCCGAAATTATTTTGCTCGCGCGATTGAAGCGGCGATTCATGGACGTCGGCACGAACGGCGGCAGCGGCAGCAGTGACGTGAGCTGCACGATGGCCCATTTCAACGTCTCGTCCACTGCCTCTGCAAAAGCCTGAGCATCGTCACCGATGTCGAGTGAGAAAAGCGTGTCGCTGGCGATGCGCATGGTGATGCGTTGCATCTCGCGCGCCATGTCGATCGGCACATCCGCTGTCAAGCCATTCCAACGCTCCACCGCCGCTTGGGCCGCGCCCGTCATCGGCGTCGCGAAGGAGGCCACGCGCTCGCGGTGAAAAGCCGGCTGCGCAATGCGCCGTTGCGACGCCCAGCTCTCGCCCTCGGCGGTCAAAAGTCCGTTGCCCAGATTGGGCCGCAGCGTTTTATAGTTCGGCGTGTTCTTGTCGTAATTTTTATTGTTGTCCTGCAAAACGCGCTTGATGCCATCGGGATGGCTGAGCTGAAAAACCGAAAATGGCCCCAGCCGAAAACGAGCCACGTCGCCAAATTCCTTCTGAAGCGATCGGGTCAAGGCGAGGGCATCGGTGCGAAAAGCTTCCATTTCCCCGAGGAGAAAGTGACCACGTGGACTGGGCGCCCGCTTCTTCTGGTTGACGCGTTCGTTGGACATGATGCGCACATCTAGTTGCGCGCAAAGGCGGTGTCTACCGACCCAGAATGCGTTGGCTCATGATTGAACGGTCACGGTACGAACGACGAAACACGCGGGAGTTGCACCGTGAACGTCGAGCCGGATCCAGGTTGACTCTCCACGCCGATCGTTCCGCCCATGGCCTCCACGAGCTGCCGCGCGATCCAGAGACCAAGCCCGAAGCCACCGTAATTCTTCTCCGAAACCGCGCGCTCAAAACGCCCAAAGACACGCTGCAACGACTCGGGCGGAATGCCGATGCCCTGATCGGCGACCACCAGCCGCGCGTGGGTTTGGGTAGCATCGACGAGAACTTCGATCGGCTGGTCCTGACCATACTTCACCGCGTTGGAAACCAGATTGGTGACCACCTGATCGAGCCGCAGCCGATCCCACTGCCCAACCACCGGCCCAGGCGCCACGAGCTTCAACGCCCGCGCGCCGGGTTGATCTCGAAAACGCTCCATCACCTCGCGCACCTCTTGCACGATGTCGACTTCGGAAACCTCGAGCTGTAGCCGACCCGACTGAATCCGCGAAACATCGAGCAGGCTGTCGATGAGACCCGCGAGCCGCTCGGCTTGGGTCACCGCCTTGTTCAACCGAATGGATACGCGCGGCGGCAACGTCTCCAGACCTTTTTCCGCACTGCGCACCACACCGATGATGTTGAGCTGCAGCGCGGTCAGCGGCGTGCGTAGCTCGTGCGAAGCGATCGACAAAAATTCGTCCCGCACGCGCACCGCTTTTTGCAGCTCGGCCTGCACGTCTTTTTGCTGCGTGATTTCGTCGAAGGCAATCAAAACCGAATCGGGATGACCATGCCCGGCCGGGAGGAATTCAGAGTTGATCAAGAGCGATTTGCGACCGCTGGGATGGTGCCAGTCCATCTGAAAAGCGCGCAACTGCTGACCTCGCGCGGCACGAATTTCCGGCAGCTCCTCATCGTCGATAACGTTGCCATCCGCATCGGTGCAGCGATATCGTTTGTAATACGTCCCTTCATTCGAGCCGCCTGCCATTTTTTCCGCCGCGCGATTGACGAACATCAGCCGCGCGGAACCAGGTTCCACGAGCAGCAGCGGAAACGGAACCACGTTCAGGAGCGATTCGAGCCAGTACTGCGCTTCTTCCGTGCGGGTTTGTGCCGCCCGCATCTTCGCCAAACTTTGGCGAAGACTTGATCCGAACTGCAAGAGCAACGTAAGAATGAGATAGGCCCCGGCCACGACACTCGAAACCAGAACGACCGCGCTGGCGGTTGGAGGCAAAACGTCATGCGGGGGCGTAACCACGCTCACCACGGCCAGCGCTACTTCGACCAGAAAACTGGCCGCCGCCAAAATGATGAGGGGCCTACCCTCGAGATAGGGAAGCACGGCCGCCAGCGCCAACACGGGAATCAGCACCTGCGCGGGAATCGACGGTGGAAGAAGCGGCGCGCCAAAGAGCACGACGCCGAGCAGGCCATACCCAGTCAGGCTCGCGGCGAGTACGCGCCGACCCCGCTGAGCAGCCCACCAAGCAAACGCCAGCACCAAGAGCAAGGCGCCAACGTCGATCGCCGAGGCCACGATCCAGGGCGTGTGCACCAGGGCCGCCGCGACGGCGTAGAAAGCCTCGAAGACCGCGGTGAACGTGAAGAGCAGGCGCAAGAATCGGCGCAGCCGCGAGAGGCGAAGCGTCTCCTCGTGCAGGTCCACCGCCGCGGCGGTGATGTCCTGTGTCCTTCTCAAGGCGTGGGCTCGCGTGGAGGAACTTCAATCGGCACCGGGAGACTCCGAATCATCAACGCGCTAGTCTCGCGCGCTATGCCGCGAGGGAAACTTTTTGGCTGCCTTTTTTTGCTTTTGGCCTGTGCCAAACCCGCCGCGCAAAAAACCCCCGCGTCAAAAAAATTGCCGCCCGCGCTCTGCGGCGACCGCCTTTGCGCCGACGGCGAACAGTGCCTCGCGCTCGAAAGCGCACCGACTTCGCCGGCCTGCGTTTCCGCTGGCGATTGCCATGCTGTTCCGCTTGGCCGCGATCTTTTCGGAGAAGCGCTGAACGCCGTGGGGTTGTCGCGTTGTACGGCCACTCTTCCCGCAGACTACCTCGCCCGCTGGCCATCGGCCGTGCAGCATGATCCCTACCGACTGTCGCATTTCGCCACCGCGCATGATTCGCCGCTGACGGCGCCACATTGGGCCGATGGCTTGGCGCGCGCCTTCGGCGATCCTGCGCGACTTCACGTCGCCGGTGAATCGATTGCCGAAGCTGCCGCGCGCTTGGGCTTTCCACTCCAGACGGAACCGCCGCCGCATGCCGTCGACAGCGGCGCACCGCTCGCGATGGCGATGGTGGATCTCCTCCACGCGCGGGGCGGAACAGCCGACGGATCCGCGCTCTCCAAATCGGCCGTGCCCGTGCCCGCCTCGCTTCAGAAAAAAATCGCGCGCATTCTCTACGCGCTCATCGATGCCGCCGCCGCACGCGATCGCGCCTTCGCGGCCGTCACCGATTTGCCGGCCGCTTACCATCTTGCACCGTCGCTTCTGCTCACCAGCGCGGATGGCGCCGCTTTTGATCCATCGCTTCCGGCGGTGCGCGATCTACTCACCAAGCAGATCGGATGGACCGACCTCTACCAGGGCGCGCACGATCTCGCTGCCGCAGTGGAAAACGCCGCGCTGGAAACGGAAACAGGCGCGCGCGGATTTTCCTTCGACGTGGACACGCCGCTCGGTCGCGTGGTGATTGCGGACGCCGCGGATCAAATTCACGACGACACCGCGGGCCCCGTGCTCCTGCTTGTCGACACCGGTGGCAACGATACGTACCGCTTTCCCGCGGGCGCCAGCAGTGCATGGGACCATCCAATCTCCGTGGTGATCGATCTCGCCGGCGACGATACGTACGGCTACACGGAAGTCGCGGATCCCGGCGACAGCGGCCGCTTGCCCTCGGATCACGACGGCCGCTTCATTTCGGGCGACGTGACGAAGGGAGAAACCGCGCGCTCGAAAAGCGACCAGGCACGGCAAGGCGCCGGCCGCTGTGGCATCGGCATGCTGTTCGATTTCGCGGGCAACGATCACTACCGATCGCTGCGCATGTCGCAGGGATTTGGCGCGCTCGGCGTTGGCGTGCTGGTGGATCGCGCGGGTGACGATGTTTACGAAGCAGAAGCGGGCGCACAGGGCGCGGCGGTCTTCGGCATCGGACTCTTGCTCGACGGCACGGGCAACGATCGCCATCGAATCTATTCCTACGGGCAGGGATTCGGTTTCGTGAAAGGTTTCGGCGCGCTCGTCGACGGCAGCGGCGATGATGACACCTTCGCGGATCCCGGCGCGCCCGACGAAGGCGGCGATCCGCTGTACTTCAGCCCGCAGCTACCGGGCCGCGGCAACACCTCCTTCGTGCAAGGCGCGGGATTCGGTCGCGCGGACAGCGGCGCTGGCGCTGGCTCGATGAGCGGCGGCATCGGCGTGCTGGTGGATCTCGCGGGATCCGATCACTACACCGCTTCGGTTTTCGGACAGGGCGCCGCCTACTTTTTCGGCACCGGCATTCTCGTCGACGCCGGCGGCGACGATCGGTACGAGGGAAAGTGGTACCTGCAGGGCGCCGCCGCGCACAACGCGCTGGCCGTCTTTCACGATCTCGCCGGCGACGATCGCTACAACACCGGCACCATCAAACCGGTCGCTACATCGATGGGAGTCGGCCACGATTTTTCCGTCGGATGGATGATCGACGACGCGGGTAACGACATTTACAACGCGCCCGGTCTGGCACTCGGCGCGGGCAACGCTTGCGGTTGGGGATTTTTCATCGACGGCGGCGGAGACGACACGTACACCGCCTCGGCCGATCGCACGCTCGGCGCGGTGGGCGAAACCGCCGACGATGCTTTCTACGCTGCGCGCCCGACCATCGGAGTCAGCGTCGATCGCGGTGGCTCGAACGCTTACACACTCGGTGTGCAAACCGTCCGTCGCGCTGGCAAGCTCACGACGACGGACGCGGATCCGAAGGCGCCGCTCGCCAAAGGCGTTCAGCTCGACGCCGACGGCGCGCTCTTGGTTTTGCCATGACCAGCACCAGCGTTCGCGAGCTCGTCTCCGGGAGTCTGTTCCGCGAAGGTCTGCGCACGCTCGCGTGATAACCTTCAAGCCACGATGTCCGCCGCGAACACTCCCGCCGTGGGCTTCAACCACAACGTCACCTACCGAGGAAAAATCTTTCACGTGCAAACCGAAGACACGGGCCTTCCGCACGCGCACTGCATCACGCACATCTTCCTCGGTGGCAACGTCGTGGCCACAAAAAAAACGTCTTACGCCGACCGCGCGAAGAGCAGAGATCTCGCTAAAGTCGTGCGCACGATGATGGAGAACCAGCACAAAGAGATGATGACAAATCTCATCCACGGCGCTTACGACGCCAAGCTCAGCGGCAACGAAAGAGCATACCAACCCGGCGTGCTCGCGAACGGCAGTCTTGCGCCGGCGCTGCTCGTCGGCGGTGCGAAGCCTGTCTTGGATCCGAAAAAAAAGTGATCAAGCTGTTCCACGTGACCAAGAGTTACCTCGGTGATCGGCCCTGCATTGCCGACCTCTCGCTCACCGTGGACAAAAGTGAATTCGTCTTTTTGACCGGTCCCAGCGGCGCTGGAAAAACGACACTCTTGCGACTCATCTTCGCCGCCGAACGTCCGACGTCGGGACAAATCATCGTCGGTGGCCGCAACATCGCACGCCTCTCGGCGAGCGCGATTCCTTACTTGCGCCGCAACATCGGCGTGGTCTTTCAAGACTTCAAGTTACTGAACAACCGCAGCGTGCTCGACAACGTCGCGTTCGCGCTGGAGGTGATCGGCGAGCGCGTCGGTCCCGCTCGGCGGCGCGCGCGGGAAATGCTTGGACGCGTCGGGCTCGAACACAAAGCCGAGAGCCCACCGCAACGCCTCTCCGGCGGCGAGCAGCAGCGCGTGGCCATCGCGCGAGCGCTGGTGAATTCGCCGGCGATCGTCCTGGCCGATGAACCGACCGGCAACCTCGACGCCAGCCTCACCGCCGACATTTTGCAGCTGCTCTTCGATTCCAACGCGCGGGGCGCCACCATTGTCGTGGCCACGCACGATCGCGGGCTGCTCACACGCTTTCCACGCCGCGCCGTGCAACTTGCGCACGGAAAAATGACGAGTGACGGATGAAGAGCTGTCGATTAATCGGCAGCTCTTCATCTCGACGCGCAATCATGCGCGCGGCGGCGGGTGGGGTGAGCCCGGGGTCCGATCGAGCGCTTCCAGCGCCACCGCACGGGCCGGCGGCGCTTCCAATATGCGCCGCACATGCGCCGATTCACTCGGCGCAGAGGGGCGGGCGGCGGCCCGACCTTTCAACGACAAGAGTTGTCGATGGCAACTAATCGACAACTCTTGAGACCGCTCTACTTTTTGCAGCGCGCGATCGCGAACCTCGTCCATGCGCCGCTCATGAGCCTGGTGGCCACCGCGACCATCGCGCTGTCGCTTTTCGTCGGCGCCATTTTTGCGCTCTCGATTTCGGGAGGTGAAGCGCTCCTCAACGCCTGGGGTGGCGCGGCGCATTTGACGCTCTATCTCTCACCGGCCGCGCCCGACGAGGCTGCGCGAATCCTGGCGCAGCGCGCGGCATTCTTGGCGGGACCGCAAGCGACCGTGCAGACCGTTACGCATGACGCAGCGCTGGCGCGGCTCAAACACGATCTAGGCGATTTGGGCCGCGCGCTCGATGGCCTCGAGGAGAATCCGCTTTCGCCGCTGGTGGAAGTTCGCCTTCCGCGCAGCGCTAATGCCGCCGAGGTCCGCGCGCTCGCTGATCAGTTCGCACGCATTCCGGAGGTCATCGACGTCGATTATGGACGCGCCTGGCTGGACCGGCTCACGTCGCTGCTTCTTGCGCTGCGATGGACCGCGATTCTCCTCGGTGTGGTCGTGCTCGCAGCGACCATTTTCCTAGTCTCCAACACCATTCAGTTGACGGTCTTCGCGCGGCGCGAAGAGATCGAAATCATGAAGCTCTGCGGCGGCACCGATTGGTTTGTTCGAACGCCGTTTCTCATCGAAGGCGCACTGCAAGGACTTGCGGGCGGCCTGATCGCGCTCGGCGGCGTTGCGCTCGCGCGCCATTTGCTGCTGCCCAAAATGGCCGACGCGCTAGCGTTTGCCGCGGGCATGGATCTGCCGCGCTTGCTTCCGTCGCAAATGCTCGCGGTCGCCGGCGGCGGCGCGGCGCTGGGCCTTCTCGGAAGCGCGCTCGCGGTGGGCCGCTTCCTGCGCGCGTGATGTGGATTTCCCTTCTTCTCGGCGTTGCGGCGGCGAGCGCTTCATCGCCGAAGTTGCGCGATCTCGACACCAAGATTTCCGAGGAGAAAGCCTCCGCTGCGCGGCTCCACGCGCAGGAGTTGGATGTTCTCTCAACGCTCGCCGCCGCAGAAGCGGCCGTTGATGCGACCGAGCGCAGTCTCGCGAGCGCCGAGCAGAAGAGCCGCGAATCACAAGCAACGCTCGACGCAGCGATTCTAAACGAGCAACAAGCGCAAGCACTTCTGCACAAGGCCACCGAAACGCTTGCTCCTCGCCTCCGTGCGCGACAGCGCATGGGCCACGAGGGGCTGATGCGATTCCTGGTCGATGCGCCAACATTTGCCGAACTCCTCACGCGTCAACGCGCGCTGGACACGCTCTTGAAACGCGATCTCGAGTTGGTCACCACGCTTCGCGCCGCTACCGACGCGGCACGCGTCTCTCGCGAAAAAACGGCAGCAGCGAAAATCGTCGTCGCCGCCGCGGTGCAAGACGAAGCCGTGCGTCGCGCCTCACTCGATCAAAAGCGCGCCACCGAAGCGGCGCTGCTCGCGCGCATTCGAAATGACAAAGCACTTCACGAAGCAGCCGCGCGCGAGTTGGAAAAAGCGCGCCAAGAACTCCTTCGCACGCTCGCGGGATTGCCGCGGTCGCCGCCGCGCAAAGCCACGTTCCGCGCGCTCCGCGGGCGATTGCCGTGGCCAACGCACGGCCGCATCGAGGTGCGTTTTGGCAAAGTGGAAGATCCGCGCCTTCACACGCTGAGCCTGCAACAAGGTCTTGATCTTCGCGCGCCGACGGGAACACCGGTGGTCGCCATCGCTCCCGGAAAAGTCGTCCACGCCGGATGGCTTCACGGCTACGGAAATCTTCTGATCGTCGATCAGGGCGACGGCTACTACACGCTCTTCGCGCATCTGGCGACAATGGCGCGCAACGTTGGCGACGCTGTTGGCGAAGGTGATCGACTCGGCGATGTCGGCGACACCGCATCCCTAAAAGGCGCGTATCTCTATTTCGAAATCAGAAGCGGAACGCAGCCGCAAGATCCCGCGCGCTGGCTCGGTCCGCGCCGGTTTTAACGTCCAAAAACATTTTGAATATTCTCAAACCGTCGCGTCCACGACGCCCAGTAAATATCGGTCGGCCAACCCGTTATCACGACGTCGCTCACCCCGGAGACGAACGGCGCAATCGACGCCGTCCCGGCATGAGCGCTATCTAATCCGTCCCGCAAGCGCTTGCCGGTATCAAGAAAAATAAATCGATTGTCCGCGAAGAGAATGTTGCCAGCGTGCTCCGCGAGAACGCATTTCGGGCATTCCAGGTCACGTTGATTGAGGAGCACGAGAACACGGTCTTCCAGATGCGGAGCTAGGTTCTTGAAATGGCCTCCTTCCGCCAGCCAATGCATCGGAATGGTCGTGGCCAAGAGGTATTCGTCCAGCGGACCGCCGGTGGCGATGTGGTCGCTGTTCACAAACATCGTCCAGTGGTCGAGGCCCAGTTTTTCATTCAACACCGTGTAATGAGCGATTTCATCGTTGGAGAGAAAGGTGCTCTCACGGTTGAACTGAAGAATGAAACCAAGCCCACTGGCCAGCACGAGCGTGAGCAACAGCGGCTGAGCCAGGCGCAGCACGCGCACGAGCGGTCCCGCACCTCCAACTGCATTCTCCAGTGCCAGCGCAACGATAGAAAAGAGCGGCACCGCGAGATTCGTATAAGCCTTCATGTATTGATAATTGTGGCCGCCGTCGATAAATCGGGTCTTGACGAGAATGGCCGCAACAAAGAACGGTGGCGCCAACCAAAACGCCCAATCGAGGTCTCGCCGTGCGCGAAAGAGCGCGAAAACCAGGCCACCTATCGCTGCCGAAAGAACGACCGTGATGAACAACCCCATCGGCGTTCGACCTATGTATTCATAATGATATCCCGGTAGGGCGTAGATATTTCCGAGACCGACCATCTCCGCCGGCGACGCCCACTGCGGCTGCCAGAATCCGCCGCCGCCGCCATGAAGGAATCGAAGTTGCGCAATGATGTAGTGCGCCCAACGAATGGTGAGCGGGAAAACAATCAAGGCCCCGAGAAGCACCCCACTCCCAACAAGACTCAGCACGCGGCCCCGAAAACGTCGATTCAAAACGAAATCAAGCCCGACCATTGCCACCATCAGAATCGAAGAGAGAAAGATGAGCTCGCTGTAGCAGGCGAAGAGTCCCGCCACGAGAAAGGCAATGAACCAGCGCTGGCGCTGTTTGTCCGAATCGGAATCTTGCCGAATCCGGAACAAAAGAAAGAGCAACAGCGCAAAGAAAGGAGCCGTGAAGGACTGCGCGCATTGTCCTTCATAAAAGACGTTTAATAAGTTGGCATTCAGCGCCAACGCGAGCGAATAAACGAGCGCGCGCCCAGACGAAAAAGCAAAAAAAGCGCGAAATGACGAATAGGAGATCGCCACCAGCGCGAGGAATGGAAATATGAGAACGAAGAGAAATACTTCGAGAACGTGCTTGGCTCCCACCATGCGCGCCATGGTCGCAACGACCGAGGGAACGCCCCAGCGCAATGCTTTATTCAGATATTCCGTATCCACATACGCATTAAAGGAAAGCGCGTGACTAGTAGCCCTTTCATCGAAGGGCTCCTTGCCCAACTCGCTTCCCATGGTTTGCGCGGCCGCGCGAAGCGTACCGCCCTGCAACAAATATTGAGCGGTCTCCACATAGCCGGTGAGGTCGATTCCTGCCCGATACGGCATCACCGCCCCGCCCGCTTGAAGAGCGGGAGAGAGGAGGACGCCCGCGAGCAGCACGAACGCGATCCAAGCGCGAGATTCTCCCGTAACGATATTTTTGAGGAACAAGGACCCGCTGGACCAATCGCTTCGCCAGCGCCAAGCAAACGCCAAAGTGAGAACGCCCGACAAGGCCAGCGACAGCGGTCCCGCCAGCGTGGCGTCGGTATTCAAAGCAATCAATTCCGCGGAGAGAATAGCGATAAAAAGGAGCCCCAGAGCCGGAGCCAGGAGCGGCGCCAGAGGCGGTGCACGAAAAGCGCCTGGGATTAACCAAAGATAGATGCCAAGGCCGGCGCCCAACGCCAGCAGATAAACGGAAAGAAACGTCCAAAGGAGGGAAAGCATTGGCGCGACAATACCGCCGTTTGTTCCGCGCGTGATCGCCGTCACATCCGCCGCCGAAATTGGCCCCACGCGGCAACGTGAGTTACGATTTTAAGATGCGCACGCTTCGTAGGCTGGGCCTCGTGCTGTTTCTTACTGTCGCGGCCTTTTCGGGCGGTCTCGTCGCCACGCAAGCCGCGCTCGCCCGCGATCCCGCCGGCCCCTACGGCAAGCTCGACGTCTTCAGCCACGTCCTCTCGCTCATCGAGAACAACTACGTCGAAAGCATCGACGAGGGGCGACTGGTATACGGCGCCGTGCGCGGCATGCTGGGGACGCTCGACCCGCACACCACATTCATGGATCCGCACGAATACCTGGCCATGAAGCAAGAGACCGACGGCGAGTATGGCGGCATCGGCATCGAAATCGATGCCAATAAAAATGGCGGCTTCGTGGTCATTTCGCCGATGGACGACTCGCCAGCGTCGCGCGCGGGAATTTTGCCTGGTGACCGCATTATCAAAGTCGATGGCACGCTGACGTCCACGTGGAAAAAGGACGAAGCGGCAACCAAGCTCAAAGGACCACCGGGCACCAAAGTGACTTTGTCGATCATGCGCGATGGCTTTTCCGAACCGCGCGATTTCGTGCTGATCCGCGACAACGTCCGCGTGGTGTCGGTGGACCACCGCGTGCTCGATGTCGGCCGTCACTATGGCTACGTCCGCATCAAGAGCTTCCAAGATCGCACCGACGTCTATTTGAAAAAGGCACTCGACGAGATGCGGTTGGAAGTCGGCGGCGAGCTTCAAGGCCTGGTGCTCGACCTGCGCAGAAATCCCGGCGGGCTTTTGGATCAGGCGGTGAAAGTGGCCGATCGCTTTCTAACCGACGGCGTGATCGTGACCACCAAGGGCCGCGGCGGACGTCACGTCGAAGTGGAAACCGCGCACGAAAAGGACACCGAACCGAATTACCCGATGCTGGTGCTGGTCGATGGCGGCAGCGCTTCCGCGAGTGAAATCGTGGCCGGCGCGCTGCAAGATCGCGGACGCGCGGTGTTGATGGGAACGCAGACGTTCGGCAAAGGCAGCGTGCAAACGATCATCGAGCTCGAGGATGGCTCGGGCCTCAAGCTTACGGTGGCGCGCTACTTCACGCCGAGCGGCCGGTCGATCCAGGAGAAGGGCATCACGCCCGACGTCATCGTCGCCGCGGGCCAAGGCATCGCCTCGATCGGCGAAAACGGCGGCGTGCGCGAGAGCAGCCTCCCCAACCATTTCAAAAACAACGCCGGGCCGCAGGCCGCCAACGACGCGCCTTGGTACCAGCCCGACTACCAACTCAAGACCGCGGCGGACTACATGCGATCTTGGCAAATCATCAAGTCGACCGCCGTACCCAAAACAGCCGAAGCCAAGTAGTCGACGCTTGAAAGGCCAAGCGTTTTCGACTTTTGGGCCGCCCCATGCTATCTGCGCCCAGCGTTTTGGCCTCTTTCTCGGAGTGAATTTCACGCATGGCGCCCATCGAATGGCTGTGGCTCGGCATGTACTTCGCCGTGCTGATGGTGCTGAGCATCTACGGCTCCCATCGCTACGCCATGGCGTATCTCTACTATCGCCACAAAGGGAACCGTCCGGTTCCGCCGGGGCCGCTCGCCGCTTTGCCGCGCGTCACCGTGCAGCTGCCGCTCTTCAACGAAATGTACGTCGCCGAGCGACTAATCAATTCAGTATGCGCCATTGATTATCCTCGCGAGCTCTTCGAAGTGCAGGTGCTCGACGATTCCATCGACGAAACGCAGGGCATCGCGCGCGCTTGTGTCGAGCGTTGGCGCGCCCGCGGCACCGACGTCGTCTATCTCCACCGCGACAACCGCTCCGGTTACAAAGCGGGAGCGTTGCAAGCGGGACTCGAAGTTGCCAAGGGCGAATTCGTGGCGGTCTTCGACGCGGACTTCGTGCCGGAATCGGATTTTCTCTCGCGCACCGTTCCCTTTTTCGCGGATCCCAAAGTCGGCATGGTGCAAGTGCGGTGGGAGCATCTGAACCGCGACTTCTCCGCGCTCACCCAGGCGCAGGCGGTGTTTCTCGACGGCCACTTCGTGATCGAGCACACCGCGCGCAACCGATCGGGACGCTTCTTCAACTTCAACGGCACCGCGGGAATTTGGCGCCGCGCGACGATCGCCGACGCCGGTGGTTGGCAGCACGACACGCTCACCGAGGATCTCGATCTTTCGTACCGGGCGCAACTGCGCGGCTGGCAGTTCGTCTACGTTCCTGAGGTCGCCGCGCCCGCGGAAGTTCCGGTGGAGATGAACGCCTTCAAGAGCCAGCAACACCGTTGGGCCAAAGGCTCCGTGCAGACCGCGATGAAGTTGTTGCCGCGCATCTTGAAGAGCGAGCTCCCGCGCCGCGTGAAGACCGAAGCCTTTTTTCACCTCACCGCAAACTTCGCTTATCTCTTGATGGTGCTGCTCACGCTGCTGATGCCGGTGTGCATGGTAATTCGTTTCCGCCACGGCTGGTACGAAGTGCTGCTGCTCGACCTGCCCTTCTTCTGGTCCGCAACGATGAGCGTCTGCTCGTTCTACGTCGTCAGCCAGCGTGAAATTGGCCGCAGCCGGTGGGAGCGTATTAAGTATCTTCCATTCATTATGGCTCTGGGCATCGGCCTCTGCGTGAACAATGCGCGCGCGGTGCTCGAAGCGCTGCTCGGCTACGAGACCGGTTTCACGCGCACGCCCAAGCACGGCGTGGCTGGCGCCAACAAGAGCTGGACGCAGAAACGCTACCGTGGCCTGGCCAGCGCGCAACCGATTCTCGAGTTGGGACTCGGTGCCTACCTGACTTTTTCGATCTACTTCGCCATCGACAAAGGCATCTATTTCTCGCTGCCGTTCCTGTTCCTGTTTCAGTGGGGCTTCTTTTACGTCGGTGGCATGTCGCTCTTGCAGGGTCGCTTCGGACAATTTTTCCGGCGCCGGCCCGCCACGGAATCACTCGCGCCAGAGTAGACTTCCACCATGGCCACTAAAGCCATGGTCCTCGCGGCTGGTCACGGCACGCGGCTCGCGCCGATCACGTCGCGCATTCCTAAACCACTCGTTCCGATCGCCAACGTTCCGCTCCTGCGTTGGAACCTAGCGCTGATTCGCAACGCCGGGATTCGCGAGATCGCCATCAACGTGTTTCATCTCGGCGCGCAGATTGATCAAGCAGCGCACGCGATCGCCTCCGAGCTTGAGCTCTCGATAGTCGTTTCAAACGAGAAAAAGCTTCTGGGCACCGGTGGCGGCATTCGCGGTGGCACCGATCTTCTCAATATCGACTCCACGGATACGCTCGTCGTCATCAACGGTGACGTCCTCTTCGATGTCGATCTCCTGCAGCTGCTCGCGGCGCATCATCGAAGCGGCGCGCCGGCGACGATGGCGCTGATGCCCATGCCCGAAGGAGAAAAGTATGGCGCGGTGCTGTGCGACAGGGAAATGCAGGTGCGGGCGATCGCCGGCTTCGACGAGAACACGCCGCGCGAACTCACGCGCTGGCACTTCACTGGCGTGCATGTGCTGACTGCTAACGCCCTCGCGCGTCTCCGACCTGGCGTCGCTTGCGACATCAACCGCACGCTCTATCCGGCGCTCGCGGTGGAGGGAACGCCCGCACACGGACACCAAACGACGGGCTACTGGAATGACATCGGCACGCCGCGACGACTCCTCGAAGCGAACATCGACGTGCTCTCCGGCCGTGTCCCACTGGCGCGATTCCAACCCTGGTGCAAACCGATCGCGCTCGCCACGTCCGCGACCGTCGACCCAACCGCGCAGATTGATTCCCAGAGTGTGATCGGCGAAGGGTCTGTAATCGAAGCGCGATCGGTTGTCCTGCGGTCACTCATTTTTTCGCGGACGGACATCGCCTCGGGTGAACGACTCGAAAGAACGATCGCGCTCGGTGACTTGCGCGTCCCTGTGCCTGGGGGCGTGCAGTTTTAGTTTCGCGCTGCATCCAACGCTTCGACAGGTCCGCCAACCGATCGGATGAACGCCATCCGATCAGTCACACCCGACGTTACCGCTTCGCCTTCTTGCTGCGCGGCGAGCGAACCTTCTTGCGCAAACGGGGCTTGTGCTTCTTCTGCGCGCGGTTTCGTCGGCTGCGCTCACGCTTGATCGCCGCACGCGCATTTTTGGAACGGTTCTTCAGCTTCTGTTTGGTCCGAGCCATTTTTCCCTCCAGGAAAGTTCGCGCTTATAGCCGATCACACACCGATTGCCGAGCGCACACGCGCTTGATTTTGCCGCAACGTTGCATGGTCGTCGATCACCTGCTTCGCGCAGCGCCGCGCGAATTCCAAAGTCCGCGGCACCAGCGCTTCTCCTTTCGCCGCCATCTCGCTCTCGAGTAGCGCCCGAGCGCCGCCGCGCAGATGCAGGCGCACCATCGCACGGCCACACTGCGCGGCGTAGTCGGCGAGCTCGCGGCCCGAATGCGCATAGCGTCCGACACGCAGCTTCTCTTCCTCGGGCTGAATTTCTCGCACCAGCGCTGACACGCCCCACAAACTCGTCGCGCCCACACTCGGCCAAGGATCCCCTTGCAGCCGCCGAATCGCCGACGCGATCGCCGCTCCACGCTGCGGCGTCCGCAACGGCGCGCCACGCGCAACATCCAGCGCACTCGTCAACGCTTCTTTGATTTCGAAAATCCGCAGCCGATCTTTTTCGCACCGGACCAAGAGACTCACGCGGTATCGTCCGAGCGATCCGGTTCCTTTGAAACGATACGCCACGTCGATCACTTCCTTGATCGAAACGTCGGCGGCATGCGCCGTTGCGTAGCTCGCCAACGCGCGCGCGGCCTCCTTCGCGCGATCACGTTCCAGCGCGGTGTATTTCGCCGTGAGCGGATCACCCATGTTCAGCCGCATCGATCGTCCGAGGCCTTTGGTATTCGCTTTCAAAAAGGCCTCGCTGGTCTCCGTGCGTCGCTCGTCGAGAATTTCGCGCACGCGGCCCACCGCCTTCTCCCGCGTGATCGCGCGCACCGGAAATTTTCCACCTAGCCGCGCCATTTCCTCCGCAGCGGCACGCACCAGCGCAGTGACCGCTTGCTCCTTCTCGGCGACGGGCGGTCCGTCGACGAGCAGCACCGATGTCGCCAACCGCGCCAGATCAATGTCGACCGCGAAATGCGTCACCTCGTCGAAATCGTTGACGTCGAAAACAAGCTCCTCTTTTCCACGGTAGGCGCCGAAATTTTCGAGATGCAGATCGCCCACCACTTCCGCGGACGGCGCGCCCGAGCCCAGCACGGAATCGGCCGCGGCCACATCGCTGGCGAAGATCGGAAACGTGCCGCGAAAAAATCCGAACGGAGAAGCAACGAGCGCATCGAGCTTGCGGGCCACGGCGATCTTGGTGAGGTTCGTCTTTCCGTCGTCCGCCAGTACGGCATGCTCGGCCTGCGCGAAAGGCCGGTTCTGCTCGATGATCGCGGCCAACGGATCGCGCTTAGCCATGACCTGAAATTATGCCCCATCGCGCTTCTCCTGCTAATTTTAGGCTGCGTGCACAACCCCGTCCTCGCCGTCATCGACGTCGGATCCAACTCCATGCGCTTGCAAATCGCGCGCGGCCGGCCCGACGGCTCCTATGCGGTGATCGCCGAGGATCGCGCCGCGGTCCGCTTGGGCCACGAAGTTTTTCGCACCGGAAAGCTCGACGAACGCGCTATCGACGATTGCGCGGAAGCGATGAAAAGATTCGCCGCCGTCGCCAAGCGTCACGGCGCGATGACCATGCGCGCGGTCGCCACCTCCGCTGTGCGCGAGGCCTCCAACAAGTCCGCGTTGGTAGCGCGCGTACGCCGCACCAGCGGGATTCGTCTCGAGGTGATCTCCGGCGCCGACGAAGCGCGGCTGATCTGCATTGGCGTTGCGCAGGGCACGCCACGCGATCGCGAGCTGCTCCTCATCGACATCGGCGGCGGTTCCACCGAAGTTACCGCGACACAAGGCGAGGAAGCGGTCACCAGCGTCTCGTTGCCGCTCGGCGCGGTGCGGCTCAGCGAGCAATTCATTCGTCACGATCCACCGACACGGCGCGAGCAAGAACTCGTCGCCGAAGCGGTGCGCAGCGCGGCCAGCGGAATTTCACCGATGCTGGTGGGCCGCTTCAAGAGCGCAGTCGGAAGCGCCGGCACCATCGGCGCCGTCGTGAATTTGGCGCTGCGAAAAAAAGGCCGGACCAAAGGTCCGCGCATCGCCACGCTCGCGCAAGTGCGCGACATGCGGCGGCTCGCGGCGCGACTCTCCACCAGGCAACGCGCGCGCCTCACCGATGCGCACCGCGCCGACATTCTCTTCGCCGGTGCGGCGTTGCTCGAAGGTCTGCTCACCCACCTGCACGTCGAAGAAATCGAAGCAACTAACCGCGGCCTGCGCGATGGGCTGATGGCCGATTTGGTTCAGCGCACCATCGCGCCGCGCGCTGGACTCAACACCAACGCCGCCGTTCGTGAAGGTCTTCGTGCGTTCGGCCGCCGCTGCGGCTACCGCGAAGATCACGCCGAGCAGGTGGCTTGGATCGCGCGCGAAATTTTCGATCAGACCGAACCGCTGCACCAGCTAAGCACCGACGCACGCGCGCTGCTCGACGGCGCCGCGCTGCTGCATGATGTCGGCAACTTCGTCAGCTACAACCGCCACCACAAGCACAGCTACTACCTCATTCTCCACGCCGACCTACCCGGCTTCACGGAACGCGAGCGGGAGCTGATTGCGAACGTCACGCGTTACCATCGCCGCTCGTTACCGTCGCACAAACATGGTCAGTACGACGCGCTCACCGACAGCGAGCAAACGCTGGTCCGCAAGCTCGCGTCTATCTTGCGCATCGCCGAAGCGCTTGACCGCGGACACGCTCGCCACGTCCTTCGGTTGGTTGTTAAAAAACAGCGCGCCAAGACGATCTTCGAGTGCGATGTGCAACAGGGCAGCGACCTTGAGCTCTTCACCGCCACCGAGCGCGCTGATCTTTTTCGCCAAGAATACGGCGTGAAGACCGACTTCCGCGCGCGGCACGTTCGGTAGGCAGCGCCTACCTTTTTCCCATGCCCACCCTCTATCTGGTCCGCCATGGTGTCGCCGTCGATCAAGCCGACTGGGCGCGCCAGCCGGACGACGATCGCCCGCTGACCAGCGAAGGGCGCAGACGATTTCGCAAATTGGCGGGCGATTTCGCGGAGCACGAAGAAGAGGTTGCGGTGATTGTCTCCAGTCCGCTTCCGCGCGCCGTGATGACCGCGGAAATTTTGGCGAACGCGATTGGGTGCGATGCGATCACCGTCAGCGAAGCGCTGCGGCCCGGTCGTACGGCAGCCGATGCAATCGAAGAAGCCGTCAAGCTCTGGACTGCCGCTGAACGTTCAGGCGGACTGGCGCTCGTCGGCCACGAGCCAGGCATGACGAAGCTTGCGGAAAAACTTGTCGGCGAATCTTTGCCGCGGCTCAATTTCCGCAAGGGCGCCATCTTCCGCTTCGACGTGGAAACGCTTCCGCCGCGCGGGCCCGCGCATTTTCGCTGGTGGATGTCGCCGAAATCGCGCACGCGGAACGAGGCGCTGCCGCTCGAGCCAGACGACGCCAGGTGACGCGAGCACCTAGAGCGGTTTTCACTTGCGTCGATCTCGCTCCCGTCATGGCCGGGCCCCGACCCGGCCATCCACGCGGTGGATGCCA
>JAHFDP010000002.1:65633-104592 GCA_023248955.1 Deltaproteobacteria bacterium
TAAGCGCAATCACTCAGGTTAAGCGCCCCGCCGAATTGACAAAAACTCAACTCGTAACGCCAAGGGGGCCCTGACGTATTGGGTCACATGAAAACGCTAGCCACCGCCTCTCTCCTCGTGATCTTCGTCACAACGGCCTGCCACCCCATCGCGCCGCCGTCGGGGGCCTGCACCGGCAGCGCGGGCGCCACGCCGCTCAACGTCACCATCGACAGCGAGAGTGAATTCTTCCGCGACTTCGAGATCGTCGATACCGACACGTCGCTCCACCTTAGCTACGGCGGCGATACATTGGCGTTTGAGATCTCGCTAGCCGCGGAACCCAGCGCGACCAAGACGGGCGCCTTCGCTTTCCACGAAGGCGATCGCACCGACAATCCCGACGGCTATATCGAGGAATGGTCGACGAACATTGCCACCACAACGGCACCGCCGCCCGTCACGCTCGGCAGCATCACCTTCACGAAGGCCAACGCCAACCGCCAAGTGGGCCATTTCGAGCTCACGTTTTCCGACGGAACCACGACGAGCTGCACGTTCGACGTTCCATCGCGCGAAGCGCTCAAGGCCGAAAGTGGTGACGGCGACGGGAATCACCATCACCACCATCATCATTGATACCTGGTGCTATCGACTCGTTATTGCGCCGCAGAAAACGTCGTCTTGCATCCGGGGTTTCCGTCTTGTCCCGGCGGGCACGGCTTGTCGGCAAAAACATCGTGCACCACAAACCGTTTTACGCCCGTCTTGTCGGTCGTGCCCACCACGAATCCGCGGTACGTCACCGGAAACTCCTCCGTCCCGGGCCAGCTCGCTTCGTCCGACGGAACGCCCACCGTGTATTTGTAATTAAGCGCCATTCCCTTTTGCAGCGCGGTGGTGAATTCCCAAATCGAGGGATTGTCCGTGCGCTGCGTCATGGCCACCAAATTCGGCGTCCAATCTTTTCCTTTGAGCCCGAGCGCAGTGGTGTTGCCGGCGAGGTAGACCACGCCGCTCCCTGTGGGCTTGGGCGCATTCGTGCAGCACGATCCGAATTGCCCCAAAGGAACCGATTTACCGCTCGCATCTACACTGAATGTAACAAAGATGGCATTGGTGGGATCGTCAAAAATGGTCTGCGACAACATCGTCCGCGGTAGCTGCTGCTTCGGCGCAATGTCGATGTCAGCGCCCTCTTGCGAGGCCACCGCGAACTCCAGCGGATCACCCTTGGCGAGCTTCAGGGCGATAAACGGAACTTTCAATTCGAGGTGATTTCCCTGCGCGGCCGCCGTAACGTTGGTCGATTCCTGCGTCCAAGCCGTGCCATTCCAAACGTCGATGGATCCAGCAACCTTTCCGCTGCCGTCGAACTTGCACCGAATTGCGCGCGCCGCACCGGCGGAATCTTGGAATTGAATGGGCGTCCCATATTCCGTGGTCGTGGCAAAAGAGGAAAGGCTCGGACGGCGCGTAAAGGTCCCCGCATTGGCATCCGTCACGTTTTTTTGAGAGACGTACCAAGTCACTGTGAGCTGCTGGCCATGACCAGCGTCGGCCTTGGCGCGCGCCACGAGGTCGATGCCCGCCTCTTCCGCCAAATAGAGATCCACCGGCGTCATATCCGGCGGCGTCGCCTTGGGTGCAGCAACGGTATATCCATAATAAACCTTTTTTATTTGGTCAGTCGGATCGTCAATCTGACTGGAGTCAATGTCATTAAAGAATCCGCCTTCATTGACCCATTCTGCCTCCGTTGTTTCAAACGTTCCTTCAATGGTGGGCGCCGTGGTAAACGGCCCCGCCGGCTGTTTGCCGCTGGCCTGCAAAATCACCGGACATTGAAACGTCGGCCAGGCCGCGTCGCCGTTGGCCGCCCGCGCAAGATTCATGAAATTATAAACACCGGCCAAGTGCGCGCGAAAACCGCGATCAAACGGCGTGTTGTCGTGGGCGGGCGTGATCTCTTTTCCACCGAGCCACCAAAACCAATCGCTTCCCTCGGCGGCATACATCTCTTCCCACGCCTTATAATTATTCCATGCGAAAGCATCCCCACCTTGGGCCGGCGCGAGCGGGGGCGGCTCGGCGGGATTGGGACGCGGCAGCACCGCGGCGACGTCATCACGCACCCGCTTCAGACAGGTCCAAGCCTGATCGCTCGTCGGTGCACCGATCCAAATATCGAACGTCCCACGAATCCAAGATCCCGCGTGCAAATGATCCAGTTGCCGCAACTTGGCGGGATCATGTGGCGGAATATTCCGCGTTGGATTTCCATCGAGATATTCGCTGGTCGTGGTCGTGATAATTTCGCCAATGCCCTGTTCGTCCGTCAAACGCTGGTAAAGCTTGCGCTTAAACTCCTTCGCATCGTGCGAATGAACATAGTTCTCCCAGGCATTTTCACCGTCAAGAATCACCGTGAGCAAGCGATCATCGTCCGCAATGCCCGGCGCATAATCCAAAATGCCGGCGTGATGTCCGTTGTCTTCATATCCCGACAAAAAGTCCGTCACGCCCTGCTCAGGCGTCTCGCCCTGAAATCGAAAACCAATTTCATCCGACAGATCCCGCGCGCGAAACAGCGCCGTGACCGACTGCCCCGCATCGACACCAGGTGGCGGCAGCGCGCGATAAGGAACCAAGAACGGCGGCACGCCGGGCGGCTTATTTCCGGTCGACTGCTCGATATTCTCTTGCCCCGTCGCGATCCAACGAATGCCGTTTTGATGAAACACCTGCACCGCAGCCTGCGACACCGAGCCTTCACCAGGCCACATGCCACTGGGCGCGGCGCCGAAAATATCACGGTAATAACGGACCGCTTTGGCGACTTGCGCGCTGGCATCGTCGGGATAGGAAAACGCCGGCGCGGGCAACGGATCCTGCTGTGACTCCTTGGCCGCATCGCTCGAAATCAGCAGCGGCAATATCGGATGATAGAAGGGCGTCGTAATAATTTCGATTTGCCCGCTTCGCGTTTGCGGATCGAATCGCAGCTGCTTGTGAATGGCCACCACGTTCTTCATGACCTTGTAATTCTCGGCCACCAGGCGATTGCAGAGCGCCTCCGTCACGCGCCCACCGGGCGTAAGCGACGTCGTCTTCAAGCTGAACGTTTCGAAATTCGGATCCCCTACCGAGTCCTTCTTGATGTCGAGCAGATCCGAGAGGTCGACCTTGTTTCCGTCAGGCATCGTCAAACCGCCCGCGTGGAGAAATTCCGGATCGAACCAAGCGATCTCAAACCACCCCTTTAATTGCAGAAAATCATCCTGGGTATATGTCGTCGGCGGTTTTCTCCGAAGATCCATATAAGCCGGAAAATGCTTCATTAAAGCATCGCTCGTTGAAAGAGACGACCAAGGCGCATTCCAAAAAAGTTCGATTTGCCGCGCGGTCGCGTTGGCCGGATCCGGGGTCGGCGTCAGCAGCTGATCAATCCAGGGATCCGTGTGCCCCGCCCACTTGGCTTCGAATCCAGCGGCATCGACCGTGCCATTCTTGATGTCAACGAAGGGCCCCAAACGGTCGAGATAAATCTGAAGTTGGGAGAGAAGAACGCTCGTCAAATTAACATTGAGATGAATCGTCGGATAGGCGGTGAGAATCGACGCCATCGTGAAATAGTCTTTGGTGGAGTGTTTCCGTACCCACGGGCCTTGTAATTCATCTTTCACCGCGTCCAAATAAAGCGGCTGATGCTGGTGCCAAAGAATGTTCAAATAGATAGGCCGCCGCAACGTGCGGTGCGTGCAATCCGCCGTGAGGGGATCGAGGGCCGCGCCATTATCGGCCGCGGTTATTCCGCTCACCGTAACCGTATAACTTTTGAGTGAAGCATTGAGCTTGCCGCCCAAGCCCAGGGTAACCGTCGTGCCGGACACCGCCGCGCTGGAGAGCGAAACCGTTGTGCCGTCGGAGCCGCGCAGCTCGTAATTGGCAATACTCCCCGCGGCTGTCTTTTCCGCGTCACGCGAAAACCGCGCGGTAATTTCGCTCGCCTGTCCGCCGGCAAAGAAAACGGAAGCCAAACAAAAAGGACCCGGCCCCGACGAAACGCCGCCATCTGGATCCGCGTTGTTGTTGGTCGTGCTCCCGCCGTCCGCGCCGCTCCCATTTTCCTTGGGCTGCCCGCGGGCAAATCCGCCACATCCGTCGCAGGCGCTAAGAACGAGCACAAAGAGCGATGCGATTATCGCGCGCATGAATTCCTACCGAAGCTTAAGGGAGACAACATTCGACAGGACGGACTTCGTCTTGTCGCTCCCGGCCTGGTAAGCCGGCTGGGTGGGCAAAACCTGATCCGCGTGGCACCCGCTGCACCCCGTCGCATCGCCCGTCAATACAACCGCAACGCTGAGCGCCTGCCCACCGAGAACAAAACTATTATCGGTGAGACAATTCCCGTCGGAAGGCGGTGCATTATACAGACACGCCAAATGAATCGCCATCTCCACCGCACCAGCGCTCGTACGGAGATAGCTTCCATTGAGCCAGGGGAAATTCGTAAGCGTCGTCAATGAACGAATTCCGGCGCCGTCGACAAACGCATTCTCACTCGTGGCGCCGCCAACGGTTCCAACTGCGGATTGAAAACTCCACCCGCCGCTCGTCATGATCGCACTGCCCGCGATGTGTTTGACCAACGCGCCATCCGTCGCCGTGGCTTTGGTGAAATCAGAAATGCCGCTCGTCCCACCGATACTCAGAAGAGCGACAATCGCATTCGTCGATTCAGAGCCGCCAACAATTCCCAGATAAAGAGTATCCGTCGAATACGCGGCATAAAGGGTTTCAAGATGGTTACTCGCACCCCACCCCAGCGAATGACCGTTGGGTGCCGAAGCAATCTGCGCATAGGGCGACCAATCATTCCCGCTCGAAACATCGATATTTCCATCCACCGCTGGAACGCGTGCGGCGCGGAGCACGTATTCCCAACCACCCTTTTGCGTCACGATTCCGCCGGCGCCAAAATTAAACGCCATGTCAACCATGCCAACCGCATGGGCCGGCGCCGTAAAATGAAACGAGCCATCGCTGGCCGACGTCGCCGGCACGTTTTGTCCATCGACCGTGACCCCAACCGCACCGCTTAGACCACTGCCGGTCACCGTCACGTCGCCACCGGCCACCGGTCCGAACCAGCCCCCGGTTGTCGCATCCACGAGAGCGGAAATCGCCGGCGCTCCATTTGCTGGTTGGTATTGGAAACTCTGCGGATAGGTCGTCGAGATTCCGCCGACGGTCACGGTCACATCGACTTTCCCGCGAAATCCCGCTCCACCTTGATTGGGTGCGGTTACGTTAATGGTGTGCGGAGCCGCAATCGACGAAATGGTCGCCGACTTCGCGCCAAAAAGAACAGTCGCGCCAGCGGAAAATCCAAGGCCGGTGAGTTTGACCGTCGTCCCCGGAGGTCCCGCGGCTGGATTCACCAATTGAATGGCCAGCCCGCCGTCCGAATTATCAATACCAGCGTCATTGGAATCAATACCGCCGTCGGTCACGTTTCCACCATCGGTGGACGTATCGCCGCCATCGGTCGCAATGCCTCCGTCGGAATCCCCGCCGGTCCACGTCACGGAGGCGCCGCCACCCGTTCCGACGGTAATGGCCGTGTTTTTCGTTGGGCTTCGGCTTTCTTCGCGTAAATCGATTTTCTCACCCGCGAAAACGCCCGGCGTCGCCACATCGGTGGCCACGGCGACCCCCACGACCGAGCAATCCGTCGGAACCTTGTATTCCGTCGTGTCGTTCAGCAGAAAGACGAATTGGACTTCTTGTTTGGCGGCCAGCAATCCATCGTGCTTCCCAAATCCACCGTGCACTTTTCGCGCATTCGTATGGTCATAAACGCAATAAAGATCCGAATTGCAATTCATTTGAACCGACTTCCAATTGGTCATCGTTCCTTTAATGAACGCGCTCGTGAAACCAAGTTTTTCTCCCTCGACCGCTGTATCGCAGGCGGGATTTTCGGCCGGACACACCAACGCCGGATCCAGATGCTTCAAGTCGAGGGCAAACAAGGCCTGCGCGGTTCCAAAAGCGGCAATCGTCAGCGTGCCCAAATCAAGCGTCTCTTCTGATCCCAGCGCGATCTGCACGGTTCCATTCTTTTTGGGCCAAATCCAATTTCCGAGCTCGTCGCACATCCCATATTCCAATGGCTTGGCGTCGCCCTTGATAAACACCGCCGCCGAATGAACGTGATCACCGGCCTTTTGGCCTTCGGCTTCGTGGCCACTCTCACTAATCGGTCCGTCATCGTAAAGCTGAGGCCAGCCCGCGAGTTGACCATCTGCGACGCCTCCCCAGGTCGTATCAATGGTCGCGACGTTAGTCTTGGAATCGTATTTCCAGCCGCCCTTCCAATAGATTTGCCCGGAGCCGTAGGTCCTATTGGCCGTATCATCGACCCTGAGCACCACCGTTGCGTATCCATTGGGGCGAACAAATCGGGCTTTGCCATTTCCACCCGCCCCCTTACCGCAAGCAAGCGAAGGCAGGATTAACGCTACGGCGATCCGTTGACTAGCGCGAGCACTCAGACGAAAGAACATGGCGCATACTCACTCGTGAATAATTTCGATTAATGGCAGGTGGTAGTCAACAACTCAGCGGCCGGCATCCAATAACCGGTCGCCTTGCAGAGTCCCGCCGGATCAATGGGCATCTCCGCGGCGAACGGAGACGTTTTTGAATCGAGCGTGCCCTTGCCACCATTGGACGGAAGAAGGGCATTCGACTTGTCCTTATTGCTCGTCTCGTCACCAAAGAGATCACGCCGCGCCACCAGCCCATCGCCATTCTTGTCTTCGATGCGCAAGAGCCGCTGATTACCCGGCCACTCTTCCGTTCCCGTCCATCCTTGGCCCGGCGTTCCATACGTATATTTGTACGCAATAATGGCACCCGCCGGCAGATCGAATTGAACGGTCCAAATATTGTCGCCCGCCTTTTCGTCGCCGTGCGTGCCATCGTCATACATGGGAATCACGTTAGGAACCCAGGCCCCGAGCATTTGGTGAATGGTCTGATCTTGCACGGGAGAATCGGCATGAATGCCTCCGGCAAAGAAAATCTGCCGCGAGTCGTGGGCGATCTCCTTCGGGTCCAGTGATCGAAAACGATCGAGCGGACGGCAATTGCCATCCAACCGACCCGCATTGAAATCGACCGAGACCAGCGTGCGGATACGCTGGGGGTCGAGACAAACCGTCAGCTTCAGATCCTTGATCGCGGCGACCAAGGCGGCATCGAGCGAAGCCTCTGCCTCATCCGAAGTGTCGTTCACGGAGTCGCCGTTGAGATCCAGGTTGAGCGCGTGTTTGTCCAGCGCGACCACCGCCGTATCCGACAAGACCGCCGTGGGTTTCCCATCACCGCCGAGCCGCACTGTTCCCAGGACAGGCCCCGCGGAGGAAGGCGCGGTCACTGCAGCTTCGATCGATCTTCCAACCAGTTGCGCCAATTGAACGCCAGCGCCATTGGCACTCACCGCGGCGGTTATCAAACCCTTTGGCTCCAACAGGGGATCGAGGTTGCCGGGACCTGGAATCGCCGTCAGCGAAAGTTGCGCTGGCGGCGCACCCTCCTTGAGACGAACCAGTCGCGCCAAAGCTTGAGCTACCAACGACGCCGCGGTCGAAGTGGTATCCAACGGCGCGGCGATGGTGACCTTCGTGCCCTGCATCACCGACGGTGCTACGGCTTCCACCACGGCCGCACCGACGATGGCGGCCACTCGCAAATGATTAAAATCGGTACTTGTCGGAAGATTGATGTCGAATAAACCGACTGTGGTTGCGGTCGCGATTTTCGGAAAATCGATATTCACCGGCGCAACCGTATTGCCCGCCCCATCGCGCAAAAGCAGGACGGGGTTGGCTTTCCACGCAGCACCGAAAGCGCCAGCAAGCGCCACCGATCCCAGGAGGTGGGTCTCCGGCGGCGGAATCGGCGCGGGGTGATCCCCGCCAAACGAATTCATCGTCAAGGTCTCGAGACCACACGAAGCGAGGCTCATGGTGGTCAGGAGGAGACTCGTTCGACGAAGCCGTTTCACCAAGCCACCTCCATCGTCATCTTCGAACGAACAATGCCGAAATGGAGCCGCGGGTCGGTTTCTCGAAAGATCGTCTTATTTAGATATTCAAGGTAATAGTGGAGATGAACGCCGCCAAACAAATAGGCCAGCTCAATAAATGGTTTCACCTTGCGCGTTTCGTAATCGTTATAACCAGACTCTTTGGTGCCGCTGCGATTTTGTTCGAGCCACCAATCGAGCTGAACCCCTAAATTCCATTTCAGCTCGTCATTGAACTGATATCCGACGGACGGCCGCGCGATAAAAATATTGCCCACGTAGTCGTCGCACCTCGCCTGGTCCATCAAGAAGCGATCGCCCAGCCGCCGCATGCAACGCGCCTCGGCATCGCTTCCCGTCGCCGGGCTGTAGGTCGTCGATCGCCCGTCGATATCGCGCACGTACTTGAGCTTGAGTGTGCTCTCCACCCCTCGCCAAACAGGCAGCTGGTACCCGAGCCATAAGACGCCGATCTGTGTCAGCCGATCCTGATCCTCCGCATAAACAGCGCGCGGATCGCGGCCACGATCGATGGTCTTGGGGTTGGCATAATCATAAATATCGGTGTCGGTATACCCCTGATTAAATAGAAAAGTTGGATAGACGTTATTAACGTCACGACCCTGCTTGTTGGTGTTGTAATTAATGAGCGTGTATTCGGCCTTGATCGAAAAATCACCACGCTGCGCGGTAACCAGTGTTGTTCCGCCGTTCCACCCGACAATCGACTCGACCCATTGATCGTCGAAATCGACAAATTCGTTGGCCAGATTCAACGTCGGAAGCTGATTGGGCGCCACGATACCGTCGGTGAGCAAGACGTCCGATTCCCGGCGCGCGCCCAGCATGGCATTGAACTCAGATCCGATATTGAAGTACTCGAATTTGACGCCGACTTCCCACGCGCCGCGACTGAGGCCCAACGTCGACCAGAGATCATCGGCACTCAAGCGCGCAACGCCGGCGGGCGCGGTCGCGTCTTTGTAGGCCATCGGAAAAACGCGACCATTGAGCGCAACCCCATTGGCGACGTAGCCCGGGTGTCCGGGCGTTCCCGAGTTCAGCCGTTGCAACGCCACCGCCGCGGTGCCGTCGAGCTGAATTCCATGACCCAGGTCGAGCTTCGCTTCCCCTGTCGCTGCCATATGGCGGTAGCGAGAAACCAGATCGACCGCACCGTCCGCGCAGGCCGTGGGATCTGGAGCGACGCCGTCCTTGCCGCAAGTTGCCGGTGCGGGAGCCAATGTTCCCTTGGTATCGGGATCGTAAATATTGGCTTCATAATCGTTCGAGAAAACACCGGTCAATGCAACCGGCCCCGCGGAAAGCGAATGGGAGACCAAGCGCAGCGCGTAAGCCCAATCGTTTTGCGTAAACGGTGAACGTACCAATGAGTTGGCGGGAAAGAATTGATCTTCGCCAAGGCCCGTCGACCAACCAGGCCCCGCCCACAATTTGGGAAGCGCAATGGCGCCGACTGAATAGTCGAAATTCGCATCGGCGGTTCGACCCGTCGCGAGAACCGCCTTGGCATTGTCGCGTTCGATGTAGCGAATCTTGCCGACGGTCCAGGGGTTAAACATCCCTAAGTCCGAGGAGCCAAAATGGACCGCGGTGACCGTGGGAATGGGTGGCTTCAAACGGACGTTAAATCCGGCTAACCGCAAAATCATCGAGTGGTCCGTGCCAAGTGATTGCGCCGACGTATTGGCGGTCGGATATTTAATGTTCCCGTTCTCGTAATAGTCTTGCCAGGTCGCGCCGAAAATCGATTGCAGGTGAATCATTGCGCTGGCCCAATCGGAGACATGGCCGTTCGCGGTCAAATCCAACGTACTGCAGACGCCATTGTCGCCGGCGAAATCGTCTGGATAAAAAGGATTGCCATAGGAAAGGCAACCGCCCGAGGCATTATTCCGATAAAGCCATTTCGTATAAAGCTGGGCCGACAAATCAAAATTGTTCTTGTCCGCCAAAGCGGCGCTTGGCGCGAGCAGCAGCGCCGCGGCGAACACAAATGAACGAAGGAGGGACATCGCGAATGCGGCGTTACGGCCGGTAAACGAGCGGGACCACCGCAAGCTTCACTTTGGTGGGATCGTCGCTGCACACGAACTGCTTGAGAACTTCATATTGAGCCTGGACTTCGCCCGCGGCGCCCTTGGCCGGCGGCATCAAAATGTCAAGAACATGCGGATCGCAATCGCCGTCATTCCCGCCGCCAAAACGGTGTTCGCCGGCATATTCATTCACCCGCCGGGTCATGAGATCGCCCTTGTCGGGATATCCCTCGTTGGACTCCATGACCACTTGGTATCCCCAAGCGGCCATTGGAAGGGCCCCCGCCATTTCCAAATCCTTTCGCGAAACCACGGCCACCAACTCCTTTCCGTGCGCAACGGTTCGCTTGGGAATCACCAGACGGTCTTTCATGTCACGGGCCTTGGCATTGATTTCGGCCATTAATCTCGATCGCGGTTGCGGCGAAATAATCACGCATTTGTCCCAGGCCTGGTCGGGCGCGAAGCGCACATTCAACCCCGGTGGCGACCGGGTTTCGCCGGGACCAGCCTTGTGGTCCTCATCGAGAAACACGAACGCCATTTGCAACGAAAACCCATTGCCCGTCCCTGGCCAGCTCTTGGAATTCCAGGGATCCTCGATTCGCGCGGCCACGGCGATGCGCAATTCAACTTCGTCGCCCTTGTCCTCGATGGAGAAACGGGTCAGGTCGAACGACCCTTTCGTATAGTCCGATCCCGTTGGGTAAACGTAGGTGCCCGGCCCCTTGTCATCGCCTTCGGGGTCATCAAAAACGAGCGGGTCGGCCGATGCGATTCGCGCAAAGGCCGCGAGTACCACCGCGACAGACGCACAGGACTTCTGCATGGGGCGCCTGCTAGCACGCTGCGACGCGAAGGCGCAAGGCTGCCAGTTTACGCCGGCGGACGAAACTACCGCACCGCGTGCAACGTCTCCACCACCGCCGCAGCACCGGCCAAGAAGGGACTTTCAGAAACGTACGCCCATGTTCGCCACGGTTTGTGCTCCTGCGCGGGGTCGTACACCTCGGCAATCGCACCATCGCGCTTGGCCATGCGCGTGAGCTCCGCCAAGATTCGATCGGCCTCGGCATCATCGCCCATCCGGTGCGCCACTTTGGCCGCCTTGGCCATGATCCAGGACCAGTAGAGCTTGTCGTGGTAGCCCGAGAGCCCGACCATGCGCACCATCCAGCTCTTGTCGCCGGTCGGGTATTTTTGCGTGACCGCGCCGGGCACGTCGTCCTTGGGCCACAGGTCGCTTGCGCGCAGGGAGAGGTAGAGTGCTTTGCCCTCGGCGGAATCAGCCGGCACGAACCCTGTGTCTATCGCAAGTAGGTTGTCGTCGAGGTCGATCGTCGGCGCGGGCGGCGCGCGCACGAGCCCCTTCGTGAACCAAGCCCACGGCCCAGTGGGCTGCGGCGCGGGCCGATCAAGTGTCGCCCGAAACAGCCCTGTCTTCTCATCGAAGAACGCGCGCCTGACCGTCGCGGCATGCGCGTCGAGCGCGGCGGCGTCGATCTGCCCGGGCACGTCGGGATCCGCGGCGAGCGCGCGACCCGCCCTCTGGTAGAGGACATTGGTCAGGAAAGTCGGACCCTCGCGCTTCAAGCTGTCTTTCCAGTCGGAGAAGGCAGGCTGCGAGATCAACCCAGCCGCGTCCTTCTTCGAGTCGTAAAAGCGAAAAACCTTGACCAATCGCCGTTTGCGCGGTGCAAGCCACCCCTGGTCGCTAGTGTGCGCCGCGTAGCCGTAGGCGCCGAGAATCGCCAGCGCATTTCCATCGATGGCGATGTTGCCGTACTGGTCCTCGTATTCGGCTTTGAGTTTGCCGCCGATGGCCGGCGCGAATTTTTTGAAAATGCCGGAAGTCCAGGGCGTCATGAACGACGGCAGAAACCAGGAGATGGTACCAAGCAAGACGCGTGTTTTGGTGTCGACGGAGTCGAGGGAACGCGGGAGCAGGCCGTCTTCGCGAACGTGGTCAAGGATAGTCGTGAGCTGCGTGCGCACGGTCTCGGCCCTGTCGGCGGCGAGCAGACCGCGGATGGAGCTCAAAAAGTCGCGCGTCCACGCGGAGGCGAACTGGTGCGTGCCAGCGGTGACTAGCGTGCCGCGGCGAATGCGGATGGTATCGCTCTCGAGCGAAGCCTTGGCGATGCGCAACAGGTCGGCGTGTTCGGTTTGGCGATCCACCCGACGCGCCGGGGCTTGCGGCCGGGCCGCGCCCAGGAGCAAGGTGCAGAGGACAGCAGCGACGCGAGACAAGGCACGATGCATGTTTGGTACGCTCGCACGATGTGCAACGTTCGGCGAGGCAAGGCCCGGTGACCCGTTTAAAGGCCAACACCCGGTGTGCTCAACGCACGAGCCGAAGCGGCAAAAAAGCATCCTGCGCAACATTGCTCAAACGAACTGAATGGGACACGTCACGGCCCTAGTTAATGGATGTGGCCTTGGTGAACGGAATGCGCCCCTCGGGCAGCGGCTTCACGAGGTACTGGCGAGATACATTAAACCTGAAAACCTCAATTGAGAGCTGATCACCTCGCGGGCTCGCGACAAAATCCAACTGTGGCGCAGTTCGCTTGACGCAACGTAACCATCAAATGTCACTTGGAAATCCGCGATCACTTTTCCGGGAATCCCCTCGAACTGAGGTTTTCAGGTTAAATGGACAGGCGATTTCCGGAGAATTCATTTTGTCAATATCGACAAAATATCAAGTCAGGTCTTGATGATGTAGTTCAACGCCAGGAAGGGCTGCATGTTGTTGTGCGAACCACCGCTGCCGACGCTGGCGGTGCTCGCCGTGATTCCCGTGGCTGCGGAATTGACCGAGATGCCCGTCGTGTTGGTAGCGGTAGCATACCCAAAAGAGGTGTTCCAAATGCGAGGAGCCCCTGGATTCCAAATCAGGTTGTCTCCATCCCCTGTTGCGTACCCCAGGATGCCAGTGTGCGCGTGACCTGGGTCGGAGACACCGTGAGAGTGCCCAGAGTCGCTCACCGTAACCGTATGGCTATGCGCCGGCATCTCCCCCGATGACAAAGTGTGCGATTCCTCTCCGCCAGAGGCGCCAATCGCGCGGTTCGTCAGTCCCGATCCCTGCCCAATGCCAACGCTCGCACGGCCGCGAAGATCGGGGAGATTGAAGGTCGTGCTTCCGTCGCCAGCGCCGTAGGTCGTACCGATAGCGGTGAAGAGGGCGGAATAGGTCGCTCGCGAGACCGCGCTCCCATCGCAATTGAGCCAACCGGACGGCGCTGAAGAACCACCGTACGGAGAGATCAGACCGGTTGGAACGCTGGAAGGCGCCGCGGCCGGGGCCCAGGAGGTGCTGCCTGAGCTGTACGTGAGCAGCTGTCCGTTGCTTGGAGAAGTCGCCGCGACCGCGACCCCGCGAAGCCCGGTCACCGTCAGCGCACCACCGCTGGTGATCGTTGCGTCACCGCTCAGCGCGTTCCATGTTGGGTTAGCCGAACCCTGCCCTACGAGCAGGTTTCCAGATGCGCCGGCGCCGGTTGCCTGCACCGCGCCGGACCCTTCGCCCACTAGGACGCCATATTGCGTGAGCGTGGTAGCGCCGGTCCCGCCGTTCGCGACAGGCACCGTTCCCGAAAGCGACACGCTTGGGTTCGCGCCGCCCGACGATGACAGCACGCCGCTGGCGCCAACCGTGAGCACGCCGCTGTTGTTCAACGTCGTCGAACCACCGAGCACCACAGACCCTCCTCCTGACAGGCCCGTTCCCGCCGTCACCGTGACCGCGTTGTTACCCAACATGGCGTTCGTCACGGTGCCCGTGGCAATGCTCGACCGCATGGCGTAGGGCACCGAACCGATCGGTTGACGCGGCGTCAGCGCCCCAGAATCACCCGTTACCTGCAACTCGAGGTAGCGCACGCTGCCGTCGAACACCGTGGATCCGAACGCCGTGCCACCCGCGGAAACGTCGCCTAAAAACGTCTCGTAATAGCCGTTGGTGAGCCCAATGGTCTGGCTCTCCGTCCACAGCTGGGTGCCGCCAGTGAGCGAATCAAACAACCGAAACGCGATGGTCTGCGATCCCGTTTTCGGCGTTCCGTCGGCGTTGAGCAAGCGGCCCTGGTAACCGATCTTCGACGGTGCCGACTGCGCCGCCGCGAGGCCCGCTGCCAGAATAACCGCAGCGATGGGAGCCGTCGTATGTATCCGCATTAGAATCCTCGCATGTAAGTTCTTGGATTAGGGCGGCCCCAACGCGTTGAGCCCACCCACATTGATTGACGTCGCCGTGGTCTGACGAATGTTCCCGACCGGAACCGGCGGCGTCGGCTCGCCCATCACGCCAACGTTGGTCGTGGTCGCTGTAGTCTGGACCGCACCGCCGTAGGAGCTGCCCGAAGCAATGGCCTGAAAAACCGCGCCTTGCTCGGGAAGCATGTGGTTGCCCAACGTCAGCGAGTTCGTTCCGTCGGTGCAAAGGTTCGGCGTCCCAGAGCAGGTCCAGTCGCAGCCTGCGCCTGTACCTCCATCGAGATCGAAATAGCCCAGCGCGCACGGGCTGCGCCCACAAACGGCTGCAACACAGGTCGCCGAGGAGTGTGCCGCCGTCGCGCACACGTGGGCGCACGATCCACAATTGGCGGCATCCGTGTTGAGGTTCACGCAGATACCGCTGCAAGCAGTCAGGCCCGCGCCGCAGGAGAGATTGATCGTAAAGGTGGCGTTGCCGCTGGTCCCGCCACCGGGCGCCGGCGTCATCACCGTCACCGTCGCCGTTCCTTGCGAGACGATGTCCGTCGCCGGAATGGTCGCCGTGATTCGCGTCGGGCTGACGTAGGTCGTGGGGCGCGTGCTGCCGTTCCACTTCACCGTCGAGGCCGCGAAGAAATTCGTTCCGTCGATCGTCAAAGTGAACTGTGGAGTGCCCGTGAGCGCGGACGTGGGGTTCAAGCTGGAAATCGTCGGCGCGGTGTAGACCTCGCCCATGAAAACGTTGCCGGAGAGGTTGTGGCTGCTGTCCTTGGTGTAGTCGGCCGGATTCGAGGTGTAGAAACCGCGCGCGAGCCACCCGCCGGCGTGGTAGCGCTTCGAGTACCACCAGGCTACGCCGCCGTTGGTGTCGTTGGCCGGAGTGGCGCTCACGAAAGCATTGAGCGTTCCCTCGGTGTTGGTCTTGACGGTGAGGACGTAGTTTGTTCCCACCGTGAGCGCAGTGCCGGGCGTCATCGGAATAATCACCCGCGTTTTCTGATTCAGCGTCGGTAAAACGGTTTGCGCGGAGACCGAGCCAGAAGCCAAAGCGTTCGAGGCGCCCTGATCGTCGACAGCGAGGCCAGCGGTCAAGCTGTGGATCTCCGCCTTGATATTTTGTCCAGCACCACCCGAGACGCGAATCATGTCCAACTCAACCAGCGTCACCATGCCCGTCGTGGCACCGGACGCGGGCGCCTGGGCTTGAAACGTTTGCGCGGCCCGCTGGTCCACGCGTGTGTTGCGCTGAATCGGAAACCCGTTGCCAGAGACAACGCCGTTGCCGCCACCACCGTTGTTGAAAGAGCGCACACCCTTGGAAATGGTGACCGACGCCGTCGCCGTGGTGTTGCTCGCACCGGTGTCGGTCACCGTGACGGTGTCGGTAGCGCCCGCCTGTCCGGGATAACCGGCCGTGTAAAAGCCGCTGCTCGTGATGCTGCCCGAAGCGCCGCCCTGCAATGCCCAGGTGAAGGGCCCGGTGCCGGTGGCAGTGAACTGCTGCGTCTGGCCTTGCGCCAGCGTCACGTAGAGTGGCGCGATGGCCGGACTCACCGCGGAAACGCGCGCGCGAAACGCCGGGCCAACAGGCGAGGGCGCCCGGCTGCACGAGAGAAAAGCCAGCGCGAGAACGGTTGCGGCAAACCGCATGCGCCATCCTTGATAAAACGTCAATATCACGTTCCGTCGGCGTTGAGCAGCCGGCCCTGGTAACCGATCTTCGACGGCGCCGACTGCGCCGCCGCGAGGCCCGCGACGAGGAGGCTGACTCCGGTGAAATGAAGCCGCCTATGCAATCGCATCAGGGTTCCTTGCATTAGTTAGAGGTTTATATCCTTTTCGGCTTGTTCGCAAATAGACACTTTCGTCTACGCCGCGAAATTTCCATCCGAAATCCTCGCCGCGTCTCCGTTCCTTTTTCGCTGCCGGTGGTTCGGTCGTAAGGTCAGCCACGACCTGCGCCGCTCGTTCAGAACCTCGCTGTGCCCACTGTGCCCAGTGGGTGGCAAAGGCGCTGAAAGCGTTGGAATCCTGCGACTCTGCGAGGGCGCGGTTGATTCTCCTCGAGCTCTTGGGGCGCGCTGGTCGACAGTAGGGTGGATGACGGAGAGCATGATTGACCTCTGTCAGAAATAGACATACACTTCTGACAGAGGTGCTGTTGTGGCCCACGTCGCCGAGTCCATTCGAAAACTGATCGCGCTTAACGGCGAGGGTGCGCCCGTGATGGCGAAGCAGTTCCTCCATCTGGCGAGCAGGGCTGCCGTCGATCAGGCGCTCTCCCGGCTGTGCCGCGCCGGTGAACTCCAGCGTGCTGGGCGTGGGGTCTACGTGCGCCAGGTGACGTCTCGTTTCGGCGTACGGGCACCCTCGCCTGAGCGCGTCGTTGAAGCCCTCGCTGCGCTACGGGGAGAGACCATCGCACCGAGCGGAGCATCGATGGCGAACGTTCTCGGGCTGACGACGCAGGTGCCGGTGCGGACCGTGTACCTGACCTCAGGCCCGACGCGGCGGCTGAAACTCGGAGCGCAGGAAATTGAGCTTCAGCACGCTCGCCCTTGGGAGTTGCTATGGCCCAAGCAGTTGGAGGGGCACGTCATCCGTGTGCTCTCGGTGCTTGGAACTGGGGAGATCGCCCACAAGATCGGGGTCCTTCGTCAACGACTCTCACCGCGTGAACGACAGAAGGTTGCCGCTGCCAGCGTGCGGGTTCCCTCGTGGATGGCAGCACGAATGACCGCTCTTGGCCATGACTGAAGCGTTCCTCCTTCTGTCTACCGGGGACCGCCGAGAGGCGCTGGCGGTTGCAGCGTCCACGACGGGGCGACCTGCCCACCTGCTAGAAAAGGATATCTGGGTCGTGTGGACGCTCGACACGATGTTCTCGGCACCGTTCGGTGCTCACCTAGTCTTCAAGGGCGGCACGTCGCTCTCCAAGGTCTACGCCGTAATTCGCCGGTTCTCGGAAGACGTCGATCTCACCTACGACATGCGAGCGCTCGCAGGCAACCTCGTCGGACATGGGAACGAGCCGACGCCCGCCTCGACCAGTCAGGCGAAGAAATGGGGCGACAAGATCAAAGCGCTCCTCGCGGAATGGGTTTCAGGTGATGCGCTCACCACCATCAACGACGCCCTCAAAGGGGCTGGTCTGGCAGCTTCAGCAGCGCTCGATCCCACGGACGCGGCATCCATCATCGTGGACTACGACCCGGCGTCGGCGAAGTCTTTGTACACGAGTCACGCGGTCAAGCTTGAATTTGGGGCCCGCTCGACTGGTGAGCCGGCTTCCACCCACACCGTCGTGTGTGACGCCGCTGCCACTGTCCCGAGCCTCGCGTTCCCGAATGCATCGCCGCGAGTCATGCACGCCGAGAGGACCTTCTGGGAGAAGGCGACGGCGATCCACGTGTTCGCCTCAGGTGGAAAATTCCGAGGACAGTCGAGGTTCTCTCGCCACTGGTACGACCTTATGCAACTCGACGAAACGGGCTTCGCCGAGAAGGCCCTCGGTGATCGTGATCTCGCGAAGGCGGTCGCAACGCACAAAACGGCTTTCTTTTCCGAGAGGGATGCCGCCGGGCAGGTCATCGACTACCAGCGTGCGGTCGCCGGAGGGTTGCGCCTCATGCCGGGGGATGCCGATCTGGAGAAGCTCCGCGACGACTACGGGAGGATGGTCAGCGACGGACTCCTGTTGGATGCGGCCCTATCGTTCGATGAAGTCTTAAGTCACTGTCGCGCACTCGAAGTCCGGGCGAACGCCGCAACAACGCGTCCAGAGCAATCGGGCAGTGGCGGCAACTGGAATTTGTAGCCCTTTCCTTTCGCGGGTCGGCCACGACCGGGCGAACTTCGCCGTGCTCCCGCGGCTTGTCTCCTCGCGACAACGATCAGCTCGGAGACCCGCTGCCGGGCGGACGTTCTCTCGTGTGTTATCCGCCCAGCATTTACCGCTATACTGCTTGATCTTATTTCAATCCCTCTCGGAGAACGCAATTGGCTCGAAGGCGCGCATTTCTCTGTCTCTTGGTTTGCCTCACCGCCTGCCGAAGCACGTCGCTCCACAAGACGCACCTCTCGATTGCGGTTAACCCGACCGTACTCAACTTTGGCAAGGTCGCACCGGAGACGAGCAAGACGCTCTCGGTCACCATCACCAACGATGGCCAGAGCACGGTGCACGTTTCCCATGTCACGACCGTCTTCGACACGCGCGGGGCGTTCCGGGTCGGCACGGTGCCGAACGACCTCAAGGCGCTTGACCAAGGTGCGACCGTCAGCCTCTCGGTGACCTACCAGGCGCCCAAGGCCGAAGGCGGCGACGGTGCGACGCTGGAGCTCACCACCGACATCGACGGCACGCCGCAAGTCGGCGTCTCGCTCGACGGCCAGTCGGTGCAGCCGTGCGGGTCCGACCAGCTCGACTGCGGCGGTACCTGCGTGCACTTCAAGACCGACACCACCAACTGTGGCGACTGCAACGTCAAGTGCGCTGTAGGCGATCTCTGCGAGAGTGGCCGTTGCGTAGCGCCGTCCTGCACGGACGGCATCCAAAACGGCGACGAGACGGGCATCGACTGCGGTGGAAGCTGTAAGCCGTGTGGCGACGGACTGGGCTGTAAGATTCCGAAGGACTGCACGTCGCAGCTCTGCAGCGCTCTTGTCTGCACGGCGAAGCCCACGCTCTCGGTCGTCTCCGCATCCGCGGCAAACGATGGGAGCCCGATCACGTTCGCGGCCACGCTCAACGCGGCCATCGGGGTGGACGTCACCTTCGTTGCCGCGACTCAGGATGGCACCGCGAAGGCCGGCGTCGATTACGTGGGTCTGTCGGCGACCCAGACGATCGTCGCGGGTACCACCTCGGCGACCATCTCCATTCTGACCACCGCCGTTGCAGCGTGGCACCCGGACCTGGCGTTCACGTTGGCGATAGCGAACCCGACCAACGCAGTGCTCGGTAATGCGGTTGGGACAGGCACTATCCACGCCTCGCTGCCGCAGCCGCCGACGGTCACCTACACCACCCCGGTCACCTACACCGTGGGGCAGGCCATCGTGCCCGATGCGCCGACGCTCACGGGCGGCGCCGCGGCAACGAGCTTTGCGATCGCGCCGACACTGCCGTCGGGGCTGAGCATCGACGCGAGCACCGGCGTCATCAGCGGAACCCCCACGGCCGTGGCCGCGCAGGCGACCTACACGGTGACGGCGAAGAACAGCGGGGGCAGCACCGCTACCGCCTTCGTGATCACCGTGATCGCGCTAACGCCGACCCTCACGAGCCTCACCCCCAGCTCGGCTACGGCGAGCGGAAGTGGCTTCACGCTCACGGTGACCGGAACGAATTTTCTCTCCACCTCGACCGTGAGATGGGCCGGCTCCGGGCGGACGACCAGCTACGTGTCGAGCACAGAGCTCACGGTGGCGATCGCCCCATCGGATCTGGCGACGGCGGGCTCCTTCAGCGTGACGGTCACCACGCCCGGCGGCGGGACGAGCGAGGCGCAGCCCTTCTCGGTGAACAACCCGACTCCGACGACCAGCAGCTTGAGCCCAAGCTCGGCGGCGCTCGGTGCCTCGGCGCTCACGCTGACCGTGACCGGCACGAACTTCGTTTCCACCTCGACCGTGAATTGGGCCGGCTCCGGGCGGACGACCAGCTACGTGTCGAGCATACAGCTCACGGCGGCGATCACCGCATCGGATCTGTCAACGGCGGGGTCCTTCAGCGTAACGGTTACGAACCCGACGCCAGGAGGTGGAACGAGCGGCGGGCAGCCGTTTACGGTGACTGCGGTTTCAGTGAACGCGGTTTCATACGTGACAGGGGGCGCCGGCGCGCTCGCCGCGAGCTGGGGCGACACCTGCGCGCTGGTGAACGGCGGGGTGCAGTGCTGGGGGTTTAACGACTACGGCGCTCTCGGAAACAACTCCGCCGGGAGCCTCGTCCCCGTGCAGGTCGATGGCCTCACGAGCGGCGTGAAAGCGATCGCCGCGGGCGTCAGCCACACCTGCGCGCTGGTGAACGGCGGGGTGCTGTGCTGGGGGTACAACGGCTTCGGCCAGCTCGGCAACAACTCCACTACCATTAGCCAGATGCCCGTCCAGGTCTATGGCCTCACGAGCGGCGTGCAGGCGATCACCACTTACGCCTACTACACCTGCGCACTGGTGAACGGCCGGGTGCTGTGCTGGGGGTTAAACGACTTCGGCCAGCTCGGCAACAACTCCACCACCAATAGCCAGATGCCCGTCCAGGTCTATGGCCTCACGAACGGGGTGCAAGCGATCGCCGCGGGCGGCGTGCACGCCTGCGCGCTGGTGAACGGCGGGGTGCAGTGCTGGGGGGACAACGCCTACGGCGTGCTCGGCAACAACTCCGTCACCGAGAGCCACGTCCCCGTGCAGGTCGTAGGTCTAACCAAGGGGCTTTTGGCAATGAGAACGGCGGGGTTTGGCCGCCACAGCTGCGCCATCGTGAACGGCGGTATGCAGTGCTGGGGCGACAACAGCCACGGTGAGCTCGGCGACAACACCTCCACGCCACGCAACATCCCGACCAAGGTTATCGGGCTCACAGGCGGTGTTCAGAGTGTGGGCGCTGGGAATTCTGCGACATGCGCCGTCGTCAATGGCGGCGTTCAGTGCTGGGGGAAAGGGTCCAACGGTCAGCTTGGAAATGGCACCACCACGGACAGCGCTGTGCCAGTTCAGGTTTTAGGGCTCACGGCCGGTGCCCAAGCGGTTCGCGTGGGTATCTCCCATTCCTGTGCGCTCGTAAACGGCGGCGTTCAATGTTGGGGCAGCAACGGGAAGGGCCAGCTCGGAAACAACTCTTATAGCGACAGCAACATTCCGGTAACCGTTTCTGGGCTAGCCGGCGCTTCGGCGGTCTCGGCGGGCAACGCTTTTAGCTGTGCGCTCGTGAACGGCGGCGTTCGATGTTGGGGCGCTAACGGCAGCGGCCAGCTCGGCAACAACTCAACGACCGGAAGTCCCGTTCCGGTGCAGGTGCTTGGACTTTCGACTGGAGTCTTCGCAATGGAGGTCGGATATGCTTCTGCCTGTGCCGTCGTCAATGGCGGCGCGCAGTGCTGGGGCGTGGGTGGCATGCTCGGCAACAACAGCACGGCGGATAGTCCTGTACCGGTTCAGGTCAACGGTCTCGCGAGCGGAGTAGGAGCCGTTTTCATGGGCAGCGAAACAGGTTGCGCGCTGGTCAACGGCGGCGTCCAATGCTGGGGTGGAAATGACTACGGAGGACTCGGCAACAACACGACGACGGGCAGCACCGTTCCCGTCCAGGTCGTAGGTCTCACGGGCGGCGCGTGGGACTACGGCGGCAGCGGCCTCTATCATAACTGCGCGCTGGTGAATGGTGGCGCCCAATGCTGGGGCTTTGCGGTGAGTGGTGCTCTTGGCAACAACAGCACGGCCGATGCACACGTCCCCGTCACGGTCTACCCGTTCCAGTAGCCGCGCTCTCCGGGAGAGCAGCATTCACGTGGAGGCGTTGGACGCTCGCTTCGCCAACGCGACGCCGAGGAAAAAGTGCACCCGATCGAAAGTGATCCGAAGGCAGGTTGTAAAAGTGTCCGCTTCAAGGATCAGCGGGATATCGAGCGCCAGGCTTCGCTCCGGCGCCTCTCTCAGATGACCGAGGATTTCGGCGGTTACGATCGCGAATCGAAATAAGCGCGGCGGCTCGAATGATCCCCGCGCCATTCAGAGTCGTCCTCGATGCGAACGTGCTTTATCCATTCACGTTGAGAGACACGCTTCTGCGGGCTGCCGCGAACGACTTCTTTCAGGTGCATTGGTCCGAAGCGATCCTCGACGAGACGACGGGAAATCTCGTAGCGAACGGCATCATGAGCTCCCGCTTCTGACCAACATGTTGCCGAAATCACAATATTGTTTATGATGGACAACATGCCAATAATTGGCAACACTCTATTCAGGGATGGCCTCGAAGAGCTGCGCCAGCGTCTGCCTAGCGGGTGGAAAGTCGGTGAAGCGATCAGTCGCGGCCGACGTGGAGCAGACATCTGTGCCAAGATCACCGCTCCCGATCGAAGGACCGCTACGCTCAGTGTAGCGGTCCGAGCGCAGCTCGACCCGCGAAGTGCCCTGGGCCTCATCGCCCAACTCCGAGAAGATCGAGTCGTAGCTCCCTTGGTCGTAACCCGGCATGTGAGCCTTTCGGTTCGCGATCGCCTTCGAGGGGCTGACGTTAACTTCGTGGACCTGACGGGGAACGTTCGCGTGGTCGTCGAAAACCCGGGCCTGTTCATCGAGGCACAGGGCGCCCAGAAGAATCCCGACCGCAAGCAGAGACCCACTCGGTCGCTCCGTGGAGCGAAGGCGGGTCGCGTCGTTCGGGCGCTGATCGACTTTCGCCAGGCGCTCGGTGTCCGCGCGCTTGCCACTCGAGCTGGAGTCGATGCGGGCTACGCTTCTCGCATCTTGGCGCTCCTCGATTCGGAAGCCCTCATCACGCGAGTTGGTCGTGGGCAGATCGAACATGTCGATTGGGTGCGGCTACTCCGACGATGGGCGGAGGACGCCCCGTTTGAGTCGCGCGGGCGCGTTCTCTCGTTCCTCGAGCCGCGTGGGCTCCCGGTGCTGCTCGAGAAACTTGCGAAGAGCAAGATTCGGTATGGAGTGACGGCCTCGCTGGCGGCGGTGAGGATCGCGCCTGTTGCGCCAAGTCGTCTCGCGACCGTGTACGTGACGGATGCGCGCATCGCAACACAACGGCTTGGTCTCCGCATGGTTGAGACCGGTGCGAACGTCTTTCTTGTCGAGACGAACGACGAAGGCGTTTTCGAGCGATCCGAAGTGAAAGAAGGCGTCACCTACACGGCTCCCAGCCAGATTGCCGCGGACCTTCTCACGAGCCCTGGTCGTGGGCCGTCGGAAGGCGAGGAGTTGATCTCGTGGATGACGCAAAACGAGGAGGCTTGGCGTGGATGAGCTCTACGTGGTCGCGCGCCGTGTTCTCCTCGATGCGCTGGACGCCCTGGGCAGTCATCGCAACGCCGTGATCCTTGTTGGGGCTCAGGCGATCTATCTCCGCGTCGGGGAGGCCAATCTGGCCGTTGCGCCATTCACGACAGATGGGGATCTCGCGCTAGATCCGTCTCTCCTTGCAGAAGTCCCGCCACTTGAACAGGTCTTGACGGCGGCTGGCTTCTTGCCGAAGGCCAAGGACTCGGTGGGAATTTGGATCACGCAACGGCACACGGCCGCGAATCCGAGGACACCCGTCCAGATCGATCTTCTCGTGCCTGCCTCGGTGAGCCCGGGAACTGGACGCCGGGCCGCTCGGCTCGTCGGGCACGACGCACGCAGCGCACGGATCGTCAAGGGCCTCGAGGGCGCGGTGGTTGATGCTGAGGTGATGCGCATCGGCGCCTTGGAAGAGAGCGATGGCCGCGCCCACGACATCCGTGTCGCTGGGCCGGCTGCCCTCCTTGTCGCCAAGATGCACAAGATCGGCGAGCGCGAGGGCACGCTTCGCCAGAACGATAAGGACGCGCTCGATGTCCTCCGCATTCTGCGCGGCACGAGCACCGAAGAGCTTGGAGAGCGGTATCGGCGCCTCTTGGCGGACCCACGATCCGCCGACGCCGCGTCAACGGGTCTCGATCTGCTTCGCGGCCAGTTTGCTCGAAGGGCTGGTGTCGGAGTCGAAATGGCAATCCGGTCTGCCGGGCCGCTCGCCAGCGCCGACGACCTGGCGGCTTCCTCCGAACTGCTCGCGAACGATCTCCTCGAACTGCTTTAAGAAGAGCTGACGGACGTTTTTAGCTACGAAGCACGCGAACAGCCGCCTCGAGTTCCTCGGAATTCAACACCGTTCAACTTGAATTCCGCACGATTCCACGCCGTTCACGGAGAGCTTGCGGAGACGGTTTTTCGCGTGAAATAGGCACTGAACTTGACTTATCGTGTATAAGATAATTATCGTGTACAAGATAAATGCTAGATCAACATCAGCGGCTTGTCCACGAGCTTTCGAGCGCCCTGAAAGACGCGGGGTGGCGTATCGAACGAAAGTCGAAGGGCGTTGGCGTGGACCTCGTCGCCACAGATCAACGCCAACGCTGCTCGATGTTCAGAGTCCTGGTGGCCGACCAGGTGCGCAGCTCGGCGCTCGAGGGGAAGCTCGCGATAGGCATTCTTGAAGCCAGTGTTTCATCGCTCGGCGGCTACGGTGAACCCGTCATCGTTGTCGGGGCTTCGCGTGTTACCGACGCCATGCACACTCGGCTTGGAATATTCGCCGAAAAGGTGGCCAGAAAAACATCGTGGGGAATCGTTGATGAGCGTGGCCATGTTGCGCTTCACGGTCCGGGACTGAAGAGCGTTAGGCGCGCGCCGCGTTATGCGGAGCGGTCTCCCGTCGAAACCAACCACTTCGATCCATTTTCGGATCTCGGTCAGTGGTGCCTCAAGGTACTGGTAAGCCATCGCCTAAGCGGGAGCGTATACGCTCCGCGGCTCCAGATGCCAAAGCCCACCCGCGGTCATGTGTTTGAACCGCTCCAGACGGCGATGAGCCTGGCCGCATCCGCTGACGTGTCCGTTCCGGTCGCGTCGCGGCTCGTGGCACACCTTCGGCGCGAGCATTTCATCGGAGCAGGGCGACCAGTCGAGCTTGTTCGCGAAGAAGCGCTCTTTGAACGATGGGGCGCCGCCAATGCAAAGTCTCCGGTTGAGGTCGCGGCTCGGTGGCTTTTGCGGCCCAAGGACACTCTTCGCCATCTCGATGAGGTGCTCAAGCGTCACGAACAACGCCTCGGTTCTCGGGCTTGTCTCGGCCTATTTGCAGCGTCGGCAAAACTCGGGTTCAATCTCGTGGTTGGCGTCGCACCGCATTTGTATCTTGAGAAAATCTCGCGCGCCGCGCTCGAATCCTTCGGACTAGTGCCCGCGCGGCCCGGCGAACCGATCGACGTCTTCGTTCGCGAGCCGCGTTTTGCGGAGTCTGTCTTTCGCGGCGCACACGCCTATGCAGGTGACGATGTCCCGGCGGCGGATTTCGTCCAGGTTTGGCTCGACGTGAGTCACCATCCTGCTCGTGGTGCTGAGCTGGCGAAGCTTATTGAGAACCGGGTACTCGCTCCACTCGTTTGGCGACTGGCGTAATGGAAGCGTTCAGCCATCAGGCAGCGTTTGTCCGCGCGGGACGTGCGCTCGCGCCGTATCTCGGCGACATCGTCATCGCGGGCGCGTGGGCGCACCGCAAGTCAAGGACGCCGTCTTCGCCGCCGTTCAGGAGATGAACTCGCTCCTGCGATCCGGCCTTGGTGAGCCGTCGGAGTTGGTAGCGATGAGTCTTTGGAATTTTCTTGATGAGGCCGTGCGCCCGGAGGAGTCGAAGGCGGCGGCTGACGCTGGCGGAGAGGCGTTTTTGTTCTTTGGGTGGGAGCGAGTCGGAGTGGGGATGCAGGAGCTTTCGGAGGCCCTTGTTTCGGAAGCCAGCGGTGGCGAACTCACCGTGAGAGATGGCCTCGAACAGAGCGAGGTCGGCCGCGTCGCCGATGCGTAACGCGCGGAAAGCGGCGACCGTCATCCAGTCAAGCAGGCAGTCGCAGCGGCTGATGCTTTCCGAGATCACCGATAACCATAGTTGCCATTTGATATTTATAAAAATACAATTTACTTTTTATAAATATATTAGTAGAGATCGGACGATGGCAGCAAAACCTGACGACATCTGGCGGCCTGACGACATCACGATCAAGGAAGTCTGGGGACCGGAGAGATGGCACTCCGCCAATGCCGAATCACCCGCACCCTCAATAAGCGCGGACCCCGGCGATCGCCCATCCACCGACCACGAGATCCTCACCATCGCCGAGACAGCGCACCTTCTGCGTCACTCGCTCAAGGGCCTCTATCGCCTCGCCGTGAGCGGAGCGTTGCCCGGTGCACTCAAGATCGGTGGCCGCTGGGCCGTTCGTCGTTCGGAACTGCTAAACTTGCACCCGAGAGGACGTGTGCCGCCGGGGAGAACTCGGCGATGAGCATCAAAGTTAGGCAGTTCAGAACAGGGGGCTACGAAGTGGACATCCACACGATATCTCCCGACGGCGCTTCCATTCGCGAGCGGGTGAAGTCACCCGTTGGCTCGAAGGAGGCAACGAAGCGGTGGGCGCTTTTGCGCGAGGCCCACCTGGCACTGGCTCATGGACCCAAGGGGTGTTGCTGCAAGGCGCGCCCGTCGGAGGAGGATGAAAACGACACGACAACGATGACGGTCGAGCGGTTTTTGAACGCCTGGATCGAGCAGCGGAAGGCGGAGCACGTGGCACAGGCGGAAAAAGACGAAGTGCGCCTGCGTGACCACGTGATTCCCGTTCTGGGGCAGCTGACGCTCGTCGACGTGCGGCCAAGGCATGCGTACCAGCTCGTCAAGAAGCTGGAGCGTACGCCGTCGCGGCGCGGCGGTGTTTTGGCGCCACGGACGATCCGCGGAATCTTTTTTACCGCGCGGCAGGGATTTCAACATGCCGTGATGGAGGAGCTGATTCCAGGCAATCCGATGGTTCTTCCCAGAGGCGTTCTGCCGAGGGTGCAGGACAAGGATCCGAGCTGGAGGGCGACGGCGATCTTCACGGGCGATGAGGTCGAGCGGCTGATTTCCGATCCGCGCGTCTCGCCGCACCGACGGGTTGCGTATGCGCTGGAGTTCTTCACGGGCTGTCGAACGGGTGAAGTCTCCGCGCTGCGTTGGGGCGACTATGACGCCGCGATGATGCCGCTCGGCAAGCTGACGGCGGCGCTGTCGTACGACTCCAAGCACAAAATCGTGAAAGCCACGAAGACCGTGGCCGTCCACGAAGTGCCCGTGCATCCGACGTTGGCGAAGGTGCTGGCCAAGTGGAAACTCACCGGTTGGCGCAAACGCCATGCCCGAGAACCGCGACCGCAAGACCTCATCATTCCGACGATCAACGGCACCCACCGCGACGTGCGCAAGGCGCTCGAGGATTTTCACGAAGACCTCGGCCGTCTCGGGCTGCGCAAGCGGCGGCATTACGATGCGCGCAGGACGTTCATCTCGCTCGGCCTCGATGGCGGTGCGAGCAAGGACATTCTGCAGAGCATCACTCACCCGCGTCCGGCGGATGCGTTCGATTTGTACCGAACGCCCGCGTGGGCGGCGCGCTGCGAGGCGATCTTGAAGCTGAAGATCGAGCTGCGCGAGGGCAAACTGATCCAGCTGCCGGTGGCGAGAATCGCCTCTGCCACTGGAGAGCTGGCGGAGACGAACGCGATGACAAACTGAGCCGTGGAGGAGAGGCCAGTAAGTTCGGAGGCTTACGGCTGGAAAATTTGGCGGGGTGTAGGGGACTCGAACCCCTGGCCTCTGCCGTGACAGGGCAGCGTTATAACCAGCTTAACTAACACCCCAGCGGGGCGCGATGTAGCAAGGGCGCGTCCCTACTGTCAAGCGAACCTCCGGCAAATTTGCTAGGATGCGCACCGTCTCAGGCGGGTAGCTCAGTCGGTAGAGCAGCGGCTTTACACGCCGCGGGTCGCAGGTTCGAGTCCTGTCCCGCCTACTAGCCGAAGCAAGCGGGGCACGACGCTCGACGACGTGCTCATCGCGAGAGGCGCACTCGCGCGGCGCGTCGTCGAGCGCCTGATCGGAAATCTTAGTGCTGCGCGCCCGGCTGCTGGGAACCCTTCCCTGCGCCGAATGTTCCCGAGACCGGCTGCGTGCCTTCAGCCTCGAGTGAAACCTCGCCGACAAACGCATCGGTCGACGCAATGAGGTCGCGCAGGTTGTCCTGCACCCACTTCTGCGCTTTCCTGAGCGCGGACTCGGCCTGGTTCTTCTCCTCGTATTCGGCAATCGAGATGCCGCGATCGTTCTCGCCCGTCACCACGCGGAATGAGACGAATCCAAGCTCTTTCTGGAGCAACGGCAGCAGTCCTTGTTGCGCCCTACGCAGCCCTTCGTTGGTCGTGCCCTGCTTGAATTGGAAGATCGATGCACGTGCGTAGCTCATGACGTTCTCCTTGGGTCGGGGCTGGAATGCCCGGCCGGTAGTCTGGGCACGGTACGTCCAACGCGCCACACTCATTCTTGCTTCAGAGTCCCGTGCAGAGCGGGGGCGAGGTTATTACCTCCTCGGCGTGAGCCTCCGATTCATTCTGGTGACGACCATCGCCGCGTTCGCCGTGTTGGACATTCTCGTCAGCGGATTGCTCATCGTTTTCACCGCGCGCCTAGGAAACATCGCTCACGAAGTCGGGGACTCGGTCGAAAACATTCATCTCGCGGAGGAGATGGAGGTCACCACGCTCACCCACAATCGAACGCGAGATCCGGAAGTCATGTTGTCACTGGAGGCCGATCTCCGCCAGTTGATAACCGATGCGTGGCAACACCTCTCCGGGGAGGACGAGCGACTTCTGCTCCAACAACTTGATCGGGCGTTGGAGGGCTACTTTGTGGCTTCGCATGCCGCCTTGCGAAATCAACCCGCATCTCCCGCCGGGAGCTTGCAGCCGACGACCGAATTCGACACCACCTTCGTCCTGTTGCGCCGGTTCGTTTACCTCAATTTGATGGAGGGCCGCCGCGCCGAGCTCAAGGCCGCGCGATGGAGACGATTCTCGACCATCTTTGGCACCGCCGGCGCAGCCATCGTTTTCTTGAGCCTGATGACGATCATCTTTTGGCTTCGCGTCTCCGCATTTCGGCCAGCCTCCGACCTCTCCGCCGCCATCGAGCGCTACGTCAAAGGAGACAAAACGACGCCTGCGCCAGAGCAGGGACCGCGGGAGTTTCGCAGCATCGCCGAACGCTTCAACCAACTCACCGCCGAGCTGGCGCATCAGCGTGAGCGGCAGATGGCCTTTCTGGCGGGCGTGGCGCACGATCTGCGTAATCCGCTCTCCGCGCTGAAGGTGGCCAGCTCCATGGTCGCGCCGGAAAAACAACTGCCGCCGGAACCTCTTCTTCGCCAAATCTTCGGACGGCAGCAAAAACAGATGGAACGCTTGGAACGGATGGTCTGGGATCTGCTGGACGCCACACGAATCGAAGCCGGAATTCTCGAGCTCCGTATGGAGGTCTGCGATCTGCGCGACGTTGTCCGAGGCGGCGTGGAGGTTTTCGAATCGGCGTCGCCGCGCCACCACATCTTGCTGCGCGTTCCCGACAGACCGGTCGCGACCTGGTGCGATCCGGCGCGCATCGAACAGGTGGTCAGCAACCTGGTAAGCAATGCCATCAAGTATTCCCCGAAAGGAGGAACGGTGGAGGTGCGCGTGGCACGCGATCCCGTGGACGCGTTGATAACGGTGACGGATCAGGGCGTCGGAATTTCGGCCAGTGAAATCGCGAATCTATTCAAACCATTTCGCCGCGCGGGCCCGACACGGGAGACCATCTCCGGAATCGGTTTGGGACTTTACGTCGCGCACCAAATCATCGAGGGCCATCACGGACGGTTGGAAGTCCGCAGCGTGGCGGGAGAAGGATCCGTGTTTGAAGTCCGGCTTCCGCGCCTGGATACCCAGCCGGTGCAATCGCCCAACGGGCCTGCCTCGTCTCCGACGGAAATATTGGTCCACTAAAAGCACCGAACTTTGCCTCCCGCGCGGATGTGTCAGAATCACACCTCGCTTGCCCACGCTCGATCACGCATCCCCCAAGCCGAGCCGCATCGGTCTCGCCAGCGCCACGGGGCTGGTGGTGGCCACCATGATCGGCACCGGCGTCTTCGTGTCGGCCGGTTTCATGGCGCATGATCTGGACGCAGCGGCGATTCTCATCGGCTGGCTCTTGGGCGGCGTTTTCGCACTGTGCGGCGCGCTCTGTTACAGCGCGGTAGCGATGAAAATCCCGCGCAGCGGCGGCGAATATCGCTTCCTCTACGAGGCCTACCATCCTTACCTCGGCTGCCTGGCGGGCTGGATTTCGCTGGTCATCGGATTCGCGGCGCCCATCGCCATGGCCGCCATCGCCGCTGGCGCTTACGCGGAGGTGCTGATCGGCAAAGGCGCGGCCATGCCACTGGCGATCACGGTGGTGGTGGGGTTTGCAGCGATCAACGCGCTGGGTATCGAGGCAGGCAGCCGTCTCCAAGACCTCGGCGCGCTACTCAAAGTCGGGCTGATCGTGGCCTTCGTCGTCGGCGCGCTTTTCGGCGGTGTGCACTTCGCGCAAGCCCTGCCCACCGCAAATACATTTACATCATTACACTCAGTACCGTTTGCCATCGGACTCGTCTACATCGGTTACGCCTACGAGGGCTGGAACGCCACCACCTACATCGCCGACGAAGTCGACAACCCCGTCCGCACCGTGCCGCGCTCGCTGGTACTGGGCTGCCTCGCCGTCACCCTGCTCTATCTTCTGCTCAACGTGGTCTTCCTCTCCGTGCTCTCGCCCAGCGAGCTCATGAGCGTCGCGCGGGACGAAACGCACACGCTCACGCTTGGGCACCTGGTGGCCACGCGGCTTTTTGGCGCGGTCGGCGGAACGCTGGTGTCGTGGATGGTTCTGCTCGTCCTGGTGTCGAGCATCAGCGCCATGACCATTCAAGGCCCGCGCGTGGTGGGCGAAATGGCGCGCGACGGATTTTTGCCCGCCCGGTTTCGCTGGACGGCGGGCGCGACCGGCGGACTCTGGGCGATGGGCTTGCAGACCGCGCTCACGCTGCTCTTCTTAACGACCAACACCTTCGAAACACTGCTCGATACTTGCGGCGTGACGCTGGCGCTCTTCGGCGCGCTCTCCGCATCCGCGATTCTGCGGATCAAGGGATTGGCCAAGCCAGGCCTCGTTTTGGCGCTGGTGGTCTACCTGGCGGGCGTCGGCTGGTCGGTTACGCAAAATGTCATGTCGCAACCCAAAGTGCTGATCTGGGCAGCGGTGACGATTGGAGCGGCCAGCATTTCTTATTTTCTCACCGGTAAGGGCTGTAGGTGTGCTCGCTTTCATCGTTGAGATTCACCGTCCACAAGAAGCCTGCGTCCCTTACGCCGAGCGCGAATTCACGAATGAGCGATCAGTAAGCGTTGTTGAGCTCCGGCAGGTCGATGACACCCTGGTCCGTCTGCATATTTTGAATATCTCCCGGCGTGACCGCGACGTGTTGAAGGCTAATCGGTACCAGCGAGACGGGCCCGTCCAGCGAGACAACCGGCGAAGCGCGGATAATCTTCGCCATACGCCCGCGGATGCTGACGTTGCTTACGTCGACATCAACGATGTACGGCACGTGCCAAAAATTGTGGATACCGCGCACACGCCAGTACCAGGTGTACGCGATCTCGCTCGCCGTTTTGCCGTCGACACCGCTCTTGGCCTAGCTGATGCCATGGAGCTCAACGCCCTCTGGATCATGAACGATGTCGGTCGCAGCCGCTGTAGCATCGAGGTACGTTCCGAGCGGGTCGAATTGCGAAAGCGTCCGCGCGCCGGAGTCGTCTTTCGCCGAGGATTGGGCGGCGACATAAGCGGGCGCTCGGCCGCACGCGAGCAGTGCGAGCATCGAAACATGCTGGACAGCACTTGACATTTTGATCATGGGCTTTTCCTCGCCAAGACGCTGATCTGGATAAGCAGTCACCGTGCCAGCTCGGAATCGTTTGCGGTTTCGAGGGAGCGACGCTGGAAATGGAGCACCGACGCGCCAATTGCGACGCGCGCGCATGTACCAGATCGGTCGTTCTACCGATGCTCGCCTAAGAAGAAACTCGAACCCGTTTCCGACGTCGGGGACCGCCGAAGGCCGGTGAAAACTAAACCGGAAAACCACAATTGCCGTTACCTACGACGGCCGATCGCGGCCCGTCTACTTCGGTGCTTGCCGCGCATATTGAAAGCGCGGCCGGCCCGATTGGTGGCGCTGGAAGCGCCCGATCACATAGCGGGCTCCTCCGGTGCCTCCTCAGCGCACCCCCAAGTGCGCTTCCGGGGGCTTGCTCGCCGCAAGCGGCCCCCCCTCTGTCGCTGCGCGACATCTCCCCCGTTAACGGGGGAGTCCCCTCGTCCGCGCCTCGCAGCCGAGCCGCGCTCGACCGTCTCGGTACCACGGCAACTGTGGATTTCCGACTGAGCGCGAACAGACGGCGATATTCAAAATAAGAACACGAGCGCGCAGCCGAGCCCGCCGCCGGAGAGCCGCAGCCCGCCAGCGCCCTGCCACATCGCGCCTGTGTATTCGATCGCCAGCCGCGTCGAGAGAATGCCGAAGCGCGACTCCAGCGCAGTAGCGGACAGCTCTTCCAGATCATCCAAAACGAGCTGCAACCCGCCCGTATATTCAATACCTCGAGCCCATCCGCCGACGCCGGAACGCCAATACGCAAACCCGTAACCGGCCTTCACGAAGGGCGCGAAGGGAATGCCCGCGCTCTCGAGAAAATCGCCCCGCAACGCGACGAGCGCAGAGACAGGGCGCACTTCGAAGGAGACCGCGTCGGCGGCTTCGCTTTCACTTCCCGCCAGGCGCGCGTGACCGTCGATGTGCCAGCGACCAACCGCGGCGCCGAGCGAGATTGCGCCAAAAGCTCCGGACCAGAGCGCGCGCTGAACTTCCAGTCGCACCAGAGGAAGTTGCGAATCGCCGAAGAGATCGCGGTAAGGCGTGCCGGTAAGTCCGGGCTCGGAATCGATGGCTGGACGGTAAGCGCTAGCACTGAGGAGAACGGCCCAGTGCGAAACACTGGGGGCGCGCGCTTCGAAATCTTGGGCGCGTGCGGAGGAGGACGCCAGCGCGATTATCAACAGCGCTGCACCTGCGCGCCGTCGCAAGAAAAAGAGCAGTGCCGCCAGCGCCGCGAACGTGGACGCGCCCGCTGAATTGCATCCCGTGCCGTCATCGTGACCGCCGAGACGCCGGTAGCGGCCGGTGAAATCTTCGCTCGCTTGCGGGACGGCGAAGATCGGGCCGGCGGGGGCGGATTCGTTTCCGTTCGCGCCAGCCTTATCGACCGCGACGACGGTTACCGCGTAGGTCACGCCATTGGTGAGGCCATCGATCCGCGCGGATTCGGTGAGCGGGTTGTCCACGTCCACGCTTATTTTCACGCCGGCGGTGGGCTCCGCCGTCACGCGGTAACGCGCGATGCCGCTGCGATCCAAGCTGGTCGTCCCAGCCGCCATTCGCCAGTGAACCAGCAACGCACTGTCGAGCGCGGTCACATCCATCGAGGCTGGCGCGGCCGGCGGAACGGAGTCGAGGACCAGCAGCGTGGACGCGAATACAGGTGCGCCAACGCGCCGCGAAATCCGAACGCACAGGTAGACCGTCAGCTGGGCGCCCGACGGTCCGCCACACGCCACACCAGGAGTGAACGCATCGAACAGCGCGCGCGCCGTGACTGGAGCGTCGTCCGGCTTCGGAAACGCATCACTCTGCGTGGTCCGCGCGGTTGGAGAAACGAGATCGAGCTGATCCGTCGAGCAGTCCGGCGATCCCGAAACAAAAACCGCGGCCTCTTCGCCCGCAGCCGGAGCCACGGCCGTGGACCAAGAAAGCGCGACGGTGGGTTGCGCGGCGGCTTCGCAATCCGCTCGAGAAAAAGCGCCGAATTGCGGCGCCAGCAACTTCACCGAAAAACCCTCGATGGTGGGATCGGCGCGCGCCGAGAGACCCGCGAAGAGCGCCGCCACCACGAAAATCGTGTGAGCAAAAGTTGCGCGCATCCTGTGTTGTATAGAACACTTCCGCTCAATGACGAAAAGAACAGTCCGCGGTCTTCTGGTGATCTTGTCGCTCGTGCTTTCGGATTCGGCGCGAGCGCAGTGGCCACAACAAATTCCGCCGCAACAACCCGTCGATACGGGCCCTATCCCGGGCACGGATCAGGCCGGACTCAAACCCGGCATCGATTCGTCGGCCTTCGTGGTGCGCTCGCCCACGCTCACCACCGAGGGAACGCGCAAATTTCTCGGCGAAATCGCGCTCCAGATTCAGCTGCTCTTCGGCTACCTGCCGACCAACGTTAGCGATCAGGTCCGCGCGTCAACCATCCCCGGGCTCACCGAAATTCACTCCTTCGGACGGACGCGCAACGGGCAGCCACGTGTGCTGGAAATCGCGGCGCTGCGTGAATCGGGCGGCTACGACATTTATATTTTTGGCGAGGAAGGCGCGGGCGAACGCCATCCCAATCCCGATCTCACGCAACTGGTCACCGAGGTCCGCGCATTGGCCGAAAGCGAGCGCATGCGCACGCGCGTCACGCTCGGCGAGGAGATTTACCAACTCGATTACATCCAGTCGGATCGCGCGCTGGCGGGCCTCAAGGCGCTGGGCTACGCGACGGTGGAGTACCAAAACAGCGACGCCGAAATTTATGATCGCGTCTACAAACCCATCGAGAGCGGCGAGAAGACGCGGCTGCCGGTGATCGTGAAATTGATCGACGCGCCCAAGACCAGCCTCATGGATTCCGCGCCACCGCGCTCGAGCGCCATGGGCCCGCAAGGGTTTCCGCAACAGCAGATGCCCAGTTACGGCGGGCAAAGTTCCACCTCGGCCTCGGCCGTGCCCGACATCGGCGGCACTTATTTGCACCAGACCACCAGCGGCGAGCCGCAAGAGCGGCTGCTCATCATTTACGACACCGCCGATCCCGATGCGCTGGCGCGGCTGGTGAACGTGTTGCACGACAAGATCGACACGCCGGCGCGGCAGATGGTGATCGAGGCGCTGGTGATCGAAATCAACACCGACCGCATCTCCGATTTGGGCCTGCAATACTTCGCGTCCAACGGAAAAAATACAGCGGCGCTGGCCAGCGAGCAGCAGAGCGGATCCACGCCGCTGACGATCTCAATGGCCACCTCGCCGCAGGAGCTGATGCGGCAGTTCGGACTGAATCTACGCGCGCTGGTGGAGCAGGGACAGGCGCAGATTCTCTCCAATCCGTCGGTGCTGGTGCTGGATGATCGGCAGGCGCGCATTCAAGTCGGCCAGCAGGTGCCCGTGGTCAAGTCGACTACGACGCTCTCCGGTGTAATATCTTCAGTAGATTATTTTCCCGTTGGTATCGTCTTAAACCTGCGCCCACGCACCGCGGAAAATGGGCAGAACGTCACCATGCAAGTGGAGACGATCGTCAGCGCCGTGCACCAAAACGAAACCAGCGGATCGTCCAGCGCACCCAATGTGCTGGTGGCGCCAATCGTCGACAACCGCCAGGTGCAGACCTTCGTGCGCGTGGCCGACAACACGCCCTTCATCATCGGCGGCCTCATCTCCAACACGCGGCAGCGGCAACGCTCCGGCATTCCGCTGCTCTCGGAAATTCCGCTCCTGGGCTACCTCTTCGGGCACACGTCGTACCAGGACGTGAAGAAGGAAGTGATCGTCGTCATCACGCCGCACGTGGTGCCGCTCAACGATCCGAGCTTCTCCTACGTCATCCCCAAAGACGCCGACGTTTTCAGCTCGTTCGGACACCAGCTCTTCCGCAACGCCTACCGCGTGCGCAACAACGACGTGTTCGATCTCAAGTTCGTCTCCGACAGCGAAGCGGTGCAGAAGATCGCGGCGCGCGTGCAGCGTGTGGTGAAAGCATCGCCGTCGCTCGGCACGCAGGAGCCCTACAAGTCGCTGCTCAAGGGCGGCGTGCCCGGCGAAGAAATTCTTGTCCGGCGCATGCTTTGGGAAATCATTCTCAAGACGAAGTTCGTCGACAACATCGACACCGATCGCATCATCTTTTTCGAAGAGGCCAGCGATCTCTCCGACGCGCTGGCCTACAAACCCGAGCAGCTCAAGCAGCGTCTCGCGCAGCTGTCAGCGACGACCAACACGTTGGACCTCGAATTCGATGCGCGGCAGGTGGTGACCAGCGATCACCCGTTCGCGCAGAGCCGCGCGCGCGTGGTTTCCAGCCAGGTGGCGCCGACGGATTGGTATTCCTACCTGCAAAGTAAAAACGCGCGCGCCACCGATGGACTCCCGAATCATTGGACCATTCCGCTGGCGGATTTCGCGGTGGGCAGCCACCAGCCCATCGACGTGCTCCGTGGCGCCCTGGTGCTCAAACGCATCCTGTCGCTCAACCGCAGCCTGCCACTCACGCTCCGCGACTTCAAAGCCGGCCGGCTGGTGCTCTTTCCGTCGGAAAGCGATTTGCGGCAGAGCTACTGGGTGATCGACCGCGACGTAGCGCAATATTTTTACGAAGCGCTGCTCTACTACCCAGCGTTCGAGGCGGAGTTCAAGGCGCGGCAGGTGGTAATCGAAAAGAAGCTGGATGCGTTGGAGACGAAGAGCGCGGCGCCGTAGGCACGGTGTCGTAGGCAGGGTGTCGTAGGCAGGGTTGCTGAACAGGGCTGGTCGTTGTATAATTAGGTATATACATGGACCTAAGCACGGCCCGCGGATTCGAATGGGATGATGCCAATGCAAACAAGCTGCGCGCAAGGCATGACGTCGACTCTTTCGAGTGCGAAGAAGCGTTCTTCAATCCTTTCTTCCCGGTTCCGGATGAAACGCATTCGCAACAGAAGCCGCGCTTTCAAGCGCTCGGCATCACGAATGGGGAACGTCGACTCTTTCTTGTTTTCACAGTTCGCAAGGACCGAATCAGAGTCATCTCCGCACGCGACATGAACAAGAAAGAAAGGAAGCTTTACGATGAAAAAGTTGAAGCCGATTCCAAAATTCAAGAATGAAGAGGAGGAGCGCAAGTTCTGGGCGAGTCACGACTCCACGGAGTACGTCGACTGGAGCAAGGCCAAGCGCACGATTTTTCCGGAGCTCGCGCCGACCACACGCGCGGTGCCGATTCGGTTTCCGATCACGCTGCTCGAGCGGCTGAAGTACTTGGCCAACCAGCGGAACATTCCGTATCAGTCGCTGGTGAAGTTGTTTCTGCTGGAACGGGTGAAGAAGGAGCTTGGTATTCGACATTCGTCGCGGTAGCTCGGCCTACCCCGCCGCCACTTCACTCCACGGTCCCTTGAACCCGGCCTTCGTCAGAATCGCTCCAAACTCCTTTTTGGAGATCGCGCGATCGTAAGCCTCCTGCGGCTCGACCAGGTCCTTCTTCACCAGCTCAATCACCGCATCATTAAGTGTCTGCATCCCGACGTTTTTTCCGGTCTGCATCAGCGATGGAATCTGGAACGTCTTTCCTTCGCGAATCAGGTTCGCCACTGAAGATGTTCCAATCAATATCTCCAGTGCCGCGATGCGCCCGCCGCCCTTTTTCTTGAGCAGCGTCTGCACCACCACGCCCTTGAGCGACTCCGACAACATCGCGCGCACCTGCGGCTGCCGGTCCGTCGGAAACTGATCGATGAGCCGGTCCACCGTCGACGCCGCGGTGTTCGTATGCAGCGTCCCGAAAACGAGATGCCCCGTCTCCGCCGTCTCGATGGCGATGGCCACCGTCTCCAAATCGCGCATTTCGCCGACCAGCACGATGTCGGGATCTTCGCGCAAAGCCGCACGCAGCGCGTTCTTGAAGCTCTTCGTGTGCGTATTAATTTCGCGCTGCGTGATGTGGCACTTCTTGTCTTTGTGAACGAACTCGACCGGATCCTCGATGGTGATCAAGTGGTCGTCGCGGTTGGCGTTGATCCAATCGATCATTGCGGCCAGCGTGGTCGATTTGCCACTCCCTGTCGGCCCCGTCACCACCACCAGGCCCTTGTCCAACTCGCACAACCGCATCACCGCCAGAGGAAGGTTCAGCTGCTCAGCGGTCAGAATCTTCGAGGGAATCTGCCGAAACACCGCGCCCACGCCCACCGTCTCGCGAAAAACGTTGGACCGCATGCGCGCCCGCGTCCCCAACTCGTAAGCGAAGTCGGTGTCGAAGGTCTCCTTGAACTCCACCTTGTTGCGATCCGGCATGATGCTGAGCGCGAACTCGTGCACCAGCTCAGCGCTCAACGCGGGCCGCCCGGGCATCGCCAGCATGCTACCGTCGAGCCGCACCATGGGAACTTTGTCGGACTTGAGATGTAGGGCGGAAGCTTTCAAATCGAGCATCTGGTGGAAAAGCTCATCGATGTGTTTCGGCGCGGTAATTGGTACGGGCGTGCTCGTCACGATCGGCTCAGCCGCGGCGGCCGGTGGTGCAACTGACGCAGCGCTGACTTCATCCGATCGCCGCACGCGCAAACTCACGCCGTTTGTCGCACGCGCCAAGGCGATGGTCACCGCGCCAATTGGGCTCTGGTAGCTCAATTCGCCAGCGCCGCCATTGAGTGTATTCACCGAATCGACACCGACCGCTTCCGTCAGCAAGCTCATTATCTGCGCCGCAGCGACCGGCTTCGCAGAAAGCGGTCGCGACACGCCACCTACGATCAAGCCAACCGCCGCGCCACTTTCGAAAACCAGGGCCTCGCCCCGTTGCTTCGACATTGCTTCGAGGAATCGATCGATCATCGGCATTGGGGGGATCAGAATAACTCAGGTGGCTGCAGGCGGAAAAATTGGAATTGCCTGCGCTACGTGTCTGCAAACCATCATCGAATCGAAAATCCACTTCACTATCCTCGGGTCGCGACAGGCGGGCGGACTCCGTGCGGTGCGCGACCGGAGCCTCAAGAGGTTGCCAACTCCTCCAAGGGCCCCCTCGCACG
>JAHFDP010000002.1:104602-123862 GCA_023248955.1 Deltaproteobacteria bacterium
CACGATCAATAACCGCACTGCACGGAGTCCGCCCGACTGGCGCGACCCGCCTCGCCCTCCGCGCAGGAGAAAAAGTTTTTAATGCTCACACCAAAGTGATCACAACCCCTCGAGCCACGCAGTGACTACACGCACCATCTCCCCAAACCCCTCGGCCACAAACAGCACCGCCTGGTAATCGGTCGGATCAAACGGGGTCTTCGCGATCTCGTCCAAATCAAACGCCCGCAAGGTAGCCTGCGATTCAAATCGACCAAGCTCCCCAAACGAAGACAGAAGCCCGGCCCCGTAAGCCTTGAGCCGCCCCTCTTCGCGCGTGACCCCAAATTCGAGCGTGTACCAGTAAGCCCGAATAATCCCCTCGATGGCCCGCTCGTTCGCTCGCAGCGCGGCTTTCCCGAATGCATGGCTAAGCGCGCAAAACGTCTCGCTGGCCAGCGTGGGCGCGTGGCCCACGAGCTCATGCACGATGTCCGGTTCCGGCGTGTAGAGCGGCATGCTGGCGTGGCGAATATACTGAGTGGATAGAAACACGTTCCGGCCCAGCGCCGAAAGAAAAGTACGCGGCGTCACCAGTCCTGCGACCGGATGCATTTCGAAATCACCGAACGCGCGCAGGTCGCGGTTCACGTCGGCCAGCTGTGGAATGCGCGCGCGGCTGAGTCGCAGCACCTCCGCAGCGCGCAAGTATTCGCGGCAAGCGTAGCGTTCATGCAACGGCCCCAGGTTTTCCCAAACCGTGCGCCACACCGCCTGCTCATCCTCGGAATAGGCGACATTAAGAACCGGATTCCCTTCTCGGTACGCTTGGGCCTGCCGCGCAATTTCGTTGCGCCGCGCGCGATACGCCACATCGCGAAATCCGGGGTGATCTCGGTCGAGATGAACGAGCTCGGTCGCGTCGCTCATGGTGCCTTCATCGCTCCTTCCGAAGACTGCCTGAATCTTAACACTGTCTTAAATCGAACGCCGTAAGCGGGGTCACCCGCGGCAAAAAAGTTTCACGCCACGCGAATCGCCGTATGCTCTGCGCCGCTTTCATTCGACATCGGAGCCACCATGCGAAAACTTCTTCTACTCACGGTCCTCTCCCTCGCTGCTTGCGGCGGAACGAAAACCGCACAGGACTGCTCAACCGTGGGCGACGCGGGCACTGATGCGGGCACTGACGCTGGAAGCGACGCAGGAATCGGCAACACCCTCGACACGGCGCCCATCTCCGCGAGCGTCGCCGCCAAAGATGAATTCGAAACGCACCTAGCCGTTGCACCGAACGGAACGATTGGCGTCAGCTGGACCGAAGAAGCCATTAGCGGGCCGTTTCCGATCGGTTACGCTTTTTCCAAGGATGGCGGAAAAACGTGGACCGCCCCCAAGCGGATTTTTTCGCTCGACGGCGGTCGCGCCGCGGACTCCGTACTCGTAACCGACGCGCAGAGCGTCTTCCTGCTGGTTTGGATCGGCGACGCCGCGGTCTACGCCGCACGCCAGCAGGCAGACGGAAGCTTCGGCACGCCGGTGGAAATCAGCGATCCCGCCGCGGGACACACCTACGACAAACCATGGGCGGTTCAAACCGGCGGCAAGTTCTTGGTCACCTACCAAGAGCAGACCGCCGACACCACGAACGGCGATGCGTCGGACCTGGACCGAGGGGTGGCCGCGGTCAGCACCGACGGCCAGCACTGGACGCGCAACGTGATGACGGAGGAAGACGCGGGCCGAAATCTCTACTACCCCTGCACGTCGCCGAATGCCGACCGCGTCTGGGTCGTCTTTCACAACATCGACGGCACCATCGGCATGCGCTGGAGCACCACGAACGGCACGCAATGGACCACCAGCGATTTAATCGTTTCTGATCACGAAACCGATATTCCATTTAGCGAACCCGAATGCGTTGCAAATAATGACGAGGTATGGCTCATTTATGGTGAATCGGACGACGATCCTGCGAACGGAATGAATTCCAAGCACACCACGCTCCACTTGGCGCATTCAAAGGCCGGCGCGGCGGTCGATTACAGGAGCGTTAAATCCCACGATACCGCTGATGAAAAATTCTATTTGCAGCCGCAGCTCGGTCGCTCGCCCGATGGAACGCTCGATTTAACCTATTACGCGGGCCGCGCCGACAACGATGCGCTGGGAAGTTTCCGCTGGGCGCGTTCCACCGACGGTGGAAAAACTTTCGCGAAAAGCGTCACCGTGCGCGAGCCGGTTGTTTTCACGCAGGACCGCCCAACCTCACAATGGCCGGGTGATTACAGCGGGCTCGGATATTGGAATGGGGCCGTGGTGATGTCTTATATCGATAATGCTATAGGGGCATCCCACGTGGCATTCGCGCGGCGATAACGTTTCCTTTGGTGTTGACTGAAATGCCAAAAGAAACGGCTTGAAATTAGTTAGTTCGCGGGGAGCCGCATCCTTAAAGCCGCACCTTGCGGAAACCGGCTTTTGGTCCGCTCTAGCCGCCCACCGAGCCGCTGCGTGAGGTCGCGACTCAGCGAAATGCCGAGCATCTCTCCTGCGGTGTCTCGGCGCGCCAATCCCTCGTCGTCGACCGTCACCAAAAGATCAGCACCCTCGCGGCTCGTCTCCACACAAACGCGTCCACCAGTACCTGCGGCATTCGCGGCGCCCGCCACGAGGTAAAGCACCGCTTCCGTGACCTCGGTCGCACGCGCCTGCACGGTTGGCAATTCAGCGGCGAAAGTTCGTTCCAACATCCGCTCTGCGAGCAACGGCCCCGCCGCAGCCAGCGCATCCCGCACCACCTGCGTCAGATCGATTCGCGCCACCGGCTCGGCGTGCTCGGTGCGGGCAATTCGCAAAAGCCCTTCCACGATCCGCTGTGCCTGATGCGCGCTTTTGGCAATCTGATCCAACTTCTCTCGATCCTGATCCGGCCGCGATTCGGTCTGCATCTCCTGCGCGGAGATCAGAATCGTGGCCAGCGGCGCGTTCATCTCGTGCGCCACACCCGCGGCGAGTTGCCCCAAAAGCGAGAGCCGCTCCTGCGCGGACGCAATCTCCTCGGCGCGCCGTCGCTCCGTTTCGTCCGCGTAAAGGCAAAGCGCGGCGCGGCGATCGGGATACGCATGCGCAGTCACGCGCACCGATCGGTTCGGGAGATCGAGCGTCGCCACCGCCTCGCCGCCGCTCGCCAACACCTCGGTCAATGGGCAACCGGTGCACGCCTCCGTGCGACCGAAAAGCGTGGTGTAGCAACGCTGCCCGACAATCGCCCGCACCGATCGCCCGGCACTTTCGGCGAAACGGACGTTGGCGCGATCGATGACGTAGTCAGCGCGAATGACCGCCAACGGCCACGGCACCGCGTCAATGGCGCCGCGCCAAAGCGCGGTCAGTCGTTCGAGGTTCGCGGCATGCGCGCGAAGGGCGTCGGTTTCATTCACGGTTGGGCATTATAGCCCCAACCTAAAACCAGTCGCTGCACACTTCGATGCCATCGCAAATATTGATGCAGAAGCCTGATGGGCAACGGGTGTACGTGCACGCAAATTGAGAGCCCTGCGTGTCCGGCGTGCATCTGCCGGAAGAGTCGCAATACCCGGGCCTGACGTCCGTGCAGAAACCGCTGTGCACCCTGGCTTGGCAACGCGCTCCCTCGACCGAAAGGCACTGTCCGCCGTTGCATTGGCCTTCCCGGCAATCGGCGCTCGAGGCAACGCAGCGGTTACCATCGTTTTGCGAGGCATCGTAGATGCAGCCGTAGTACCGCTGGCATTGACCGCGCGTGCAGTCGTCGCCGGTGATGCAGTTGTTCGGGCAGGTGATGCACGCCCCGTTCTGGCATCCGAGCGAGCAGTACTGATCGTTGTACGGCGTGCTGCAGATCCCGGAGCCGCACTGGCCACCGCTGAAAACGCGCAGCGTGTCCTGATTCACGCAAACCGGAGCCTGCGCGCCACACGCCTTCGCCGTTCCGTGGCACGAGCCACCGGTGCAGGCGTCATTGTCGGTGCAGGGGTCGTTGTCGTTGCAGGAGACGCCGTCGTTGAGCAGATACGTGCACGTTCCCCCGTTGCAGGTACCGACGCCTTTGTAGCAAGCGTTCGGCGGATAGTTGCACACGACGCCGGTGCAGGGATCGCCGTTGCAAAGACCGTTGGCGTTGTTGCAACCGTTCGGGCACGCAACATCCGTCGCCCCGTACACGCAACTGCCGGCAGTGCAGGTGCCGCTGGACGTGTACTGGTGGCTGTTGCCGTTCAAGCAGACCGCGCCCGGCGGCGTATTGCAGGACTTGCCCGCGCAAATGTCGCCCGCGCAGAAACCGGAGGTGTTGTTGCAACCGTTGGGGCACTTGGTGTCGATCGGCACGTAGTTGCAGCGGCCGCGATCGCAGGCGCCAGCGGGATTGAACGACCGGCTGGTTTGCGTGTCCGAGCAGACCGCAGCGGGCGGATCGTTGCAAATGACGCCGCCGCAGGGATCGCCGGTGATGCCTCGGCCCTTGAGCGCCAGCGTAAAGGTGCTCTCGTTTTCGCTGTCGTTCGGGAAGGTGATCGTGGTCGCGTAGTCCCGGTTGCCCGAGGGCTGAAAGGTGATGCTCACCACCGCGTCGCCTTGCGGGTTGATGGTGGAGTGATCGATCGTGACTTGGAAAATGCCGCCCAAGTTGTCGCCCTGGGCATTGCTGAGCGTCACGTCGCGGTCGCCCTTGTTGAGGAAGGTCAGGATTTTTTTCGGCGCCGGGGAGTCGATCACCACGTCGCCAAAGTCAATCAGATCGGTCGAGCCGGCAATCAGCCCAGAACGGCGGCCGACGGTGGTATTGGAACAGGCGGCGAAGACGAGCAGCGCGCCGATGCAGATCTGGATTCGACTCTGAGTGCCAGGGGACTGCATATGCTCACCTCCGAACAGCGTGAAACCATAGTGGGGGGAAACGTGGTCGTCGTCTATCGGGCAGGTGACTGTCGGTTAACTGACTGACAGTTAACTAAGTACTCCGGTCCGTAAGTTCGGTGACGTATGAGAAGAGACCGTCATGGCCGGGCTTGACCCGGCCATCCATGCGTCACGAAATCTGCTCCCAAAGATCGTCCCAGATGTACACGATCACGTGGATGGCCGGGTCAAGCCCGGCCATGACTGTGCTTCGATACGTCACCGAACCTATGGAATGGCGTACTAAGTACGGCATTCCACAGGTTCGGTGACGTCCTCTCAAAAAGATCGCCTATCCGACTCACTCAGTTGCAACATCCCACTCAGATCACTCAGAAAAACACCGTATCCCCGGCGGTCGCACCAATCTTTCACCCGACCCCTGTTAAAGTTCCCGCCATGCATCCTCGCCTCGCCGCCCTCACCGTCCTGCTCCTCGCATCCTGCACCCGCGAGCTCACGCTTCCACCTCCTCCGGGGCCACCGCAGCCTGGAACGATCTACGGCCACGTCGTCTACGCGCAACCGGGCCAGGCCCAGCGCCAGCCCGCTGTCGGCGCGACCGTCGAGCTCCTCGGCACCAGCGCCACCACCACCACCGGCGCCGACGGCAACTTCCTTCTCAAGGGAATCACCCAACAGACCGGCACGCTTCTCATCCGCTTCGACCCCGCGGGCAACGGCAAAGCCACGCGGCAGCGGCTAATCAAGCTCGAAGACATCAACGCTGGGCCAGGCCGCCAAATCGCGCTCGGCGACATTCCCGTCGTCGAAAACGGCCGCATGCACGGACGCGCGGTCCTTGGCGATCAGGCGCAAAAACCGACCGGCCATGGCAACACCACCGTCTTCGTTCCGAGCGGCCCGTTCACCACCTACACCAACGACGACGGCTCCTACGCGCTGACTGAGCTGCCCGAGGGAAAAATCCGCATCACCCTTTTTCACCAAGGTTACGATCCGGTCACGCTGGACGATCTCAATTTGCGCTCCGGTGAAGACTTCGCCGTCCGCGACGTGGTGCTCAAAGCAGTCGCCGCGCCGCCTCCGCCCGGATCGATCGCCGGACACGTGGCCTTCATTCCCGCTATAGCCTCCGCAACCGGAACCGTGGTCGCGGCGATCGATTCCACCGGCAAAGCGATCGCCGGTACCATCGACAGCAGCGGCACTTTTCACGTCGCGCAAGTCGAGGCAAGCCTCTACGATCTCACCGTCGCGCGCGATGGTTACCTCACGGCGATCGTGCACCATGTGCTGGTCAGCTCCGGCGCCGAGGTCGTGCTGCCAGAGGTCGTGCTGCAAGCCGGCAAAGGCACCACCGAGTGCAACCCGGGCGATAGCTGCGCCCCGCGTGGATCCTGCCGCACCGGCGCCATCGACTGCAGCACAGGTGCACCGGTGTGCAAGGAAATCGGCAACGCCAAAGACGGCACCGTGTGCGGCGTGGACCAGGTCTGCGCGGCGGGAAATTGCACGGCCTGCGCCGCTGGTGGTAACTGCACGCCCGCGAATACACCGTGCCACGACGGTGTATTCGCTTGTGATACAGGCGCTCAGGTCTGCATCGACAGAGGGACGAACGTCTCCAACGGTGCGGCTTGCGGTGCGGGCCAAGTTTGCAACACCGGCGTCTGTGTGGCCTGCGTTCAAGGCCTGGCGTGCACCCCCGCCGATCAGGCCTGTCACGGCGGCGCCATCGAATGTGGAACCGGATCGCCGGTCTGCAAGGACACGCTGGCCAACGTCGCCAACGGCGTGAGCTGCGGCAAAGACCAGGTTTGCAACGGCGGAACCTGCACCGCCTGCGCGGCAGGCGCGGTCTGCACGCCCACGGTGGCCCCGTGCCACGCTGGTGTATTCGCTTGTAATACAGGCGTGCGCATCTGCATCGACCAGCATCAAAACCTCGACGACGGCACCAATTGTGGCCAAGACCTCGTTTGCAGAACCGGTGGCTGTGTGGCCTGCGTTACCGGCGCGTCCTGCGTGCCTGCCTCCGGCCCGTGCCACGTGGGCGTGACCAGCTGCACCACCGGCATCTCGGTCTGCATCGATACCAACGCACCGCAAACCGAAGGCGCCGCCTGCGGCACCGGCCTCGTTTGCCACACGGGCAGCTGCGTTCCCTCGGGGTTCTCCGTCGTGACCGGCGACGGTCAGAGCGCGGACGTGGAACAGCCGCTGCCCAAATTGATTACCGTTCGAATCGCGGATCAAAATGGCGCACCGATCGCCGCGACTCCATTCACCATCACGGCGCCGCCCGGCGGCGTGGCGCTTCCCGCAGCGGGAACGACCAACGCGCAAGGCCGCATCACCTTCTCGGCACGCCTGCCGCGCGCAACGGGAGACGTCAATTACACCGTCGCGTCCACCGGACTTGGCCAAATCGCCCTCCGCGCCACGGCCACCACGCCCGCCGCCGGAACGATCTTCACCTTGGTCAACGCCGATCACGTCCAGGGTTACGACACCGTCGGCGCGGGCGTCGCAGCCCACGTCGGCACCGTGCGCGATCTGGCCATCGCTGCGGACGGATCGATCTACTTCACGGACAGCGACTACCACGGAATCCGCAAACTTTCGCCGAAGGGCGAGCTCTCCGTCGTGGCCGGTACGCCACCCAACTACGGCAACACCGGCGACGGCGGACTCGCCACCAAGGCCACGCTCAATACACCGAGCGGCGTGGCGCTCGACGAAAAAAACGGCTTTCTCTACTTTTCCGACAGCGGCAACCACGTGGTGCGCTCGGTGGAATTCGCCACCGGCCTCATCTCCACCGTCGTCGGCACGCTGAGCAGTTACGGCAGTACGGGCGACGGCGGCGCGGGGATCGCGGCGAAGCTCTACTCCCCCACGCACCTCGTCTTCGGCCCCGACGGCCTGCTCTACATCACCGATCGTGGCAACGAACGGATCCGCCGCTACGATCCGGCGTCTGGCCTGCTCAAGGCCTGGCTCACGCCGACACCCGCGCTCTCTTGCACCAGCGCCACCGTCTTCTATCAATGCAGCGGTTGGTCCTATGCCGGTTGCCAAGTAATTTGGGACGCCGCGGGCGATGCTTATGTCGGCGCGGGGATCAGCGGTAACGACTCGGCCACGGCTTGCAACTTGGTGCCCGGGATTTTGCGCGTCAACCACATCGATGGCTCGCTCACCCGCGTGGCGGGCCGCACCAACGGCAGCTTCACAGACGGCGTGGCGGCGACGGAGGTCGCACTCTCCTCGCCACCGCTCTTGGCGCTCGACGCTGGCGGGAACCTCTTCTTCTCCGACACCGTCGGCCACCTGGTCCGGCGCATCGAATCGATCACCGGCCGCGTCACCACGCAAATCGGCAGCGGCACCGCCGGCTTCTCCGGTGAAGATGCTCCCGCCTTGGGAGCACAGGTCAACCAACCCAACGCGATCGCCTTCGATGCCTCGCGCAACCTCTTCCTGGCCGACGCCGCCAACTTCAGCGTGCGCTCCGTGGCGGGCGCCGGCAGCAGCTCCTCGTTCGGCGGCGCGCTGTCCATGAGCGACGGCGACGGCCAGTCGGCGATCGTGGAAGCCTCGCCCACGAAACTTTTTTCGGTGAAGCTCGTCGACGGCGGCGGCGCACCCCTTTCCGGGTACAGCGTGCGCTGGAGCGCCATCGACGCGGGCAGCGTGATCGGAAGCGCCGTCTCCAAGACCGACAGAAACGGCATCGCCACTGCCTCGGGCCGCGCCGGCCGTACCGCCGGTCCGTACCACTTCAGTGCGAGCTACTTCGACGTGCAGGGCAACCACATCCAGGGAAGCCCGCTCACGTTCACGCTCACAGCGACCGCAGCGCCCACGGGGACGATCTACAGCATCGTCAACAGCGACCATGTCGAAGCGCCACCGCCCGCGGCCACCACGCCAGGATCCATCTCGCGCATCGGAACGCCAACCGACGTTGCGCTTGCCACCGACGGAACCGTCTACTTCACCGATCCGACCTACCACGTGGTGGAGAAGCTCTCGCCGCAGGGAGCCTTGTCCATCGTCGCGGGAACCAGCAACAGCGCGGGCTACAGCGGTGACGGCGGTCCCGCCACCCAAGCCAAGCTCTACGGCCCGTGGGGGCTGACGCTCGATCCGTCCGGCGCGAACCTCTACTTCAGCGATCGGTATAACAATGTCATACGGGCCGTGAGCCTCGCCACCGGCGCCATCTCCACGGTCGCCGGCGGCGGCACCGCACCGGCCCCAGGTTATGGCGACGGCGGCGCAGCCGGCGCGGCGAGCTTCTACTACCCCACGCACGTCGCCTTCGGACCCGACGGCCTGCTCTACGTGACCGACTTTAGCCACGGCCGCATTCGGCGCGTGAACCTCACGACCGGGAGCGTCGACTCCTGGGTCCCGATGCTCCCGACGTCCAGCTGCGCTAGCCCCATCTCCCTCTACAACTGCACCAGCGCCGGCGACGGCGGCTGCCAAGTGCAGTGGGATCCCGCGGGCAACGCTTTCGTCTCGGGCTATCTGTGCGGCACGCTCACGGCGCAAAGCGGCACGGCCGGGATCATTCGACTCGGTACCGACGGAACCTTGGGGTGGGTTGCTGGCTTCTACAATGGCGCGACGGGAGACGGTGGCCCAGCCCAGTTCGCCAAGATGACCAACCCAGCGAGCTTTACCTTCGACGGCGGCGGTAACCTCCTCTACGCCGACGCTGGCAGCCACGTTGTCCGGCGCATCGAGTCCCAATCGCGACGCATCACCACGCTCGCTGGCACCGGCGTCTACGGGTCGAGCCTGGAATACGTGCTCGGCACCAAGTCGCCGCTCTACACGCCCTGGGGTCTCAAAGTCGACACTCAACAAAATGTCATTTTCGCGGATTACAACAACTACGCGCTGCGCACCCTCGCCAGCGTCGGCAGCGCCACAGCCTTGGGCGCCAGACTCGCCGTCTCGGGCGGGTCCGACACCCAGACAGCGCTGGTCGACCAGAGCCCGGGCAACTTGCTGGCGGCGAAACTGGTCGACGCAGGCGGGGCGCCGCTTTCCGGCTATCCCGTGCAATGGACCGCGCTCGATTCCGGATCCGCCATCGTCAGCGCAACATCGCTCACCGACACCAGCGGCGTGGCCACCGCGCAAGTCCGCGCGGGACTCTCGGTCGGCGCCTACCGTTTCCAAGCGAGCTACACAGACATCCACGGCGCGCACATTCCGGGAAGCCCCGCGCTGTTCACCATCACCGCCAGCGGACCCGCCTCCGGCACCATATTCACCGCCATCGGCATCGATCACACGTCCCAAACTTCCGGCCTGCCCGGTCCCGGCACTCTGGAGCGACTCTACTCGCCGCGCGATCTCGCCGTGGCGGCCGATGGCTCGATCTACTTCGCCGACTACAACAACCAGCTCATCGAGAAGCTCTCACCGGCCGGCGACGTCACAATCGTGGCCGGCATTACCGGAAGCGGAGGCGCCGCGGGCGACGGCAACGGCGGATTGGCAACCGCTGCGCACCTCAACGGCCCGGTCGGCGTGGCGCTCGACCAGACCGCGGGACTTCTCTACATCGCCGAGTACGGCACCAGCCTCATACGCACCGTGAACCTCGCCAGCGGAATCATCTCCACCTTCGCCGGCGGCGGCAGCGCTCTCGCGCCCGGCTACGGCGACGGCGGCCCAGCCAGCTCCGCGACGCTCTACAACCCAACACACGTCGCGATTGGCCCCGACGGCATCTACATCACCGACTACGGTCACGAGCGGATTCGTCGCGTCAACGGCGGCGTCATCTCCAACTGGCTCAGCGCAACGCCGGGCATCTACTGCACGAGCTCGCAACCGATTGGGTTCTACAACTGCAGCAGCGCCAGTTACGACAGCTGCCATGTGCTCTGGGACGCTGCGGGCAACGCCTATGTCTCCGGCCTCATCGGTGGACTCTTGCCCACGAGCGGCGGATCTTCTTGCGCACTCACGCCGGGTATCTTGCGGGTGAACAAGAGCGACGGATCGTTCACGCACATCGCCGGCCACGTGACCGGCAGCACCGCCGATGGTGCGCAGGCCGCTGCGACGCTCTTCGCCAGCGCAGGCGCCATGGCATTGGACACGACGGGAAATCTCTTTCTCGCCGACTACAGCGGCAACCGCATTCGCAAAATCGACGCCAGCGCGCAGACCATTTCCACCATCGCCGGAGACGGAACGGCGGCGTTCCGGGGCGAAGGCGTGGCGTCGACGACGTCGGAAATAAACGGCCCCTGGATGCCCGCAGTGGTGAATGGGCACCTCCTGTTCAGCGACAGCAGCAATTCGTGCCTGCGGGTGGTGTGGTGACGGCGCCTAACGACCAAACGCTGGATGGGGCGCTGATTCGCGACGCACGCCGTCGCGAAATCGAGCGCCTTCGGACGATGCGCGGCCTCGATCTGGACCGCCCCAAGGTCATGAGCGAGGCTTGGCGCTTCGATGAAGTTCCGAGCAAGCCGGATGGCGTGGCGAAACGGCGTTTGACCGAGTATGATTAAAGTATGAGTCACGCTCGCATCGCCATCACCGTTCCCCCAGAGGTCCTTGTCGAAGCCAAGCGGGCCGTTCGTGCCAAGCGCGCTTCCTCGGTTAGCGCCTATTTTGCCGAATCGGCTCAGGCGCGCGGACGGTCCGATGAACTCCAGCGGTTGCTCGCCGAGCTCGAGTCCGAGCATGGGCGTCCGCCCGCGGAGGCTTACGCATGGGCGCGGCGCGTCCTCGGAATTTAATTTTCGACGCCGGCGCTTTGGTCGCACTCGAAAAGGGCGATCAGAAAATCCGTGCCCTGCTTGCGCTAGCGGTTCGTCATGATGCTCGAATCGTGATCCCTGCCGGTGTTGTCGCGCAGGTCTGGCGCGATGGAGCTCGTCAAGCGCGACTGGCTCGATTTCTCGCCAGTCCCTCGGTGACCATCGACGTTCTCGACAGCCAAAGCGCCCGCGCCTGCGGAATCTTGTGCGGCAAGTCGAAAACGTCGGACGTCGTCGAAGCCTCGCTCCTCGTCAGCGCGGCACGACACGGCGGCGTGATCGTCACTTCGGATCCGAAAGATCTTCGACGGCTAGCCGGAAAGCCACAGTTGCCGTGGAACCGAGACGGTCGAGCGTGGGTCGGCTACGAGGCGCGCACGAGGGGACTCCCCCGTTAACGGGGGAGATGTCGCGCAGCGACAGAGGGGGGCCGCTTGCGGCGAGCAAGCCCCCGGAAGCGCACTTTTCGGTGCGCTGAGGAGGCACCGGAGGAGCCCGCTACGTGATCGGGCGCCTCCAGCGCCACCAATCGGGCCGGCCGCGCTTTCAACATACGCGGCAAGCACCGAAGTAGACGGCCCGCGATCGGCCGTCGCAGGTAACGGCAATTGTGGTTTTCCGGCGAAGCGGCACGGCTGAGATCGTGCGAATTTAAAAACGCGTCTCACGGTACCGCCAGCGTGCCCCAAATTTCCCGCGCGTACTCCGCGATCGTCCGATCCGACGAAAACTTCCCCATGCGCGCGATGTTCATCACCGCCATGCGCGTCCAGCGGTCTTGGTCGAGATAGGTCTCGCTAACCCGCTTCTGGCACTCCACGTAAGATTCGAAATCCGCCAAGAGAGCGTAGGGATCGTGATCGAGCAGTCCCTGAATCAGCGACCGGAACAACTCCGGATGGTCGGGCGAAAAGAATCCCGACGAGATCAAATCGATCACGCTCTTCAGCTCGGCGTTCCGCTCGTAATAGTCGCGCGGCCGGTAGCCATTCTTGTGGAGCGCCATCACCTCCGCGGCGGTTAATCCAAAGAGGAAAAAGTTGTCCGCGCCAACCTCTTCGCGCATCTCCACATTCGCGCCGTCGAGCGTGCCGATGGTCAGCGCGCCGTTGAGCGCCAACTTCATGTTGCCCGTACCCGAAGCCTCCTTGCCGGCGGTCGAAATCTGTTCCGACAGATCCGATGCCGGAAAAATCCGCTCGGCCAACGAAACGCGGTAGTTGGCCAGAAAGACGACTTTGAGCCGGCCCTCCATCTGCGGATCGGCGTTCACCACTTCCGCAACGGCGTTGATGAGCTTGATGATCAGCTTCGCCGTCGAGTAGGCCGGCGCCGCTTTAGCGCCGAAAAGAAACGTCCGCGGCACCATCGGCGCTTCGGGGTCGCGCTTCACGCGCAGATACAGCGCGATGATGTGCAATACATTGAGTAGCTGCCGCTTGTACTCGTGGAGCCGCTTGACCTGCACGTCGTAGAGCGATGCGGGATCCACCACCAGGTTGTTCGCGGTGAGAATGTAATTCGCCAGCGCCTTCTTGTTGGCCGCTTTGATGGCGCGCACCTCGGCCAGAAATTCCGCGTCGTCGAGGAAGTGCTGCAGCCGGTGCAGCTCGCTGAGATTGGTAATCCAACCGTCGCCGATGCGGCCGGTGATGGCTTCGGCCAGCTTCGGATTCGACGCCAAGAGCCAGCGCCGCGGCGTGACGCCGTTGGTTTTGTTGTTGAAGCGCTCAGGCCACATCTCGTGGAAATCGCGCAGCAGATCGGCCTTGAGAAGCTCCGTGTGCAGCGCCGCCACGCCGTTCACCGCGTGCGATCCCACCACCGCGAGATAGGCCATGCGAATGCGCTTGCCGGCCGGATCGCCGGGCGATTCATCAATCAGGCTCATCCGCGCCACGCGCGCTTCGTCGAATGGAAACCGGCTCATCACCTGCCGCAAAAAGCGCCGGTTGATTTCGTAAATGATGGTGAGGTGCCGCGGCAAAAGTCGCCCGAAGAGCGTGACCGGCCACGTCTCCAGCGCCTCGGCGAGCAGCGTGTGGTTGGTGTAGCCAAACGTCCGTGTGGTCAGCTCCCACGCCTGATCCCACGGCAACCCGTTCACGTCGATGAAGAGCCGCATCAGCTCCGGAATGGCCACCGCCGGATGCGTGTCGTTGAGCTGAATAGAGACCTTGTCGGCGAAGGCCTCGAAGGTATTACGAACGGACAGGTATCGTCTTACGATGTCATACAACGAGCAGGCCACGAAAAAGTACTGCTGCTTGAGCCGCAGCTCCTTGCCAAAGACCTTCAGGTCCGACGGGTAGAGCACTTTGGAAATCGTCTCCGATCGATTTTTGTCAAGAACAGCTTTCTCGTAATCGCCGTCGTTGAAGACGCGCAGGTCGAACTCCGCGCTGGCCCGCGCGCGCCACAGCCGCAGCGTGTTGACCGACGATGTCGGACCGAAGCCCGCAATGGGCATGTCGTAGGGCATCCCGATGACCTGATCCGTATCGGTCCAGCGGACGCGGTGCTTGCCATCCTCGTCGGTGAACTCCTCCACGCGTCCGCCGAAGTGCACCGGCAACGCGTACTCCGGCCGCGGCAGCTCCCAAGGATTCCCGAAGCGCAGCCACTCGTCAGGCTTCTCGACTTGGTGACCGTCTTTGATCTCCTGGTCGAACATCCCGAACTCGTAGCGGATACCGTAGCCGTAGCCCGGGATATTGAGTGTAGCCATCGAGTCGAGGAAGCAGGCCGCCAGTCGCCCCAGGCCGCCATTGCCGAGCCCTGCGTCGATTTCCTCCTCGAGCAGCGCGTCGAGATCGATGCCCACCATGCGCATCGCTTCGCGGCAGGCTTCAAGCACGCCCAGGTTGATGAGATTGTTGCCGAGCGCGCGTCCGAGGAGAAATTCCGCCGACAGGTAGTACACGCGCTTGGCGTCTTTTTTGTAATAGCGCTGCTGCGTGGCGATCCAGCGCTCGGTCAGCCGCTCGCGCACGGTCAGCGCCAGCGCCATGAACTTGTCGTGCATGGTGGCCGAATACTGATCCTTGGCCAACGAATAGAGCAGGTGGTCGGTGAAGGAATGCAGGATGGCCGCGACTTCGTTGGGCGCGGCGGTGCGGGCGGGAAAGGTGAGCCGGGAGGCGGGACGCATGGAGCGGGTTTATAGCAGGGCCGGGGAATCCGCGGCCGGCCACCGTTGGACGCGCAATTCGCTACTTCTTCTAGGCAGTGAAACCGTCACGGTGGAATCACAACCTCTGCATCGGTACGTCGAAAGTCCGGATCGGTCGCGAGAATGGGCAGGCCGGCTTCCGCGGCCAGCGCATAGGCGAAACAGTCGCCCAAGTTCAGCGGATACTTCAGGCGCGCGTGCGCGGCGATGCGCGCTTGAGTCATTGACGGCGCCACGAAACGAATCGTCCCTCGCAAAATACGCCGCTCCAGCGCTGGGAAAGTATGCGGGCGACGATCGCGCGCCAAAATGAGTGCCTCGGTTAGATTGACGGTGCTCATGCACAGAACGCGGGCGTGCTCGTTCATCCGCTCCGCAAGCCAGGCGGCGGGCGGTTCCGCGAAAAGCACGGCGAGCAGCGCCGACGTATCGACGACCATCGGAACCTACCGTTCCCAGAGCGAATCGTCGTCCTTGAAGCGCGGACGCGGATTGGCCGCACCGCTTCGGGCGATGCCGATCCACGCCTTGAAATCGATCTTCTCCGCGCTGTCGAAACGCTGGGCAGCCTCATGCACGGCCACCCGGATTGCCTCCGATTTTTGCCGGAAGCCACGCGCTTTCATCAAAGCTCGCAGATCCCGCTCAAACGGAGGAGTGACGTTCAAATTGAGCTGGGCCATGAGCTATACATAACATGTACATGTAGTTGGTCAAGCGGGATTCACCGCCTAAGACCGACTCCGTCGCCAAGCTCGATACGCTGCAATCGGTGGCCAAAGAACGCATCGGCCGGTACGTCGGATCGCTGAAGCCGCACCGCAAAGCGGAAGTGCGCGAGGCCTTGCTGTTCGCGCTCGAGCTGGACTAGCAACGCAACCTTCGGTTGGTGCGGCCTGGATCTGGAACATCGTTAGCCAATACTTTCCCGACGCGATTCAGATCGTCGATCGATTTCACGTGGAGCAGCACTTAAGCGATGTGGCGAAATCGCTCTTCGGTGCAACGAGCGCTCTCGCCAAAGGCTGGGCGCACCAACGCTACGACGAGCTCGACGCTGAAAACATCGACGCCATTTTGAAAGCGCTGGAGACACACGCGAGCGCGAATGAAGCCGCGCGCAAATGCGCTGATTACATTGAGAATAATGGGGACCGGATGCGCTACGCCGAATTTCGTGCGGCGGGTCTTTGCACCTCGAGCGGAGTCGTCCAGTGTCGATGGTCGATTCTCGCGGACGACCGGACGCGGACGACCGTCGACCACCGATGGCCGTCCGCGCCCGCGACTACGGGCCCGACCTCGAAAATCGACTATCGACCGCGATTCACTCGGTGCTCCTCGCAATCCTGTCGTGCGCCCAACTCGGAAGTCCATTTCGCTTCAGAATACTGACACAGTCAGGCCAGCGGCCGGATCCCTACCGGCAATACCCGGTCACCGTGGGCGTCGGCACGCAGAAGTTCTGCACCGTGCCATCCACCAGATCCACCATGGCTTTGCAGGTGAACTCCGGCGCGCAATCGAGCGAGATCCCGTTCGAGACCTTCACGTCCCAGCCGCAGGGCTCCACGCAGAACGGTGAGCCACCGCCGATGCCCTTCGCGCAAGCGCCGTCGGCACCGCAGTCGGAGGAGTGGCTGCACGCTCTGCAGAGTTGCGGGATCTGAGGACAAGTGTGCCCGGTACTGGAAACCACGCAGTGCGCGGACGTGCCGCCCGAGACGAGCGACGCGTTCATACAGGCATACGCGGGTGGGCAGACGCCGAGTGTACCGACCGACGGACAGGTCGACGCGCAATAAGGCTGCTCCTGGCCCTGCGGACGGCCGTTCGAACTGAATTGGATGCAATCCAAACCCGCGCCGCAATCCGCGGAGCTCGTGCAGGCTTGGCACTGCGTTGGAGGGCTGGGGCAGATCCGCGTGCCGACGGGCACACACTGCCAACTAAAGGTGCCGCTGCCGCCCTTCACCGAGGTGCAGGTGTAATCGTAGGGGCAATTCGACTGCCCTGGAGCGCTGTTGCAGGCTTGGCCACAATAAGCCGCGCCGCCGCCTGCGGGATGGACACAAACATTGTTGGTGCCGCAATCGGTGTCACCAACGCACGCTTCGCAGAGGCGCCATCCGGGGACGAAGCCGGCGTCGGAAGCGCCTCCATCCGTGATGCCGCCGTCGTGGCTGCCACCGTCCGCAGCGCCACTGTCCGAAATCCCGCCATCCGTCACACCGCCGTCCGATGTTCCGCCGTCTGTTGCGCCGCCATCGGTTCCGCCACCGTCATTGGTCCCCGCATCGCTCAATCCGCCATCCGCAACACCGCCATCCGCGGCAGGCCCCGGCGCACCGCAATCTTCGTTGCCCGGATAGCATTGCCGCAGCGGTGCTCCGTCGGACGCGTTGCCGACCGTGAAGCAGACGAAATTGCTGGGGCAGTCGGAGTCGGTCGCGCAATTGATGCCGCAATAGGATTTACCGTCCGACTTTTGTTGCAGGCAGAAATCTTGCCCGCAAGAAGACTGGTCGTTGAAATCGCAGGGCTGGCAAAGAATGTTCTGGCAGCTCGCCGTCTTTGGGTAGCAAAGATTCACCGTCTGCGTGGCCGAGCCGAATGTGAAGCAGTCATTTCCGCTGCCACAATCCGCCGCCGATTTGCACGCCTGACCGCAAAACGCCTGACCGAAAGCGTCCTGCACGCAGCCGTTTCGGGTGCCGCAGTTGGTCGGCAGGAAGCAGGACTGACAGGTCACGCCCGGGTCAATCGGAGGAGGCGGCGTGCAGGCACCGGCGCTGAGCGGCGCACCGCCCGCGCCGAGCAGTGGTGCGCAGGTGAGCCCCGAGGGACAACCGCCGATCTGGTTCGCGCCACCCTTGGAATCGTAGTGGCAAAACGGCTGGCAGCGCGGTTGATCGATCACCTGGTGCGTGTTGGGGTTGGCCGCCTGGACGCACAAGAGACCCTTCGCGCACTTCTGCGAAAGTTGGCCAGCGCTCGACGCGCATTTGTTGGTGTCGCAGACGTCGCCTTGCTTGAGCGTTCCCGCGGCGACGCAGGCGTTCACGCCGACATCCTCGACCATGCAGTTGGCGGGCACCGCGGGATTCGTGGCGCCGGCAGGCTGCGAACGGTCGAGCGGAAGGTTCGGACAATCTTGCGCGAAGGGGTCGCAGCTGTCGCCAGGGATGCACGCCCCGCCCTTGTTCGCTGACGTTTTGAGCGACGGCAAAATGTCTTCGCAGTAGGCGCTCGCACCACAACCGTTGGCGGTGTTGGGGTTACAGCCCGAGCGGCATTTGCGCGTCCCACCGCAGGTGGAAGCGAGACAGACGTCGCTGGCCGCGCAGGGGTGCGCATCGTCGCAATCACTCTGCGTGATGGTCACCGTTTCGCACGCGCCATCGGAAGTGCAGCGTTGGTTCAGGCCGCAATCTCCGTCGCTCCCGCAGGTCACGAGAACGATTTCGCTGGCGGCGCTCTGCTGCTGGTCTTGATCGGTGGCGAGCGCGGAAAGTTTGTGCGAACCGGAGACGCCAAGTGAAACCGGCGCCGACGAAAACGTGTCGCCGGACGCTGTCGTCACCGAGAGGAAAAATTTGTCATCGAGCAGGAAGTCGACCTTGGTCACCGGCGAGGCGTCCGTCACCTTGACCGCCAGCACGACCGCGCCCTTCACGATCGCCGCTGGTGGATTTTGGCCCGCCGTCAAGGGCGGCGAAACGATGGTGATCTGCCCGCTGCCCACGTGGACCTGAATCTGCTTCACTGAAGGCGACCCCAAACTATTGCTCGTCTCCGCAAGAAGCGTGAGCCGCCCCGCGGGATCCGGCGGAAAATCGGCCAGGCTGAAGGAGGCGGTGCACTCGAGGTTGGGCGATCCATGCGCTTCGCAATTGGCGATCACCACGGGCGCCATTGCCGCGTTGGCCAATTTGTCCCAACCCTGCACCAAAATCGCTACAGCGCCGACGCCGGCCGATCCGCTTGCGGCAACCACCACGTCTACTTTTCCCTGCGAGTTGAGAACGACGACGCCGCCGTCGAGGGGTGTCTTGAAGACCAGTGAAACACCATCGCTGATGGGAATCGATCGGGCCGCAGTGAATTGGCAGGCTGCAGTGGCCGCGACGATGACGGCGAGCACGATTCGCATGCTGCTAGTCATAGCGAATGGGGAGGCGCTGCGCGAGTGGGGGAGAAACTTTTGCCTGGGCGGCGGCCGGAGCCCGACGGCGTGACGGACGGGCCGTTGGGGCCGCGGTGACCGGATGCGTGGAGGAGGGTCGGATTCGGGTGGTAACAAGTCACCGTGGCCCCAACGACCCATCCGTCTGCCGTCGGAGGATTGATTTGGGTAGGTCGGGAGAGACGCGCGGTGGTGCAGATTTCAGTGCAGTGTAATTC
>JAHFDP010000101.1 GCA_023248955.1 Deltaproteobacteria bacterium
CCAAAGGCGGCCGCGGCGCGGAGTCGCGCCGAAGCCAGGAGGGGTCCCCGGCGAGCTTCGCTTGACGGGGAGGGGCGGCGAGCCCCTTCCAGACGGCTAGGCTCCTAAAATGACCGCCGCATTGATGCGGCGAACTGCTGCCTTAGGAGTCTAGCGACACCGACGTCGTGGGCGTGCCGGACATCACATCGCTAAGTCATTGATCTCGCGCACGCGGTCGCTCAACGCTTCGCTGGCACGGCCGATGCTCTCGACAAGAGAGTAGGACTTGGAGTAATGCGGCGGCGTTGCTTAGGAGGCCCGATGCGCGGAACGATCACCACACGACACGTTCTGCTTCACTCGTTCACCATCGTGCGCCACTTCGGACCGTCGGCGTATTGGCGATGTTTGCGCGCGGTGATTCTGCGGCGAGAGACGACGTTTCTCGAGTGCGTGGCGACGCGGTTCGTGAACTAAGCCGGAAAACCACAATTGCCGTTACCTACGACGGTCGAACGCGGCCCGTCTACTTCGGTGCTTGCCGCGCATATTGAAAGCGCGGCCGGCCCGATAGGTGGCGCTGAAGCGCCCGATCACATAGCGGGCTCCTCCGGTGCCTCCTCAGCGCACCGAAAAGTGCGCTTCCGGGGGCTTGCTCGCCGCAAGCGGCCCCCCTCTGTCGCTGCGCGACATCTCCCCCGTTAACGGGGGAGTCCCCTCGTGCGCGCCTCGCAGCCGAGCCACGTTCGACCGTCCCGGTTCCACGGCAACTGTGGATTCCCGGCTAAATTAAATCGTCTCCGCCACGATCTCCGCGATGTCCTTCGTGACGATCGTCCCTTCCCGCCCCGTTTCGTTCACGCCGTCTTTGATCATCGTCAAACAGAACGGACACGCCGTGGCCACCACACCGCCTTTTTCGCCGAGCGTAGCCGCGGCCTCATCGACGCGATTCTGATTCACACGCTGGCCGATTTTTTCCTCGAGCCACATGCGTCCACCGCCGGCGCCGCAGCAGAATCCCTGCTCGCGGTTGCGCGGCATCTCCACGATGTTCAGCCCCGGAATCGACGACAGCGCTTTGCGCGGCGCGTCCGTCACGCCGTTGTGCCGCGTGAGGTAGCAAGAGTCGTGATACGTGACCGGCACCTCGAGCTGGGCCGCGCCAGGCTTGATCTTCCCGTCGGCGACGAGCTGCTCGATGACCTGCGCGTGGTGTAATACTTTGTAATGCCCGCCAAAATCCGGGTACTCGTTGAGCAGCGTGTTGAAGCAGTGCGGGCACTGCGTAATGATCTTCGTCACCTCGTACTGCTTCATCGTCTCCACGTTCTGCTGCGCCAGCGCTTGAAAAAGATATTCATTGCCGAGCCGCCGCGCCGAGTCGCCGGTGCACGTCTCCTCCTCACCGAGAATGCAAAACGACACGCTGGCCTGCTTCAAAATTTTGATCAGCGCGCGGCTAACTTTTTTCTGCCGCTCGTCGAACGATCCCGCGCAGCCGACAAAGAAGAGGTACTCGAATTTTTCGTTGGCCTCTTTCATGTTGGCGGCGATCGGCACCTCGAGATCCGCGCACCACTCGGCGCGCTTGTTGGCGCCCATGCCCCACGGGTTGCCCTGCCCTTCCATGCCCTTGAAAACGCGCGCCGCTTCGGGCGGAAAACGCGATTCCATCAGCACCAGATTTCGCCGCATATCGACGATGCGCGGAACGTTTTCGATAAAGACCGGGCAGGCCTGTTCACACCAGCCGCAAGTTGTGCAGGCCCAAATCGTTTCGTCGGGAACGATGTTACCGGCCAGCTTTGGCAGCTCCGGAAGCGCTGGAGCCGAACCCGCCTGCGCGCCCGCGTTCCGCAACATCATCAGCGGCAGCGGCAGGCTTGGCGCGATCTCGTTGAGGTGTCCTTTCAGCGTCCGGTTGAGCTCCTTGTGCGAGAGCGGTTTTCCGGTGACGTAGGTCGGGCAGTAGGTCTGGCACCGTCCGCACTCGGTGCAGGAATAGGTGTCGAACATCTCCTTCCACGAGAGATCGAGCGCGGTCTCGGTGCCGAATTTTTCGCTGTTCTCGAGATCGATCGTGGCCAGTTTTCCGGTCGGCGTGAGACGTTTGAAATAGACATCCGGAAGTCCGGTGATGATGTGAAAATGTTTTCCGTAGGGAAGAAAATTGAGAAACACCAGCACGACGATCATGTGCGCCCACATCGACGCCATGGCGATCATCTCCACGCTCGACTCGGAAAAGAGCGCGTTCATCACGTTGGCCGTGAAGCTGGTCACCGGGGTGTAGCCCGGCCGCGCGTGCGCCAAGGTCAACTCACCGGCACCGATCAGCTGATCCGTCCACAGCACGCCCAAAATCATCAGGAGGATGAACCAGCCCTCCCACGAGAGCGTCATGCGCTCTTTCTTCTCGATGAGCCGCATGGAGAGAAACGCCGTGACGCCGAGCGTTCCCAAGAGCGTCACCACGTCCTTGACAAAAAGATAATTCTGCCCGAGCGCCGTCTCGGAGCCGAGACCAGGAAAATTGAAGTTGGGCATGAAGCCGCGCGCGAAAATCGTCAGCGTGCCGATCTGCGCGGCGATGAAGGCCACGAAAATAAAGATGTGCGCAATGCCCGCGCGCAGCTCCGGCTTCTGCGGCATGCGCGCCTGGCCGAGGCCAAACGCCACCAGCGCGTCGGCGCGTTCCGGAGCGCGATCCCAGCGGACGTCCTTGCGCGCAAAAAAGAGCGGACGCAGGCGGCGCTGCAGGGTCCAGGCGAAAAAACCGAGGCCGGCGGCGAGCAAGAAAGCGGTCGTGATTGCGGATGCCATGCCGCGCAGAATAATCGAAGGCTAGCGCTTGTCCGTGGACTTTTGCGGCACCGGCGCTGGCGCGGGCGGCGCGGGCTTTTGCGCGGGAAGGACCTTCACCTCGTAAACTTACGCCCGCGCTTGCCGAAAGCGTCCGCGGTGCCGAACGTTGAGCCTTAGGGGGTAATCCATGCAGGCCATCGACATGCTCAAGCAGCAGCACCGGGAAGTGGAACGACTCTTCGACAAAATCGCGGAGGGGCAAGACGAGCAAGATCCGGAGGGAATGCGGCGTACCTTCAATCAGCTCGCGGACGCGCTGGCGATTCACGCCACCGTCGAGGAGCGTCATTTCTATCCGTCGGTCAAGGCGAAGGACACCGAGCCTCTTCTGGAACATTCCGTCGAGGAGCACGCCGCGCAGAAGAGCCTGCTAGCGGAGATCATGCACATCGGCGCGGCCACCGAAGCGTTCTTCACGAAGGTGAAGGAGCTCCAAGACATGGTGGAAGAGCACGTCGGTGCTGAGGAAGATCATCTGTTCCCCGCCGTGGAGAAGATCTTCGACGAGGAAAAGCTAGACGCGCTGGGCGATGATATGGCTGCCACCGAAGCTGAGCTGCGCGAAGCGGGAGCACCGCGGACGATGATTCGGGAGGAATCGGCGCATCCAGAGTAAGCGGGCTGGCGCGCCGGCGCGTTTCGCAATCAGGGTGCAGCGAAAGTGTACCCAATGCCAACCGAAAAATAATCCAAGCTGGCGTTGAGATCGCCATTGCCAACCTTCTGCGGCGTCACGCCCGCCTGCGCCACCGGCTGAATGATCTGGCTGTCACGAATCTGCTGCGTCGGCGAGATCAACCGCTCGTACGCCAACGCGACGGTCAAGTGATCGGTCACCGCATACTCGGCGCCAATCGACACACCCGCGCTTTCGGTATTCGGAAAATCGACCGACAGCGTGCTCGTCGGAATCGCCGACGGCTCCACCAGCGCGCCCAGCCGCAACGTCAACGGCCCACCATGCGGCCGCCATTCACCACCCGCGCGCAGCGAAAAAACATCGCGCCAATCTTTCTCGATGTCGATGGGCGCGACATCTTGCGTCGTCGTTTTTCCGCCGGAGGTCTCTTCGATTTTCATGCCGTGCGGCTCGACGTGAAACCGCTTCAGCGCGCTCCAGCCCTCGTAGACGGTGTCGAATTCGACGGCCCAGTTGCTCGTCGCATAACGCACGCCGAGCCGCGCTTCCGCCGCGTAATTGTAGAGAACGGAAATCGAATCACCGATCACGCGCGCCTGCACAATCTTGGCGTTGTCAGGCGGAACGGTATTGAGTGTACCGGTGGCGTTGATGGCCTCGGACGGGTGGCCGGAGAGACCGATCGAAAAACCATCCAGGCCCGGCGGCCGCACCAAGAGGCCGACGTTCAATCGCCCCGTGCTCTCCTTCGAATCACCCGACCAGGGCCCGTGCAAACGGTAACCAAAATCGTGCGTCTTGATCTGCGCACGCGCGTCCCACTCGGGATCCTCGCCAGAAGTCGGCGCGGCGTAGAGCGTCAGCGTGTTGTCCGTGGTGCTGGAACGCACAGAGTAGGCGATGCCAACGTCGAGCCACGAGAGCGGGCGCCAGGCCATGGCCAGCGTCGGGTAGAGCACGATGATGTTCGATTCGATCAGCTCATACCGTTGCGGCGTCTGCTTGAGCACGTTGTTGGGGGAGCGACCAGCGGGATCGGGAAAGAGAAGATGCCCGTTGGCACTGGGACCGTAAATGCCCGCAGCCACCGCGAACAGCGGCACGCCGTCGCGCGAGCGCGTCCACGCCGCACCGGAAAGCGTGTTGGCAAACGGACCCGCCGCATTCGAGACCTGGTCGTAGTGGCCGGCACTTCCGTTGGGAGAGACGCGCTGAAAATCGATGTGCTGGAGAAGCATCATTCCGTCGAATTGAACGCTGAGCGGCGCGCCGAGCAGCGCCGCCGGGTTGTAGTAAAGCGCGCCAACTTCGCCGCCGGACGCCGCGCCCGTTCCGCCGCGCGCGAGTTGACGCGCACCGAGATCGGGAAAGCTGTAACCGGCTGCGTGAACGGCGCCGCCGAAAAGCAAGATCGCACTCAAGGAAACGGGGAGCCGCATGGTCGGACGCCATACTGCAACACACGGGGAAAGTCGATGCTGCTGCGCTCCGCGTCCTACTCTCGATCGACATCGCGGTGCCGCACGCGGGCCGGGTGTTTCTTGGCGGACAGGCGCCGCGCCAACTCCTCCGCCAGCGCCACGCTGCGGTGGCGACCGCCCGTGCATCCGAGCGCGATGGTGAGGTAGGCCTTTCCCTCGGCGCGGTAACGCGGGAGCAAAAATTCGAGCAGCGATGCCGCGTGATCCAAAAAGAGCTGCGCCTCGTTGTGCGCGAGAACCCACTGCGCGACACGCTGATCGGTGCCGGGCAGCGCTTTGAGATCGGGCACGAAATAGGGATTCGGGAGAAAGCGCACGTCGAGCACGTTGTCCGCGTGCGGCGGCACACCGTGGCGAAATCCAAACGAAAGCACCTGCACCGCCAGCTCCGGCGCACCTTCGTGGCCATAGCGCTCGGTGAGCAGCGACTTGAGCTCGTGCGCGTTCAGCCGCGTCGTGTCGACGACTTCATCGGCCACGGACCTGAGGGCTGCTAAGCGTGACCGCTCCGAGGCGATGCCTTCCGCCACCGTGCCAAAAGGCGCCAGGGGATGGCGGCGCCGCGTCTCTGAAAAACGGCGCGTGATGGCATCGTCAGTGGCATCGAGAAACAGCACATCCACGCGATGTCCCGCGGCGCGCGCGTCCTGCACCGCCTGCGGCGTAGCGTCGAGGAAGCGCCCCTCCCGCGCGTCGATGACGATGGCCATCCGCTGCATGTCGCTCGCACCGTGCGCGAAAACTTCCAGCAGCTTCGGCAGGAGCACGATCGGCAAATTGTCGATGCAGAAATAGCCGGCATCCTCGAGCGCGCGAATGGCCGTGGACTTGCCCGATCCCGAGAGCCCGGACAGCACGATGATGTGGAGGGGAACGGTCATCGGGCCTTGCTATTCTCGACTCGGACGCGGGGAAGGGGCGAAGGTCGGCTTCGCCGACGAGCCCCGTGGGACGCTATTCGGCATCGTCGAGCGGCCCGACCGGCGTGGTTCCCGTGGCAATGGCGTTGGCCAATTTGTCCTTGAAGTCACGCGCCGAGTGATGGCCCTGCAACTTGAGCAAATGATTGCGCGCGGCCACTTCGATGATCGTGGTCAGGTTGCGTCCCGGCCGCACCGGAATGGTCAGCATCGGAAGGTCCACATCGAGCACGGTGTACTTGCTCTCCTCGAGGCCGAGCCGGTCGTATTCGTGTTTCTCGTCCCACTCCACCAGCTCGATAACCATTTCGAGCTGCTTGCGATCGCGCACCGCGGACACGCCGAAGAGGTCCTTGATGTTGATGATGCCCAGGCCGCGAATTTCCATGTGGTGCTTGATGAGGCCGTACGCCGATCCGAACACGGCGCCGCCCTGCTTGCGTTTTAAGTCAATAATGTCGTCGGCAATGAGCCGGTGCCCCTTGGTGACCAAATCCAGCGCGGCTTCGCTCTTACCAATGCCGCTCTTTCCGAGGAGGAGAATGCCGACACCGAGCACGTCGACGAGCACGCCGTGCACGCTGGTGGCGGCGGTGAGCGCTTCTTCCAGAAACCGCTCGATGCGCTCGATGAAGACGCTGGAGAGGTGGCTCGATCGCAACAGCGGCACCTGCGCGCCGTCGGCGGAGCTCGCCAGCACCGGCGGAATCGGCAGATTCTTGGTGACCACCAAGCAAGAGATCGGCAGGCCCATCAGGTCGTTGATCACCGAGGTCTGGCGGCTCTCCGGCAGCGTGGCCAGGTAACTCATCTCGGTGTTGCCGAAGACCTGCAAGCGGTCTTTGTGAATGTGCTCGGTGAAACCAGAGAGCGCGAGTCCGGGCTTCTGCACCCGCGCGCTGACGATCTGCCGCCACAACCCGCCGCGGCCGGCGATCAGCTCAACGCCGAGTTCGAACTGGCGATCTTCGAGGATGCTCTCGACGCGGATCTGGTCCATGGGTCGAGACGCAGGGTAACACGGGAGACGCGA
>JAHFDP010000058.1:0-16522 GCA_023248955.1 Deltaproteobacteria bacterium
CAGGTGCTGCATGGCTGTCGTCAGCTCGTGTCGTGAGATGTTGGGTTAAGTCCCGCAACGAGCGCAACCCTCGCCTTTAGTTGCCATCATTCAGTTGGGCACTCTAAAGGGACTGCCGGTGTTAAACCGGAGGAAGGTGGGGATGACGTCAAGTCCTCATGGCCTTTATGAGTAGGGCTACACACGTGCTACAATGGCCGGTACAAAGCGCTGCCAAGTCGCAAGACGGAGCTAATCGCAAAAAACCGGTCTCAGTTCGGATTGGAGTCTGCAACTCGACTCCATGAAGTCGGAATCGCTAGTAATCGCGGATCAGCACGCCGCGGTGAATACGTTCCCGGGCCTTGTACACACCGCCCGTCACACCATGGGAGTCAGTTGCTCCAGAAGTCGATGTGCCAACCCGCAAGGGAGGTAGTCGCCTAAGGAGTGGCTGGTAACTGGGGTGAAGTCGTAACAAGGTAGCCGTAGGGGAACCTGCGGCTGGATCACCTCCTTTCTAAGGAGCTCTGGCATTCCTTCGGGAATTTGCCAGCAGCGACTAGGTCAACGACGTTTTGGATTCGTCCAGAATGGTCGCACCCGCAATCAACCAATCAAGGGCTTGCTGTTCAGTTTTGAGGGACCGAGGAAGCTCGGTTGTTCCTTGAAAACAAGAACGAGTGTGGCGGTCGGGTCGGCTGCGCATCACAATCGGCTGAGGGCCTATAGCTCAGTTGGTTAGAGCGCACGCCTGATAAGCGTGAGGTCGATAGTTCGAATCTATCTAGGCCCACCATACCAACGACAGTTCTCCAGCGCCGCCCGAAGTTTGGGGCCGTAGCTCAGTTGGGAGAGCGCTAGCTTTGCAAGCTAGATGTCGTCGGTTCGATTCCGTCCGGCTCCACTCCCGAATATTTGGCCAATGCGTTTGATTCTCATCCAAGAGCAGCGCGTCCGACAACCAGCGTAGCAACGCGCAACGGCCATTTTATTCGTTCTTTGATAATCGCATACGATGTAAGCCGAAATTGTATTGTAGACGCTGTATGAATTTGTTGTTCTCTCTTAGTAAAGTCGGAGTTTAACCGCTTCGACCTTGACCTCGAACTCCTCGGACTCTACGTCGAGAAGATCGAGTGGCTAAGTTACTAAGGGCACACCGTGGATGCCTAGGTGTCAGGAGGCGATGAAGGACGCGGGTAGCTGCGAAAAGCTTCGGGGAGCCGCTAACCAGGCACTGATCCGGAGATATCCGAATGGGGAAACCCAGCTGGAGTAATGTCCAGTTATCCTGCTCTGAATTCATAGGAGTAGGAAGCAAACCAGGGGAAGTGAAACATCTCAGTACCCTGAGGAAAATAAAGAAAACTCGATTCCCCTAGTAGTGGCGAGCGAAAGGGGAACAGGCTAAACCGCCGCAGGTGACTGCGTCGGGGTTGTGGGGCCGCATTTAGTAGTACGTTTACTTAGTCGAACGGTCTGGAAAGGCCGGCCATAGCGGGTGACAGCCCCGTAGGCGAAAAGGAAACGTACGCGAGCGATAACCCCAAGTAAGGCGGGACACGTGTAATCCTGCCTGAATCTGCGAGGACCATCTCGTAAGCCTAAATACTACCTGACGACCGATAGTGGACAAGTACCGCGAGGGAAAGGTGAAAAGAACCCCTGTGAGGGGAGTTAAAAGAACCTGAATCGGTGTGTCTACAAGCAGGGAAAGCGCTATGCCCGCAAGGGAACGCGCGATTCCGTACCTTTTGCATCATGAATCGGCGACTTAATGTACGTGGCAAGGCTAAGCCGTAAGGTGGAGCCGTAGCGAAAGCGAGTCCGAAATGGGCGAATCAGTCGCGTGTATTATAACCCGAAGCCAAGTGATCTACCCATGGCCAGGATGAAGCGCGGGTAAAACCGCGTGGAGGTCCGAACTCACTAAAGTTGAAAATTTAGGGGATGAGCTGTGGGTAGGGGTGAAAGGCCAATCAAACTTGGTGATAGCTGGTTCTCCTCGAAAGATATTTAGGTATCGCCTTGAGTACATTGTTGTCGGAGGTAGAGCACTGGATCGGCTAGGGGTCCTACCAGATTACCAAACCGAACCAAACTCCGAATACCGACAAACAGAAGCTCGGGAGGCAGTGCACGGGTGATAACATCCGCGCGCAAGAGGGATACACCCCAGACCTTCAGCTAAGGTCCCAAACTTCATGCTAAGTGGTAAAGGATGTGGTAGCGCTTTGACAACTAGGAGGTTGGCTTAGAAGCAGCCATCCTTTAAAGAAAGCGTAATAGCTCACTAGTCAAGCGAGACCGCGCCGAAAATGTAACGGGGCTCAAGCATGAGACCGAAGCTAAGGGCAGCATCCGCAAGGATTGCTGCGGTAGAGGAGCATCGTAGCGCCAGTGAAGGTAGACCGAAAGGACTGCTGGAGGTTCTACGAGAGCTGATGCCGATATGAGTAGCGATAAAACAGGTGAGAAACCTGTTCGCCGTAAGCCCAAGGTTTCCTGGGGGAGGTTAATCCGCCCAGGGTTAGTCGGATCCTAAGTCGAGGCCGAAAGGCGTAGATGATGGATAGCAGGTTAATATTCCTGCACCGCCTCATGGTGTTGAAGCCGGGAGGACGGAGAAGGGTAGTCGGGCCAGCTGACGGATATGCTGGTTTAAGCCGGTAGGAGGTTCCCGAGGAAAGCGTAACTTGGGGACATTAACTCCGAGAGGTGAATACGTGGCCGTATGGCCTGAAGCCGATGATCCCATGCTCCCAAGAAAAGTCCCGCGTTTAGTGGAGCCATGTGGCGACCGTACCGTAAACCGACTCAGGTGGGCGAGGAGAAAATCCTAAGGCGCTTGAGAGAACTCTGGCTAAGGAACTCGGCAAATTTCCACCGTAACTTCGGAAGAAGGTGGGCCAAGTAATGTGTAGGGACTTGCTCCCGAAGCATTGTTTGGTCGCAGAGAAATGGCGGTAGCGACTGTTTACCAAAAACACAGGACTCTGCAAAGTCGATAAGACGACGTATAGGGTCTGACGCCTGCCCGGTGCCGGAAGGTTAAGGGGATCTGTCAGCCGCAAGGCGAAGCAGTGAGCCGAAGCCCCGGTAAACGGCGGCCGTAACTATAACGGTCCTAAGGTAGCGAAATTCCTTGTCGGGTAAGTTCCGACCTGCACGAATGGCGTAACGACTTCCGCACTGTCTCGGCCAGGGACTCAGCGAAATTGAAATAGCTGTGCAGATGCAGTTTACCCGCAGCAAGACGGAAAGACCCCGTGAACCTTTACTCTAACTTGCCACTGACACTAGAACTGAACTGTGTAGCATAGGTGGGAGCCTTTGAACCCCGGGCGCTAGCTTGGGGGGAGGCGAAAAGTGAAATACCACCCTGTTTAGTTTTGGTGTCTAACCGCAGCCCCTTACCGGGGCTCGAGACAATGGCTGGTGGGGAGTTTGACTGGGGCGGTCGCCTCCCAAATTGTAACGGAGGCGCGCGAAGGTGCCCTCAGGCTGATTGGAAACCAGCCGACGAGTGCAATGGCATAAGGGCGCTTAACTGCGAGATCGACAGATCGAGCAGGTGGGAAACCAGGTCATAGTGATCCGGTGGTTCTGTATGGAAGGGCCATCGCTCAACGGATAAAAGGTACTCCGGGGATAACAGGCTTATCGCTTCCAAGAGTTCACATCGACGAAGCGGTTTGGCACCTCGATGTCGGCTCATCGCATCCTGGGGCTGGAGCAGGTCCCAAGGGTTTGGCTGTTCGCCAATTAAAGCGGTACGCGAGCTGGGTTCAAAACGTCGTGAGACAGTTTGGTCCCTATCTGCTGTGGGCGTAGGAATCTTGAGGGGCTCTGATCCTAGTACGAGAGGACCGGATTGGACGCACCGCCCGTGTACCAGTTGTCCCGCCAGGGGCATCGCTGGGTATCGGTGTGCGGAAAGGATAACCGCTGAAAGCATCTAAGCGGGAAGCCATCCCCAAGACCAGGATTCCCGATCGCAAGATCCTAAAGAGCCGTGGGAGACCACCACGTTGATAGGCCGGAGGTGTACGCGCTGTAAGGCGCTCAGCTGACCGGTACTAATCGCTCGTGCGGCTTGGTCACTAATCTTCTTAACGTCGAACCCCAAAAGGGTTTGAGGTCAAGGTCGAGGCGGTTGCCCGACTTCTAGAGAGAACAATTCAGCGTAGGCTTACGCGTATGTGAAAAGGTTTCCGGTGGCTATTTCGGAGGGGTCACACCCGATCCCATCCCGAACTCGGTAGTTAAGCCCTCCAGAGCCGATGGTACTGCACGGTTTCCGTGTGGGAGAGTAGGTCGCTGCCGGATTTAATTCGCCCCGCGAGGTCACAAGCCTCGCGGGGTTTTTTATTGGAGAAAATTGGGAGGTTTCGTGAAATCCTGGTTGCTTGTTGGCCTCCGAGAGTTTGCTGGTGGCGCGCTAGTTGTTGCTTGAGGAAATGGTCGTTCAGCCTGAAAACCTCAGTTCGAGGGGATTCCCGGAAAAGTGATCGCGGATTTCCAAGTGACATTTGATGGTTACGTTGCGTCAAGCGAACTGCGCCACAGTTGGATTTTGTCGCGAGCCCGCGAGGTGATCAGCTCCCAATTGAGGTTTTCAGGTTCAGTCGGAGTGGGAGTCAGCGCACACGCGGCGCCAGCGGATTGTGTTGCACGGCAAGTGGCATGCGGTACTTCTCGGTCGCTTGGAGGGGTTGAGCAAGCGGTGGATTTGCCCAGTGTCTGGGAGTCTTTCAACACCGCTGGTTCAGGCACTGAGGGCCCGGGTTGCTTTCTTCAGCGTTGTAAAATCTAAGCAGCGTGTTTGATGTCCAAGCCCTACGATCCGCGCGACCGATTCTTTCGCAAGGCAAAAGCGGAAGGATTGCGCGCCCGTTCCGCCTATAAACTCGACGAGATTCAGAAACGCTACCGGCTCTTCAAGTCGGGAGATGCGGTTCTTGACCTAGGCGCGGCGCCGGGTGGATTCCTCCAAATCATTGCACGTATCGTCGGGCCCAGCGGCCTAGCGATTGGAATCGATCTTGAGCCGATACCGGCGATTGCTCCGAACGTTCGGACGATTGCGCTGGATATCTACGCTGACGTATCGCGGGCTCGCCTCCTCGAGTTGGCCGGTCGGCCGTTCGATGCGGTCACCAGCGATATGGCGCCCAAGACGACCGGTATTCGGGCGACGGATGAGGCGCGTTCGCTAGCGCTAGCACAGCGGGCGCTCGAGTTGACGCGGCTCTGCGCACGGCCTGGAGCGCACTTCGCCTGTAAGCTCTTCATGGGCGGCGAGACGAAAAATTACGAACGAGTCGTTCGCGAGGGTTTCGAAGAGGTTCGTATCGTCCGTCCGGAAGCGACGCGGCAGCGGAGCTTTGAAATTTACGTTGTAGGGCTTCGCATGCGATCGCGCGCGAAAGTTTAGACGCTAACACGCCCTTTTCCGCAACGCCGTCCTTGATTCAGCGCCGCCGCAGGGGGTGATTTCGCTCAAATGGTCATTTCTCAAGAGCAACTGGGGTGCGATCAGTCCGACCGCCAATATCGACGAACCGATTGCGATGTCGCTCGAGGATTTTCAATACGCTTTCGCCAGCGGCTTACCGGCGGAATTCCAGCGCGCGTCCTACGAGCGTTACGTCGTTCCCGAATCGCGTCGCGTGGGCAAAGGACCTACCACCGACACCGCGGCAATCGATTTTAAGCGTCCGCGTCCGCCGCTTCTCCTCATTGCCGGCACGGAGGACCACATCATCCCCGCGAGCCTCAATCGCGACAATTTCTACGCCTATCGATTGACGCCGGCGGTTACCGATTTCCGCGAGTTTTCCGATCGCACGCATCTGAGCATCGCTCAGGACGGTTGGCGAGAAGTCGCCGATTACGTGCTTGCTTGGATTCAGAAAAACCAGTCGTAGCGCAGATTTTACGTTACAAAGTTGCCTTGCGCGCCCTCCTCCCTTTTCTGTTGATCGCTAGCCACACTGCGTCCGCGGCCGACTCACGTCTCGTTGTTCTGTCGGCGATGCAGGCCGAGCTTAAACGGGCGCACGAAAATCTGCGCCTCAAGGGCAGTGAGCCTCCCTACTTTATCAGCTACCAGGTCAAAGACGAGCATACGCAGGAAGTGAGCGGCCGATTCGGCGCGGTTTTCCTCGATGGTGAGCGGCACGATCGCCGGGCGACGGTCGATGTCCGCGTCGGCAATTACGAGCTCGATTCGTCCGGTCCGTCGGAGATGTTCGATTTCGACGCGACCGACACCGGTTATACCGCACCGAAAGATGCGCCGGTCGATGACAACCCCGCCGCGCTGCGTGCCGCGCTGTGGCTCGCGACGGATGATCAGTACAAGCGCGCGCTCTCGGCCTACCTGAAAAAGCGGGGCAAATCGGTTTATCGCAGCGACGATCCCGAGCGCGCGTCTAGTTTTACGATCGAAGAGCCACGGCATGTGGTGGGGCCAGTGGTCCCGTCGCCGTTCGATCGGCCGCGTTGGGGCAGTGTGGTGCGCCGCGTGACGGCGAGCCTCATGGCACATCGCGAACTCTTCGACACCAGCATGCGTGTGACCGTCGACAAGGGCGTACGCACCTTTGCCTCGACCGAAGGCGCGGCGCTGATCACCGAAACGGTCATGTACGGCGCCCACATCACGGCCTGGACGCGTGCGCCGGATGGGATGCTCCTCGAGGATAGCCGCGATTACTACGCGCCGACCGAAGCGGGGCTCCCCGGCGAAGCGAAGCTCGTCGCGGATGCCGAGACCTTGGCGAGCGAGCTTGGGCAGCTACGCCAAGCTCCGGCCATCGATCCCTACACGGGACCGGCGTTGCTTGCGCCCGAGGCGACCGGCGTTTTCTTTCATGAAGCCGTCGGACACCGCCTTGAGGGCGAGCGCCAAAATGACGACAAGGAAGGCCGCACCTTCAAGGGGCAGGTTGGACGGAAGGTGTTGCCGGACTTTCTCTCAGTCATCGATGACCCGACCGTTGCGTCTATTGAGAAGTTTCCCCTCAATGGATTTTATGGCTTCGACGAGCAGGGTGTTCCAGCGCAGCGTGCGGTGCTTATTCAGGCGGGTATCTTGAAAACCTACTTGCTCTCGCGATCGCCGGTGAAGGGGTTCGCGCATTCCAACGGTCACGGTCGTGCAGCGGGGAATCGTGAGCCGGTCGCGCGGATGGCCAACACCATCGTGGAGTCGACGCGCCAGGTTGACGATGCCGAACTGCGCCGCCAATTGGTGCAGATGGCGAAGGATCAGCACAAACCTTACGCGCTGATCATTCGTGACGTGACTGGAGGAAACACCAACACCTCGGGGTTCGATTACCAAGCGTTCAAAGGTCAGCCGCGGCTGGTTTATCGCATCGATGTCGAGACGGGCCGCGAGGAGCTGGTGCGCGGCGTGGAGCTTGTCGGAACGCCGCTCACCACGATCAACAAGATCGTCACCACGGGCAAAACGCTCGGTGTTTTTAACGGCTATTGCGGCGCGGAGAGCGGCTTCGTTCCGGTGTCCACCGTCGCGCCTGCCGCGCTGATTTCCGAGGTCGAACTCCAGCGCAAGCGGGATGAGAATGGCCGCCCGCCGATCCTTCCTCCGCCGTATTGAGGGCATCGCGCGTGGCTTTTCTTCTGGCCGCACCGCTTTTTCTGGTCCTTAGCGCTGGCGCGTGGATCCTTTGGCGTTATCGCGTTCTCAAACGGGCAACCCGCGCGCTGCTGGTCGAATCCATGCCCGCGTTACCTCCGGCGGAGTCGCTCCTCGCAGTTCGCGCCGAGCACTTGGGAACCACGTTGCCCGGCGCGGGCCACATGCGTTTCTTGGCCGAGGGTTTCGGCACATTCGCTGTTGGTGAGCTCGTCTTGACCGGTAATACATTGTCATACGCGGCCTTCGATCGTGCCGTATTTGCGGTGCCTCTTGCCTGGGTCGAAGAGGCCGCGCTCGGCCGAACCGCCAACGAAGGGCCGCTTCTGCGTGTGGCTTGGCAGCGCGCGGGATGTCGGTTGGTCACCGCTTTCGCGCTTGCTGGAAACATGCACGACGCCGAACGTTGGCGCAAAGAGATCGCCTTGCGCGCAGGACGGGCGCCGCCGCTTCCGTTTTTGGTGGAACAGCCACGATGAATACGCTCACCGTTCTCGGCAGTGGCGATCCTTTCGGTGCGGGTGGGCGAGGACAAAGTTGCGCGCTCTACCAGGACGCTCAGGGCGCGCTATTGCTCGACTGCGGCGGCGGCGCGCTCGCAGCGCTGAAGCGGCATGGACTGGACCCGGCGCAGATCGATGCCGTGTTGATCTCGCATCTGCACGGTGATCATTTCGCGGGACTGCCGTTCTTGGTGCTCGAACAGCGTCTGGCCAAACGCACGCGGCCGTTGGTCTTGGCGGGCCCGCCCGATCTGGCTGCGCGCCTCTCTAAGTTACTGGACGCGCTCTACGAAGGCGCTTCCAAAAAGGTGCTGGGTTATCCACTCTCGTTCGTTGTGCTGCAGCCGGGTTCCGCGCTCACGGTTGCGGGCCGCTTAGTGCGCGCGTTTGCGGCGAGTCACATGCATCCGGCCGCGGGCGCACTTTCGTTGCGAATCGGTCCGCTCGCTTGGAGTGGCGATACGGCTTGGTCACCAGAGCTCCTCTCCTGCGCAGAGGGTTCCGTGCTGCTGTTGTGCGAATGCACGTCGCTCGAACCGCTGGCGGATCACTTGTCGTGGAGTGAAATTCGCACCCGGCTTCCACTCGGTGCGCGACGAATTGTGCTGACGCACGCCGGTGCCGAAGTGCGAAACGCGCGCGCCGAAATCGAGGCCAACGGCGTGCTCCTTTCCGACGACGGAACATCGATCGACTTCGAGCCTTGACTTCTCTCTCCGTGCTGGCAATTGTGCCGCCCCATGTCCCGTATCGCAACCTTCGAACAGTTCGTCGCTGACAAGCCCAACGATCCATTTCCACGTTACGCTTTGGCACTCGAGTACAAAACGGCCGGCCGGATGGCTGATGCCGAGACGTGCTTCGGTGAGCTCCTTCATCGGCTTCCGACGTACGTCCCGGCCTACTTGCAACTCGGGATGCTTTTGCAGTCGCAGGGTCGAGCCGACGAGGCGCGGCAGGTGTTTCGCACGGGGCTCGAGGTTGCCGGCACCGCACGCGATGGCCACGCGCTCTCGGAGTTGCAAGACGCCCTCGACGGCTGCTGACCCATCTTTTTGTCAAGCTTGAGCTTTTGTCTAGCGGCCCATCGCGCCGCTTGCGCGCCTGGGTCTCCGTGGCGACCGTTGATCTGGTGCCTCCTTCCGGTCACGCAGCGCTGGCGGTTTTCGCACTGGCGGCCTGTGCGCACGGTAAGGTGAAATTGCCGGGAGGGCCGGGCGACCAAGCGCCTTCTTCTCTCTATGTCGATCGAGAGAGCGGTTTTTCGCTCGAGCGCCCCACGGGACATGGCTGGTCTTCCGCCAGCGCGGTTCCCTCGCCGGACGGATTGGTGATTCCCTTGCTCGTCGCGCACAGCACCGGGGTGCAGATCGTGGTGCAAGTCGCCGATGCGAGCGCCAACGCTCAGGAAATGGCGCGCCTTTTGCGCGTTCACGTGGACGCAGAGGCCGGGATTGCCACGGGTCGCGCGGCGAAGATCGCCAACAGCGCCGGCCAAGACGCGTATGGTTTTGGTTTTCGACTCGAGGATCACGCCGCTGGGCGTGTGGCTGTCGTGGCTTCGGGTCCGCGAATGATTTTGGTGATCGCCAGTTGGCCCCTCGGCGCCAACCGTGACCTTGTGGGGCAAGTGGATCGGCTCGTGCTCAGTGTTCGCGCGACGCCCGGCGTTCCCACGGTGGAAGACGACGACCCCGTGCCGTCCAATCAGTCGCTGTGAGACGATGCGCGTCCGAGCCGTCGCCCGGGCGCGCTGAGCCGGAAATCCACAGTTGCCGTGGGACCGGAGACGGTCGAGCGCGGCTCGGATGCTGGCCTTCCGCTACGCGCAACAGCGCGAGCCGTGCCGCGGCTACAGGATCCGCGGCCGAGGCGCGGACGAGGGGACTCCCCCGGTACCGGGGGAGATGTCGCGCAGCGACAGAGGGGGGCCGCTTGCGGCGAGCAAGCCCCCGGAGGCGCACTTTTCGGTGCGCTGAGGAGGCACCGGAGGAGCCCGCTATGTGATCGGGCGCTTCTAGCGCCACCAATCGGGCCGGCCGCACTTTCAATATGCGCGGCAAGCCCGCTATGTGATCGGGCGCTTCTAGCGCCACCAATCGGGCCGGCCGCACTTTCAATATGCGCGGCAAGCCCGCTATGTGATCGAGCGCTTCCAGCGCCACCAATCGGGCCGGACGCGCTTTCAACATGCGCGGCAAGCACGGAAGCAGCCGCGCTGCGCTCGACCGTCGCAGGTAACGGCAGCTGTGGTTTTCCGGCTGAACCCCAAAATTACGGTAGGCAGGCCCAGTAGGCATCGTTGGGCTTGGCGAGTTGCTGGCACGTTGTGCCCGTCTGGCAGTTCGTGGTGCCATTGGTGCAGATGTAGATGCAGGCGGTGGGGGTCGTCGCGCCCTGGCTGGTCACGGCGCACTGACCTTGAACGTCGCTGAACGTCGCGCAACCGCCCTGGGCTGTGCAGGCCGGTGAGCAGTAGCCGCTCGCTGCGCCCTGAACGATGTGCGTGCACGTTTCGCCGGCGATGCATCCGCTGGTCTGGCTGCAGCTCTGTCCCTCTTTTTGGTTTCCGGTCGGAGCGGGAGCGGGGATGCATTTGCCGCTGGCCATGTCGCAGGTCACGGTGCCATCGGAGCTGCAATTGGTGTTGGTCGTGCACTTCGGACCGCAAGCGCCCGGCCCTGTCCCCGTGGCTGTTCCGTTTTGGCAAACCACGTCTGTCCGTTCGCAGTCGGCGTTTGCATTGCAGATCCGTAAGCAGATGCCGCTGGACTTGATGCAGTACCCATCGCTCGGGCAGCCCGCGCCGCTGGTCTTGTCACAGGCCGAGGAGCAGTAGCCACCAGCGACGCCCGCCTGCTGTTGCGACAAACAAGCCGGGCTGGTCCCTTCGCTGCAGTCCGTCGTGGCAGCGCAGGCGGCGCCTAGCTTTCCGCCGGTTCCACCCGAGGTCGTGCCCGCCGTCGTTGCGCCGGAGGTCGTTCCTGCAGTCGTCGCACCCGAGGTCGTTCCGGCGGTGGTGGCGCCAGAAGTCGTTCCTGCTGTGGTTGCGCCCGACGTTGTTCCCGACGTCGTTGCACCGGATGTGGTGGATCCCGCGGTTGTCCCTGCGTCGGAAGCGCCGTTTCTATTGTCCGAAGAAGCTCCACAAGCAACCATCGTTGCAACCGAACAGATCCAGAGCGCGCGCGTCATTCGTTCTCCTCAAATGGGGGTGTGCTTTGCCCGAACTTCGTTAACGAACCGCGGCGATGAAAGCTACCCCAAAAGCAAGGCCAGCGCTGGCGGGTGAAGATCTGCTAAATTACCGAGCGTGCTAGCCCGAGCCCTTCTTCTGCTTGCTGTTGGAGCCACGCTCGCGGCGCCGGCGCACCGCACGTTGTCCGGCCAGGCCGCGCCGCTGCTCGCTTTGCGCGATGTACACGATCGCATGGTTTTCTTGCGTGATCTGGTCGGCCCGTCGGCCCGGCCGCCCATGCGCAAAAAAGCTCTCGTCCTCGATTTTTTCGCGACGTTCTGCAAACCCTGTCAGCGCGAGTTGCCGCACGTGGTTGAGCTCAACGAGCGCTGGAAGTCGAAAGACGTGGAGGTCATTCTGATCGGGTTTGGCGAGACGCCCGAGACGCTGGCCGAATTCGCGCTGCAAAAGAACATTCCGCTGCGGGTGCTGTCCGATCGCTACAACGTGGCCAGCAAGCAGTATGGCGTCGACCAGCTGCCGCGCGTGGTGGTGGTGGGCGCCGACGGAAAAGTGAAGGAAGACCTGGTCGGCGATCACGAGAATCTCGTCGAGGAACTGGAGAAACTTCTCACCACGCTCACCGCCGCATAACTGCACAGAGGCCGCCCTTGCGTTGTCTGGTTTTCGTTGCTCTGTTTTCTGCTTGTGCCACGGCGTTGCCGGTTCCGGAGAAGTTCGTCTCCGAGCGCGATGCGGCCCACCCTCCCGCGAAATTCTTGCTCGCCCGTGGGCTCAACGCCGATTTGACCGTGGCGGAAGAGGCCGCCAAGGCCGCGGTGTCCGCCAAGATCAGCTCGTCGATCAAGTCGAGTTTCAAGAGCCTGGTGAGCGAAGTGTCGACCAACGGATTGACAAAAGATCAACAGGACATTTTCTCAAGTGTGGAATCGTCCAGCGCTTTCGGGCATGCCGAGCTGATCGACATCGTCGATCGTTTCCAAGATCGCGCCAGCGGGCAGTGGTACGCGCTGGCCGCGCTGGATCGCGCGCGTGGCGAAGCCGCGCTGGAGGCGGAGTTGCGGGCGCCCTTGCAGACGTTCGAGGCCGCTTATGCGCAGGCCAAGGAGTCGTTCGAGAAGAGCCGCTACCGCGCGTTTCGGACGCACAAGCACGAGGTTCTGAACGCCGGTCCCAAGGCCATCGCGGGGCTTTTACAAATCGCTGGCGTGCAAGGTCATGCGAAAGAAGCGCGGCAAGATGCGGTGGTGGATCGGATGACCGAGATCGCCAAAGCCGCGGTCACGCTCAAGGAGCGCGCGCTGGTGCTGGTGGTACTGCATGCGGCGCGCGCGCGTCCGGGTGTGGAGCCATCCGTTTTGGCCGATGTTGTTTCGCAAGCGTTGACCAAATCGGGACTGCGCGTGACCAGTGAACGGGTGCCCGACGACGCGACGCCCGCGGATCCCAAAGCGCTGTCCGGCCGAAGTGAAGCGATTTTGGCTTACGTCGATCTCGACACCGAAACGGGGCCGTCGGATTTCGGCGAGGGCATGTACACCGCGCGAACAGCGGCGCAGGTGACCGTGATGTCCCCCTCGACGCGCGAGGAGCTCGTGAAATTCGACATTCCGAAATCGGAAACCAAAGAGGTCATGCCGTCCGAGGCCAAGGCCGCGCGCAAGTCGCTGATGCACACGCGAGATCTCTTGCGCGATCACCTGGACAAAGCGCTGTCCGACGTTTTTTGAGACTTGCTTTTTAAGACACCTAAGGAGAACCCATGCGTCGTTTCGTTTTGATCACCAGCGTTGTGATGAGTGCCTGCGCCACTGTGCATGTCGATGTGCCAGTCATGAAACCGGCCGAGATCAACATGGGGCGCTACAAGCAGATCGCGGTAGGCGAGCTACGCGGACAGCATGGGCAAGAGATCATGAACCTGGTGCAGCAACACCTCATGGAGTCGAATCGATTCCAGGTGGTTGATCGCGCGCACCTCGGGCAGATCATGGGTGAGCTGAAGCTCTCCGCGAGCGAACTGGCCGATCCGAATCACGCGGCGCAGCTCGGAAAACAGTTGCCAGCGTCGGCGCTGCTTTTTGGAAACGTCGAGGAAGATGATTTCCAAAACAACGAAACGTTCGAAGATCGCAAGGTGGCCGATGCGAAGGGCAATACGCACGTTCAGCGTTACTACACGCGTGTCGGCACGGCGACGGTGCGGGTTTCATTTCAGATCGACGATGTGGAAACCGGGCAGTTGCTCAAGGTGAAACGTGTCGAGAAGCGAGCCCAGCAACGGCGGTTCAACGATTGTGCGCAGTACTCCAACGCGGAGTGCCACGCGCCTTCTATCGACGGCTCCGAGATGTTGCGGCAGGAGCGTGAGGAAGTGGTCGCGGAATTCATGCGCGCCATCGTCCCGCACCGCGTTGTGCAGGAAGCCTCGTTCTACAAGGACGGCGATCTGCCCGAGTTGGAGCGCGCGATTGCCATGTGCAAACTCGGCGAATGGGCCAAGGCGCAGGACCTCGTGAGCACGGCCATCGATCGCGGCGAGAAGTCGGGCCTGGCCTCGAAGATCATTGCCAAGGCTTACTGGGATCGCGGGCTCGTCTACGAGTATTCGGGCCAATACGACAAAGCCAAAGCCGACGTGCAGAAGGCTTACGAGTACACCTCCGACGACGACTTCTTGAAAGAGCTCGCGCACATTGAACAGGCCGCGACGGATGCCAAGAAGTTGCAGGAGCAGAACGCCACCGCGGGCGTGAGCGGCTCGTGAGGATGCGTGTACTACAAGCGATCGCGTTTGTAATCGCGACGGCTTGTGCCAGCGCACCCGAGGTGGTTCACAAAAATTCCGCTTCGCAGCCCCCGAAGTGGGTGGTGGTGCCGCCGCAAGACGGGCAATTTTTCTATTTCGTGGGCGCCAAGAGCGGCGCGGCGTCGCTGGATGAAGGCAAGGCAGGCGCGTTGGCGGCGGCGCTGGCGCAGGCGTCGCAGTTCATCGGCGTGAAGATCGTGGCCGAGGGCAGCTACACCCAGTCGACCGAGGATGCGGAAAATCGCGCGCGATCCGATGTGCACACCAGCACCGGCGGACAGCTTCGCAGCGCGCAGATCGCCGACGTCTATTTCGAGAGCATGTCGCGCGTGGTGGCCAGCGGCGAGATCGATCGCTTCGATGTCTGGGTGCTGGCGAAGTTGCCCAAGGCGGAAGCGCAAGCAGAGCGCGATCGGCAGGCCAAGGAAAAGGCGGCGCACGTCGAGGCCGCGCTGGGCCACTTCGAACAAGGCCGTGCGACGCACGATGCGAAGCTGGCGGTTTTTCATTTTCGCGAAGCGAAGAGAGAACTCGCGGCGGTGGACGATGCGGTCGATCTGAACCGATCGGGATTTGCCACGTCGCGTGATCTGTCGGGTGCGCTCGACTTGGCGCTCTCCGCATCGGTTGGTGCACAGCGGCGCACGGCGATCGTTTTTACGGAGACGTCGCTCGGTCAGCATTCGGCGGATGCTGTTTCCGCAGGCCGTATCAGCGAAATTTTGGCGGGCCGGGGATTTTCGGTGATGCCGCCGTTGGAAGGCGATGCCGGAAACGTCGCCGTGGCGACTGCGTTGGCCAAGCAATCCGGCGCCCGCATTGCGCTGCTGGTGACCGCCAGCGCTGCGCGAACGGGTACTGTTTTCGGTACGCAGGCGGCCGTTACCGCGACGGTGCAGGTGCGCGCCATCGATGCGCAGAGCGGAGAAGTTCTGGCGCAGAGCGACAAGCAGGGACGCGGAATCAAGGGCGATGCGAACGTCGCGGCGCATGAGGCGCTCAAACAAGCGGGAGAGCAGGCCGCGGGCGAATTGGCGCAAGCGCTGCTTTCGCGCGAGGGAAATTAGGGCGCAAGTATTTGGAACTTTTTCCCGTGCCCTTCGTAAAGTAAGCTGCGCGGCCGGTCACCGGCCTACGCACGGTTTTAAGACAATCACTTTTTTCCTAAGGAGCAACACATGACGCGGATAATGAAAACGATGGCGAAGTTCGGTTGCGCGGTGGCGATGGCTTGTTCGCATCAAGCTGGGCCTGCGGCAAATGGCGCACCGGATTGGGTGAACAAGGGCGCGGGCGCGTTCAACGGCGAGAAGGGTCGCGTGTTTTACGGTGTGGCTTCCGCGTCGGGGATTCGCAATGCGGCGCTGCGCCGCGAGACGGCCGAGCAGCGGGCGCGGGCGGGAATCGCCGAGACGATGAAGACCTACATCGAACGGCTGCACAAGGATTTCATGGAGTCGACGACGGCGGGCGACATGTCGGCCAGCTCGGAAGGGCAGCATGTCTCGGATGCGCTGAAGGTCTACACGGAGATGGAGTTGAACGGCGCGCAGATCGTCGACCACTTCGTTGATCCGGCCGATGGCACGGAGTACGCGCTGGCGCAGCTCGATTACGCCGCGTTCGCTGGCCAGATGGAGAAGATGAAGGAGCTCTCGGCCAAGGTGCGCGACATGGTGAAGTCGCACGCGGATCAGGCTTTCGACGAGCTCGAGAAAGAGCACAAGACGAAAGTCGAAGAGGGACGCTAGTTTTTTCGCAACTTGATCATTTCGCAAGTTGACAAAATGTTCAGCCGGCGGCCACTCCCGTAGAGTTGCCGCCGGTTTTTTTTGCAGGATGGCCCCCATGCGTTTCGTTCCGAGATTGACGCTGTTTGCGCTCGTGGCATGTGCGCACATTCCTCCGCCGCACCCGCCTGCGCCTCCGCCTTCGTGGGTGAAGCATCCGCCGGCAACGAGCAAGGCGAAGATCTACGCAGTCGGCGTGAGCGGTCCGACCTTCGATCCGGAAGATTCCATTCGCTACGCCAAGGATGACGCGCGCGCGCAATTGGCGGCGACGATTTCGACGCACATCCAGCAGCTGATGGTGGACTACCAGGACGAAAGCGGCACGCAGTTTCACGACAAGGCCATCGTGGCGCAGGCGGATGAGCAGTACACCGACACGGTGGTGCAGAACGCGCAGGTGCTCGAGACGTGGGTCGACGTGGAGGGCGAGCTCTCCGACGGCCGACGCGGCACGGCGTATGCGCTTGGTTTTCTCGATTGGAACGCCGCGCCGCCACCGCCGCCGAAGGTCGCGCCCAAGCCGCCGCCTGCGGACGTGCAGAGCGTGGAGCAGGATTCAGCAAAGGC
>JAHFDP010000058.1:16622-27430 GCA_023248955.1 Deltaproteobacteria bacterium
GCCGTCGTCCTGATGATGGAGATTCACGCCTTCGACGCTTGGCTCAAGCCCGACTTGCACAAGGGCGATTTTTTTCGCTTCGCGCGTTTCCTAGGTGGTTTTCCGGCGCCCGCGTTTCTCTTCATGGCCGGGTTCGCGCTGGCGTTAGCCGTGCAGGGCGCCGAGGACGCTGGCCGTTCGCGCTGGGTGGGCACACGCCACATCGCTGGACGCGCGGCGATTATTTTGCTCGGAGCGTATGCCTTCCGCTTTTTCGCGGCGCGATCCTGGAACATGACATTTTATCAATGTCTGGAAAACGCGCTTGGGCACACGGACGTCCTCAATTGCATCGGTGTTGGGCTTTTTCTCGCGGCGCCGATGGTGGCAATGGCCAAGCGGCCGTCTGTCGTTGCCGGGCTCAGCGTGGCGTGCGCGGCCACGTTTTCATGGCTCACGCCTGCGGCGCTTGGTTGGCACCAGCCCGCGTGGTTTCCGCACACGCTGTGGCTCTACATTCAGGGCGCGCCGCCGGATGCCTATTTCCCGTTGTTTCCGTGGGCCGGATTCGTTTTCGTTGGCGCAGCGGCAGGGGCGTTTGCGGCGGCCTCCCGCGGCGACGGAATCCGAGAATCGCGCATCAACGTCGGGCTGTTTCTCGCGGGCGCCCTCGTCTTTATCGGCGCCGTCGCGCTCGACGCGTCGCCGTGGACACTCTTCCCCGGTATCGATTTTTGGCACGAGAGCCCCTGCTATTTCGCAGTGCGTGCGGGCTATCTCCTCGTGTTTTGCGCGGCGTTTTGGAAAATCGATCGCCTCTTCGCCACTCGTACGGCACTCTGGCCAGCGCGCGCGTTGGTCGCGCTGGGTCGCCATTCCCTGCTCATCTATTGGGTGCACATCGAGCTTGTGTACGGGAAGACGGGGCTCGATCAGCGAGAGCAATTGAGCATTGCGCAGGCGCTGCCGCTTTATGGCGCGCTGATCGCCGCGATGACGTTGCTCGCGTTGGCCCAGGCGCCGCTACGAAATGCGGCAAAGTCGGTCTGGGCGCGGATTGCAGCACCGCGGATGATGCCTAGTCTTTAGCGATGGCGCTCGAAGCGCGGATCGGTAGCCGTCGCTACCGCGGCTGTCGGCGCAGTGCGCATGAGCGTCCAGTACAAAAGCGCCGCACTTCCGCCGCCGACGAACCACGCGTAGTCGTAGAGCGGCCGCAGCATCGGAACGACGAGCCCGATCCACGCCAGCGCGCAGCCAACCAGCGTCGCCGCCACCGCGCGCCAATTCCAGCCGCGGGCGTACGCGTAGCGACCCTCGGGCAGATAGAGATCGGCCAGCGCCAATTCTTTTCCGCGCACCAGCCAATAGTCCGCGATCAGAACGCCGGCGATCGAACCGAGCCCGCCCGAATAGCCCACCAACCAGCCGAAGATGTAGCCCGACGGATCAGCGAGAAGTTTCCACGGCTGCATGGCGATGCCGACGATTCCGGTGATGAGCCCGCCGGTGCGGAAGCTGACCAGCTTGGGGAACGCATTCGAAAAATCGTTGGCCGGCGAGACGACGTTGGCCGCGATGTTGACCGCGAGCGTCGCGATCACCACCGTGAACATGGCGATGGCGACCAGCAGCGGGCTCGTAAATTTTCCGACCAACACGACCGGATCCCAAATCGCTTCGCCATAAATGATCGCCGTGGCGCTGGTGATCACGACGCCCATCGCCGCGAAAACCGTCATCGTGGTGGGCAACGCCACGACCTGTCCGAGCGTCTGATCGCGCTGTGATTTTCCGAATCGCGTGAAGTCCGGCATGTTGAGCGAGAGCGTCGCCCAGTAGCCGATCATGCCCGTCAATGCCGGCGCGAAGATGGGCATGAAGTCGGTGAACGAAGCGAACTTTCCGGGGCGCGCGAGGATCGGTCCGAGTCCGTGCGCGGCGCTTACCGCCCACACTACAAGTGCCGCCGTCATGACGAGCACGAATGGCGCGGCCCAATTTTCGACGTGCCGCAAAAGATCCATGCCGCGATAAATGATGCCGATGTTGAGCGCCCAGAAGAGCAAGAACGAAATCCACTGCGTGACCGGATAGCCGCCGGCTAGCCCGAGCAGCGTGGGCCAGCCCGAATACATAGAAGCGAAAAAGGTGTGTAGCGCCTGCCCGCCGATCCAGGACTGAATGCCGAACCAGCCGCAGGCCACCAGCGCGCGCATGATGGCGGGCAGGTTGCTGCCGCGCGTTCCGTACGCGGCGCGCGCGAAGATCGGAAACGGAATGCCGTACTTGGTGCCGGGGTGAGAATTGAGAAGAATCGGCGCGAGCACGATCACGTTGCCGAGCAGAATCGTGAAGAGCGCTTGCCCCCAGCTCATGCCTTGTCCCATCAGGCCCGAGGCGAGCATGTAGGTCGGAATGCAGTGGGCCATGCTGATCCAGAGCGCGGCGTAGTTGTAGGTAGTCCAAGTGCGGTCGGCCACGCGCACCGGCGCGAGGTCGTGGTTGTAGAGCGGCGAGGCGCGGATGGCGGCGTCGGCGGACGGCGCGAGCTCGATGCGGCCGTCGCTGTGCCGGAGGTCGTGGGGGCGGATTTCGATGGACATGGCGGCGCGATGTAACAGAGGGAATGCGTCTCGGCTAGCGACGTCCCGTGCGAAAAAAATAAGAACCGTCCAAAAAGTTGACTCGCCTTGACAAGCCACTGAGAATACCCTATTCATGAGCTGCCATTCATTGGCGGCGTTTGAGTAGACTCTCAGTGCTGGCCCAGTGAAAGGAGCGATATCGTGTCCATCGAGAACGCTGAAATCGAGAAACTAGAGCGCACCAACCCCGACGGTTTGTCGGCCCAACACATTGTCGAGTTTTTCGCGCCCCGTGGCGTGAAGCTCGCCGAGGCCACGTTTCGTAAATACGTGCAGCTCGGTCTTCTTCCGCGCAGCAAGCGCGTGGGCGAGAAGGGCAAGCACCGTGGTTCACACGGTGTCTATCCTCCAGGAACGGCCCGTCGCATCGCTTCCATCAAAGAGCTGATGGACCAGGGCCTGACGCTCGAGGACATTCGCCGCTCGGCGGTCTATTTCCGCGGCAAGCTGGACGTGATCGAGAACGGCCTGGAAGCGCTGTTCGACGAGCTCGGCGAGTTTGCGTCCGCGCGCAAGTCAAAGCGTCGTGAGCTGGAGTCCGCGCTGAGTGCGGCGCGGAAAGCGACCGCCGCTCTGGTAAAGCAGATCGAACGGACGGCACAAGATGTCGCCGCCCGCGAGAAGGACGCGTAGGATCCGAAGGGAGACGCTTGATGCCCGAGGGAAAGCCGGTCGCCAAAGCCGCCGAAGCGCTCGATTCCGAGGAGTCTGATCCCCGTCATCGAGCGCACACGCTTTCGCGCAAGGAGATGGCGCGCGACTTACGCCGTCGCCTGAAGGAAGGGCTCGATCCCGAGGAGCAAGCGGATCTCGAAGAGCTTGAGCGCCAGCGTCCGCGTACGCGCGCCGATTGCCAGCACATGGCACGACCGTGCATCTACGTCTCATGCCGCTTCCATCTCTATCTCGACGTCAACCCGCGCACGGGATCGGTGAAGCTCAATTTTCCGGACAAAGAGCTCACCGATCTCAAAGAGACCTGTGCGCTCGACGTGGCCGATCGCGCGGGCGTTACCTTGGAAGAAGTTGGCGACATCATGAACCTCACCCGCGAGCGTGTGCGGCAAGTAGAAGCGCGCGGGTTGGCCGGCCTCCGCGTGTTGGCCGGTGACGAGCTTCCCGATCCCGATTGATCGTTTGTAATCGTTTGTATTGCACGGCGTTGACAGGCTCGGACCTGCGCCGTACATCCCGTCCATGCCGCCCAAAGCGCTTCTTTCGGTTTCAGACAAGTCGGGCCTGGTGGATTTGGCGAAGGCGCTGACGAAGCTAGGTTTCGAGCTGATCGCCTCTGGCGGAACGGCCAAAACGCTGGCCGCCGAGCGCATTGCGCACACGCCGGTCGAGGCCTACACCGGACATCCGGAAATCTTCGGCGGCCGCGTGAAGACGCTGCATCCGAAGATCGCCGGTGGCATTTTGCAACGGCGCGGGATCGACGACGCGCAAGCAGCGCAGCACCAGATTCCGCCCATCGATCTGGTGGTGGTGAACCTCTATCCCTTTGCGGAGACGGCCGCACGCGGCGCGCCGTTCGACGAATTGGTGGAGCAGATCGACATTGGTGGACCAACGCTCATTCGTGCCGCGGCCAAGGGTGCGCCGGGCGAGCAGGGCGTGGGCGTGCTCGTGGATCCGACCGACTACGACGTGGTGGTGGAAGAGTTGCAGAAGCGTGGCGCACTGTCGCTGGCCACGCGGCTGCGGCTCATGCGCGTGGCCTTCGCGCACACCGCTGCGTACGACGCCGCGATTGCTGATGAGTTGGAAGCGCGGCGCGAAGCGGACAATGTGGTCACGCGCGGATTTCCGGATCGCTTGCAGGTTTCCGTGCGCCGCGAACGGGCGTTGCGTTACGGCGAAAATCCGCACCAGGCCGCGGCGTTTTACCGGCTCGATCGACTGCCGCAGGAGCCGTGCTTGCCGGCCGCGCGCGTGCTCGCCGGGAAAGAACTTTCCTACAACAACCTCCTCGATCTCGAAGCGGCGCTCTCCTGCGTGAAGGAATTCGATCGCTGCGCAGCGGTGATCATCAAGCACGCCAATCCGTGTGGCGTGGCGCTCGGCGACAACGCGCGTGACACCTATTTGCGCGCACGCAACGCCGATCCCATTTCGGCCTTCGGTGGCATCGTGGCGCTCAATCGGACGGTGGATGTGGCGTGCGCCGAGGCGATCGCGGAGACGTTCGTGGAAGCCGTGGTGGCGCCGCGGTTTGAACCCGACGCGCTCAAAGCATTGGCGTCCAAGAAAGCACTGCGGCTGCTCGAGCTCGAGTCCTTGGAGCTCGCGCCGCACGAATGGCAACGCGCTCCACTGGAGATGCGCAGCGTGGCGGGCGGGCTGCTCGTGCAGACGCGCGATCTCTCCGACGAGGATCCCATGACGTGGAAGGCGGTGACCAAGCGCGAGGCCACGCTGGAAGAGCGGCGCGCGTTGGCGTTTGCATGGCGCGTGGCGCGTCACGTGAAGTCGAACGCGATCGTGCTGGCGAAGGAAAATGTGACCGTCGGCGTGGGCATGGGGCAAACCAACCGCGTCGATGCGGTTCGTCATGCAGCGCAACGCGCGGGGGATCGCGCGCCAGGAAGCGTGCTCGCGTCGGATGCCTTTTTCCCCTTTCCCGATGGCGTGCTGGCCGCGGCTGACGCAGGTGTTGCGGCTCTCGCGCAGCCCGGTGGATCGACGCGCGACGCGGAGACGATCGCGGCTGCGGATGCACGTGGCATGGCGATGCTATTCACCGGCGTGCGTCACTTTCGGCACTAGACAAAATGCGAATCTGGCTGGTCGGTAGCGGTGGACGCGAGCATGCGCTGGCGTGGAAGATCGCGCAGAGTCCGCTCTGCGAGCAGTTGTTCTGCGCGCCTGGAAATCCTGGTACCGCGATTCTGGGCGCGAATGTTTCCAACATCGCCATCGCAACAACCGACATCGATGCCCAAGTGCGCGGCGCCCTCGATGCGCGTGTGGATCTCGTCGTCGTCGGACCGGAAGCGCCGCTCGCCTTAGGACTCGTCGATCGCTTGTCCGCGCGGGGCGTTCCTTGTTTCGGTCCCACCGCCGCGGCTGCGCGCATCGAGGCGTCCAAGGCGTTCGCCAAGGACGTGATGGCGCGCGCGCAAATTCCGACCGCCGCGCATGGCACGTTCGATGAGCCCGTCCAAGCAAAGCTGTTTGCTGCTGAGCGCCATGGCCGCGTGGCGGTGAAGGCTGACGGACTCGCCTCGGGGAAAGGCGTCATCATTTGCGGGAACGTCGCTGAGTCGGATACGGCCATCGACAAACTCGGCGGACGGTTGGTGATCGAAGAGCTTCTCGTAGGATCCGAAGTCTCCATTCTGGCGCTCTGCGACGGCGAACGCGCCGTGACGCTTCCTCCGGCGCGCGATCACAAGCGGCTCCTCGACGGCGATCGCGGTCCCAACACAGGCGGCATGGGAGCCGTTTCGCCAGCGCCAGACGCGGATGCGGCGCTCGTGGCCTGGACGCATGCGCGCGTTTTGCTGCCCGCACTTTCGGCGATGCGCGAAGCGGGGATGGAGTTTCGCGGCGTGCTTTACGCTGGGCTGATGTTGACGTCGGACGGCCCGCGCGTGTTGGAATTCAACGCGCGCCTCGGCGATCCGGAAGCCGAAGCGATCTTGCCGCGCCTGTCGGATGATCTCGTTCCAATGCTTGCGGCCGGCGCTCGCGGCGATTTGCGAGGCGTTGTGGCGGCGGTGCGATCCGATGCCGCGGTGACGGTCGTCTTGGCCAGCGCTGGCTATCCCGACGCGCCGCGCGCAGGCGATCCGATAGCGGGTCTATCAGAGGCGCGCGCGTTGGGTGGCCTGGTTTTTCACGCGGGTACCGCGCCGCGCGGACCCGACGTGGTGACCGCCGGCGGCCGCGTGCTGGCCGTCACCGCGCTCGGCGTGGATGTCGCCGTTGCCCGCGCCCGCGCCTATGCCGCTTGCGCGAAAATCTCTTTTGCGGGAATGCAGTTTCGTCAGGACATCGCCGTTTAATGTCGTTTTCGAAGGAGGCTAACTTGACAAAAGCGCAAGTCGTCATCGCGATGGGATCGGACTCCGATTGGCCAACCATGAGCGAGGCCGCGAACGTTCTCACCGAACTTGGTGTCGTGCACGAAGTTCACGTGGTCAGCGCCCACCGCACACCGGAGCGGGCGACTCAGCTGGCGAAGGGCGCGGCTGGACGCGGTATTCAAGTCATCATCGCGGGCGCGGGCGGTGCCGCGCATCTAGCGGGCGTGCTGGCCGCGGGGACCACGATTCCCGTTGTTGGCGTCCCGCTCGCTTCGTCTCCGCTAGCGGGTTTCGATGCGTTGCTGGCGACCGCGCAGATGCCGCCCGGCGTTCCGGTGGCCACGGTGGCGGTGGGAGGTGCGCGCAATGCGGGAATCCTGGCCGCGCAAATCGTGGCGGTCGGCTCGAAGGCGCTCGCCGAGCGGGTTCGCGACCAGCGGCACGCGCTTTCGCAGAAGGTCGACAAAGCGAACAAGGCGCTCCAGGCGCGGCTCGCCAAAGGCTAGGCGTCTGTCGCCATTGATGACGGCCGGCGATCTGATTAGAGTGCGCCCATGTCCTCCGTAACGCCCAAATATCCCGACTATGCTTGGCTCGATGGCCGAATCGCTTCCGGTCGCGAGCTCGACGTTTCACTCTTCACGCACACACTTCATTACGGGCTAGGCGTCTTCGAGGGCATTCGCTGTTATCGCCAGTCTGACGGCACCAGCGCGGTGTTTCGCCTCCAGGAGCACGTTCGCCGCCTCTTTGAATCGGCCAAGCTTTGCTTGATGGAAATTCCCTACACGGAATCGGAAATCATCGACGCCTGCCATGAGGTGATTCGCGTCAACAACATGCCGGAAGCCTACTTGCGGCCGCTGGCGTTTTACGGCGACGGCGCGATGGGGCTTGGCGCGATCAACAAAGTGCGCGTGGCGGTGGCGACGTGGGTCTGGGGCGCCTACCTAGGTGACCAGGGCATCAAGACAGGCATCCGGGCCAAAGTTTCATCCTTCTCCCGCATGCCCATCGGCGGATTTCTCACGCAGGGCAAGATCATCGGTCAGTACGTCAACTCCATTCTCGCCAAGCGCGAAGCAGTGCTGGCGGGCTACGACGAAGCGGTGCTGCTCAACGCCCAGGGCCATGTCGCCGAGGGTTCGGGCGAAAACATCTTCATCGTTCGTGGCCGCGAAATCGTCACGCCACCGCTCTCCGTCGGAATCTTGGGCGGTATTACCCGCGACACGCTGATTCGCATCGCTCGCGATCGCGGCTACACCGTGACTGAAGCGGTCTTCTCGCGCGACAGCTTGTACCTGGCCGACGAGGTGTTTTTCACGGGCACCGCTGCGGAGGTCACCCCGCTGCGTGAAGTGGACGATCGCAAGATTGGCCGCGGCACTGCTGGTCCTGTGACGCAAGACCTGCAGAAGGCCTTTTTCCGCGCTGTTCGTGGCGAGGACGCTGCTTACCGGGAGTGGCTCTCCCCAGTGGATTTCAAGGTCAAACAGGTCGCTGCACGCGGCCGTTAGACAAAATGGTTGGACCGTGTTGACGCGTAACGTGGGTTGCGCGACTTGGAATACCCCAAGGGGGTAGAGCCACAGCGGGAAGCGAGTCCAACCCTTTTTTCTGGGTTTGCGGTCGCCTGCGGCGCCTCTACTTCTTTGGGAGGTAGAACTCGTAGGCTTCTTCAACCGCAGCGGGCGTCGCTTTTGTGGAAAGCGCTGAAGCGTAGACCGGATCTTCGACCTTCTTCGCGGAAAGATCGACGATGCCAACGGCCGGATAGGACCAAAGACGCTCACCCTTGGGCCCTTTGACGTCTCCACTCTTCCAGTGCGCAACGTAGAGAAGTTGGCTCTGCTCGTTCGGACGCGGCTTGAGGGTAACGCCCAGCTCCGCGCCCTTGCCGATTCGCTGGAAATAGGTCCGGACGGCTTGACGCGCTGCCGGCTGTGTCATCTTGACAGGAGCCGCAAACGACAAGACCGGGAAAAGGAATCCCAAAACGATGATTTTGGTCATGGACGGGTTTTGTGTCATCCGCTTCGGGGTTGTCAACGCCCTCGCCCGTCAACCGTTCACTTTATGAAGGGCGACCACGGATGCCGTTGACCGGCCCTATTCTTGTTGAGTAGCTGTCGATTTATGGGCAGCTACATACCGGTACCGAAAAATCCTACCTGACGTCGCCGTCGTAGACGCACAGCGTTGCGCTTTTTTTCTACATCGATAACTAACTAATATTGCTTGAAATCGGACGAATTCGGCCGTTGCGTCGAATCTTGCATTTATATTTCCGTTGACTGTTCAACGAATTGTTTGCAAAGTGCCGTTCGGAAGAAATTGAACAGTTCCATTGTTTTGGCGTTGCGTGCACGTCCCCCGAGCGAAGGAGCCCTTAAGCCGATGAGGACCCGCTACCTGGACATCGAAGACCGTACCGACGATCTGCACGATCTGATGAAGGATCGCCCCGAGCAGGCGCGCGAATTCCTAGACAAGCTCGAATTGTCCTGGATTTACCACGAGGCGGCGCTGGACGGCGTCGTCCTCACGGGCGGCGAGTTGCAGCAGGCCTTCGACCTGACCGGGATTCTGGAGGCGGACCGCTCACTGGTGTTCCAGGAGGTCCGCAACTTCAAGAATGCGGTCGATGTCGTGCGCAACGAAGCCAAGCACGAACGGCGCTTCACGATGGACTTCGCGCGGAACCTGTACGAAATCGTGAACAAGGGCATTCCGGGGCGGCTTCCACTCGAGCTGCGTAAGGACATGCCGCTCCACCGCACCTATTTCCACGACATTGCGCATCCGCACAAAATCGAGCCAGGGCTGGTGGAGCTTTTCGACCACATGAACTCGGCCGATTTTCGCTCGGAGCATGCCATTCGGCAGGCGGTGAGCGTGCACCACACCTTCATGGTGCTCTTTCCCTTTGGCGACTACTCCGGCAAGGTGGCGCGCTTGCTCATGAACGTGATCATGCTGCGCGCGGGCTATCTGCCGGTGGTGATTCCGGCGGTGGATCGGCAGCGGTACTACGACGCGCTCCGGTTGCCGCACGTGCAGTTCCGTGCGTTCGTGCTCGACATGATGCAGAACGGCCTCGACAACGCTTGGCGGTTTTTCTACCCGCCCGAAGAGCGTCGCGAAGCCGCGAACGATTAGCGGTTGTAGCGCTAACGCACCGTTGCTATTGGAAGCCCATGTTCCTGGGCTCCCACGAATCGACGGCTGGTGGTTTTTTTCACGCCTACGAAGGCGGCGTTCGCGACGGTGCGGAGGCGATCCAAGTCTTCACGCGCAGCAGCCGCATGTGGCGCGCCAAGCCCATCGGGCAGGACGACGTCACCGCTTGGAATGCCGCCCGCACCAAAAGCGGTATCGCGCACGTTTTCTGCCACGACAGCTACCTCATCAATTTGGCCGCCGAGCCCGGCGATCTGCGCGACAAATCGCTCAACGCCTTCACCGAAGAGTTGCTCCGATGCGATCAACTTGGCATTCCCTACCTCGTCGCCCATCCAGGCGCGCATGTTGACGAGAAGCGTGGGCTCAAGCTGATCGCCGAAGGGATCGATGCCTGTTTTCAGAGTGCAAAGGGCGCCAAAACGGGCGTTCTCCTCGAAAACACGGCAGGGCAAGGCAGCTCGCTCGGTTGGACATTTTCACACCTCGCCGAAATTCTCGCGCAGTGCAAACACGAATCGCGTGTTGGAATCTGCATCGATTCCTGCCACACCTTTGCGGCCGGTTACGATCTCGCAGACGCGAAAAAATACGAGGCGATTTGGAACGAATTCGACGCCACCGTAGGGTTGTCGCGTGTCCGCGCGTTTCACCTGAACGATTGCAAGAAACCGCTTGGCTGCCGCGTCGATCGCCACGAAGAGATCGGCAAAGGCACCCTTGGCGAGAGTGCGTTTGCGCGGCTGGTTTGTGATGCGCGGTTCGCGAACGTCCCGGGCGTGATCGAGCTCCCCGAGCGGCTGCGCGAAAACATCGACGTTTTGAAGCGCTTGCGGGGCTAACTTCAAGCGCGCGTTGCCCCGTCGCGGCACCTCCGGTAGGCTTAGCACTATCCCGTCATGGCCTCCGTGACTCCGCTGCGCCCACCGCCGCACGATGATTTGGCGATCGCCCGCGCGCATCTGCG
>JAHFDP010000059.1 GCA_023248955.1 Deltaproteobacteria bacterium
GGCCGCGGTAACGATGCAGGCATTTTGCGAGGCACACCATTTGTGAGTTCCGTCGCAAACGCAGGCCCCGCCGACGCAGCTTCCGCCGCCGCTGCAGTCACTGTCGGTGCAGCAGACGCTGGTTGCCACGCACGCATTGAGCGTGCCGCACAGTTTGTGCGAACTGTCGCAAGTGCAGAAGCCGGAGCCGCAGGTCCCGCCGCCGCCGCAATCCGCGTTGCTGCAGCAGGTCGAACTGGCCACGCACGTCGAGGAGCCCGCGCACTGCTTGAACGTCGCTTTGCAGGTACAGACGCCGGCGGCGCAAACGCCGTTGCCGCAGTCGGCGTCGGTACAGCAGGCGTTCTGAGCGATGCAGGTGTTGAGCGCGGGGCAGAGCTTGTGCGCGCTGTCGCAACCGCAAGCACCGCTGGAGCAGGTTCCGCCCGTGCCGCAGTCGGTGTCGCCGCAGCAGGTCGTGGGCGAAATGCAGAAATTTCCGCAAGCGCGCAGCGAGGTATCGCAGGTAGACAGCGCCAAGAACGGCTGCGCGTTGGAGACCGCGCCGCCGGCGATCACGCGCGCCCAGTGCCAGCCGGCGTTCAACGTCCCGGGGACAACCACGGTTGCCTTGGTCGCGGTCCATCCGCTGACGGGAGCGTAAAGGGTCTGGTGGTTGTCGCCGCGCTCGATCCAAACCTGCGGTGTGTTTCCCGACGACGCTTGATGCCCGCCGCTTCCGCCCTCGCCGACTCCCGTGAAGAGCGAGCCGGTGAGTGTGACCGTCGCGCCGCGTGCGGAAATCGGCAACGGTCCATCCAGTGTCGGAACGGCGTTGGACGGCACACCGCGGCCTTCGTCCCACTGCTCCGTGTAAAGAAGCGGCACGTAAGCGCAGCTGCTGGTGTGAACGCTGGTGCAGTAGAGGGAGATGTCGCCATCCGCCAGCAGGATCTTGTTGTTCGGGAGTAGCGTCGCCGTGTGGTAAGCGCTCGGATAGATGCTGTTGCCGCCGGGCGTCGTGAGCGTCGAAACCGGATCGTAGATGTTCGTGAAAGACTGTGGAATCGAGTAGCCCTCGGCGACCGAGTAGACGTAGCCACCGGCCACCAGCACCTCTCCGCCGGGCCAGAGGGTGGTCGATTCACCAGGAAACTCTTGGACACCGCTCGCGCTCCAAACGCCCGCCGCGGGGTCGAACAAATTGGCGCCGAAAAGTACTTTCCCGCTCGGGAGAAGCAGCGCCGGCGCCGACGTTTTCGCCGCGGCCAACGAGGTCCAGCGGCCGGTGTCGGGGTCCCAGGATTCCGCGACGATGGAGGTATTCAAAAGAGCAGCCGTGCCGGCCACCAGCACTTTTCCATTCGGAAGAAGCGTGGCGCTGTGACCGTAGCGAGGATTGCGAAGCGCACCGGTGTTGGACCAAGTGCCGGCCTGCGTGTCGTAAATTTCGCACCAATCGTAAGTGGCGAGGAGATTGCTCGAATCGCCGCCGCCCGCGGCTAAAACGCGACCGTCGGCGAGGAGCGTGGTGGTGTAATTAGAACGCGGATGGAGCATCGCTCCGGTCGGCGCCCAAGTGTTGCTCGGTGGATCGTAGAGCTCGGCTTTCCCGCCTCCTGTGACCAACACTTTTCCGGTGAAGAGAAGATTCGCCGTACCGGCCACGGGCGTCGTGCCAGCATTGGAGACCGTCACCGAGGATGGATCGTAGAGCTCCGCGGTATAGGGCGGGCCCAGCGCGACCTTGTTCGCCCAGTCGTAGTCGCCGCCGACGAGCAGCACCTTTCCGCTCGGCAAGAGCGTCGCCGTGTGGTGGCTGCGCGAGATGGTGGTGATCGTGAAATTGGAAGGTTTGGTGAGATCGTTCGGAAAATAGATCTCGCTGTAAATGACCGGCGTGCCGAGGTAAAAACCGCCAGTGATGAGCACCTGGCCAGAGGGAAGCAACGTCGCCGTGTGTCGCGAACGAACGGAAAAGAGCGAGATGCTCGGCAGCCAGTTGCCTTTGCTGCTGTCGTAAATTTCCGTGTCGCCAAGATCGATTCCGTTCACGCCGCCGGTGGCCAGGACCATGCCGTTCGGCAAGAGCGTCGCGGTGTGCGCGGCGCGGCCGTTGGCCATGCCCTGCGTGGGAAGCCAGCCTTTGCGTGGATCGTAAATTTCTGCGCCGGTGAGAACGCTCGATGCGCCCTGCCCGCCGGCGATGAGCACCGTTCCGTCGGGGAGCAGCGTGGCGGTGTGGGTGGCGCGCGCCGTGGCCATCGTGCCCGAGGAAGCGAAAGACTTCGACGTCGGGTCCCACAACTCGGCGGTGGCGGTCGGGGCGCCGGATTTGTTGCCGCCAGCGATAAGAATTTTTCCACTCGGGAGCAACGTCGCGGTGTGGAAGGCGCGCGCGATGCTCATGGTGCCGCCGCTGCTCCATTGTCCCGCTGCCGGATCGTAAATTTCCGCGGTCGACACGCCACCACCGACCACCAAGACGCGGCCATCGGCGAGCAACGTCGCGGTGTGCGCGGCGCGGCCGACCTGCATGGAACCCGTGGAAACCCAGACGCCGGTGGGCGGATCGTACAATTCGCACTGTGCGAGCGAGACGCCGTTGGTACCGCCGACCACGAGAACTTGTCCGTTCAAAAGCAGCGTCGCCGTCTGCTGCGCGCGCCCGTCGGCCATGGACGCGGCCTGCGCGAATTGACCGGTTATCGGATCGAAGAGCTCAGAAGACTGGAGATAGGGACCGCTGGCGCAGCTGCCCGAGGAGCCCGCGCAACCGCCAGCGACCAAGACTTTGCCGCCAACGAGCAGCGTCGCCGTGTGCTCGAACCGCGCGGTGCTCAACGTCGAGGTTTTCTGCCAGTAGAGTGACGCGGATTGCGTCGCTAGGTCACGACGCGCCGGCGCCGGCCGCTCGAACGGGTTGGTACAGGCCGCGATGAGAACAATGAAACTAGCAATGCGTGCGTAGGCCACGGATCCCCCCCCGAAGCGGGGGTCGCACGTACCATTGCTGCGCCGCACTTTCAAATGGCGGAGTCATTGCCGTTCACAGGTAAACTCAATTCGATCAAATCCTGCCTGATATCCGCAAGAGCGCGCGTTCCCTCGTGATCAATCGCGATTCGCGAGATCTGGATCGCTCGGCCCTCGCCGCCTGTCTATTCGCAGGAGTCGCTGGCAGGAAAACAATTTTGACCCGACCCATCCGCCATCGCTTGGCAAGTCGATCCAGCGGGGCAGGCCTGACCTCGCGCACAATCGCTGCCGCAATAGCTGAGCAGATCATTGTTCGCGTCGACGAGGCAGAAATTGCCTTCGCCGCCACAGTCAGCATCCGTTGCGCAGGGCCGGCAAACCAGGTTCTCGATCCGCTTGAATGCGCTACCCGGAGTGCTGCTCGGCGCATCGCCAACGAACGACTCCGAGGCGCTGCTGTCGGGTCCGCTTCCACCGTCCGGCACAACGGCGGCCGCCGTTTCGGGAGCTCCACCGCAAGCGAGGCTAGACACTAGGGCGACAACGCCGAGCATGGTCCGAATCCGCATGCCCGTTCGAATAGCAAGAAACCGACCAGCCCCAATGCCCTACAAACAGGCTGTTTTTTTGGCATAAAGCAGCAGACATGGCGCGGGTGGAGTGCGCACGCACAGTCCACTTTTCAAACAATTGCGGGGGGGGGATTGCTTAAACACCGTTGGAGATAATCGAATCCAACATCGCTTGAATCGCCGCGTAATTCGCCGCGGCTTTAGCCCGTGCGTTCGAGTCTTCGGCCACGCTTCCACCTTGGTGACAGGTAACCGCGGGATGGATCGGGACCTTCGGCGCTTCGCCGTTCCAGACCCATTTTGCCACCACTTGTTTAATACCGGCGGCGCACTCGCGAATAGTTTTGCTGCCGTCGAATGCCGCGCGAAGCTCGTCGTGAAACGCCGCCATGCCGACCGTGAGCGCTGTCCCGCCAGCGTTCTTTGTCAGCGCGCCCACGTGGCCTTGGAGCAGCACGTACGGCTGGCCGTTGAGCTGCGTGACCAGACCCAAGCTCGGCTTAAAGATGATCATTCCCGTGGCCGTTCTCATCTTATTCTTGCAAATCGATCCACTTGAGTTTTTCGGCGTACGTCCCCGCGCGTGCGATGACATCGGGGAGCTTATTGCTGGGGATCCATTCGTGAAGATTGGTGGCGACCGGCGCCGCTCGGAACTGCTCTTCGATCCATTTCGAGTCGTCCTTATTGGCCCAAACAGTGCGGAACTGCGCGAAGTCAACCCCGTCCACCGCCTGCCCCTGCGCAAGCGCCTTGAGAAAGGGAACGATTCGTACCCGCTCAATGGCCTTTTGCACGACCGAGAAACCGGGCGAGTAGACAACCTTTGCGGCATTGAGTGGCGCCTCTTGACGAAGCGCCGCCATTTCCGCCATGGCATTGATGCGTCGCGGAGCGCGCGCGGGCGAAGAGACCCGAACGCGATTTTCCCGCGGACGCAACGCCGCGGACGACGGACCAGAAGCGAGAACGCTCGCTAAAATTCCGGCGACTACCCTTTTGAATTGCTGCCCGAGCACTATTTTTTTCCCTTCATCATGTAGCGGGGCGTCGCCGGTCGCGAATTCACGCGGCCGTTCGAAACCGCATCCTGCTGGAAACTCACCTTTTTCTGATTACGCGCGATGCGCGCATTCGGCAGCCCGTGCCTGGAAAAATCGTGTCCTGAGCTGTCGTGACTCGCCAGAATCTTGTGGGGCTCCCTCACTTTTGTGCTCGGGACCAGCTGCGAGATTCTCTGGAAATGCTCCTGCCAGCCCTTGGAGGCCAACGAATAGGTCCGGTAACCGTTTTCTCCATACATCGCGCTTCCGGTCGGTTTGAGCTCGTCGCGGTTCATTCCGGTAACCTCGCTGACGGCGTGTTCGAACGCATCGAAATAGGCGTCACTCCATTCCGCGAGATTGGGCGTGGAAGGCCAGGTGGAAATGCTGTTCTGCCACAAGAGCCACTGTTCGAGGCGGACTTGGCCACCCCTGCCAATCACATATTGCTGACCCCATTTATCGAGCTCCGGCCCTTTTCCCAGGCTCTTAAAGAAGCCCTCATCGAGGTACATGTCGGTGAGATCGCGAATAACGATTTTTCCGGTGGGATGAAAATCCTCGTCCAATTCAACGAGCAAATTTTGGGAGTGGTTAGACTGGGGAAAGATACCGGCCCGCGCATACATTTCGCCCATCGCGAGGCCCGCGGCCTTCATGAAATGCTCTTTCCAAAATGCGGTCGCGTCCTCGGCGCCATTGAGCTTGGCGATTTCTAATCCCAGCGCGTCGTTCAAAACCGCCGTTCCCGGCATGTAATAATTTTTGGTGCGCTCCATATTGGCGAGCGAACGAACCGTCATCGATTGGTCCAATCCAGCGATGCCAAAAAAGACAGGCTCGGGAATAACTTTAAAATGGTCGAAATGACCTTTGGCGTTAATAAATCGAATATGTTCATTGATGAAGCGAGCGCCTTCGCCGTCGTCAATAAACTCGCCCTTGGATTGGGACACCCCGTTCACGTTATTGGTCGAAACTTTGGCGGAAAACTCCGCACCCGTTTCCGGATCCTCGATAATCATGCTTCGCGAGGCGGTGCGATAAGCCTTGAAGTAGGTATGGCGGGTGGCGTCGAGGCCATTGGTCTTCAACCACGCCTCGAGGGCGGGCGCGAATTCCGTGTCGTTGGGATTAATGATCCAGCGTACCCAATTGGTGCCGTCGTCCTTCTTGAAGACCATCGGATCTGTGGTGTGGCTGGCTTCGGGACCATCGTCAAAAATGAGCGCGTCGCGGATCTTATCGGGCGTGTTGTGCGCAATATCGCTCTTTAATGCAGCGAATGGAATTTCGAAATGCTCGATATCAAAGGGTTCAGCCGACGGATGAAAGAGCGTCGGCGATTGGGTTTCCCAATAGACCAGCCGCTCGGCAAACTTCGAAAGCGCTTTCGCCGGCTGCGGGACGAGAAGAGACAACAAGCCAGAGAGCATCGGTAGAGCAAGTTTGCGCATCGGGGGATCTCCTTGGACGTCGGCCAATAGCAACAAAGCGCAATCCGTCACAAGGAGGAGGCCCCACCGCGCGCTCAGAAGCGAACGTTTGGAGGCGATTTATTAGTCGATAATGTCCGCGCGCCGTTCAGTTTCGTGGAATGTCCTTTAATGGGCTTAATGAACGAGTTGAACAAATGAGAATTGGCACACGATGTGCTTATACCCGCGGGCATGACCCCTCCCCGCTCACTCTTCGCCGCGTTCTTCTTTCTCGTCTCGATTACTTCCTCTGCCGCGCCGCTGCGCATTCGCGAACGCGAGCTTCGCGCGCAAGAGCACGTCGAAGAACGTCTCGCGCCTTGGGCGAAACGAAAGGGCAACGAGCTCATCGTCCTTGCCACCGTTGGTAGCGCGGTCGGCGGAAAGAAAGAGGCGCCCGTGACCGGCGGACTCTTCGAGGTCACCACGCTGGAGGAGCGCCCCAACGCGGGCAAGGTGAGGAAGTTTTTCCACCAGTTCGATCGGTTCTCGCACCAGGTTCATGTCGTCCATGTGGACGAGGCCGGAAACGCGGACATTCTCGAGACACGCTCCTTTGCTCCGCAGAAAAACATTGGCCGCTGGTTGGGCGACAACCCGCTCAGCAAAGTGGTGCTCGCGGCGTTTCAAACTTCGGAAGGATTGAAGACGCTCGTCACCACGATCGTCGCCGTCGGTGCCGTGATTCTTCATCCGCACGATCCAACCATTACCGGGACAGCCGGCGGCGCGGTAACGCACGCGTTTCACGCCGCCAACAATCGACTGAAACAACTTGGCGAGGCTCAGGTGGACGCTGTCGACGCCACGGCGAGCTGGATCAAAAACACAGAGCGGCTCGCGGCCGATGGCTACCCCGACATCTGGGGCGCGTTGACCCACTACAAGGACGAGCTGCAGAAAAACACGCCCGCGCCGCGTCCGATGACGACCTTGCAGTTTGCCCGAAAACTGACGCCGTACGGACTGTAACCATCCCAAGGGGCCGTTTCGCGGCCGCCGGCGAGCCGCGGTACAACGCACGCGTGAAAACGCCACCGTGGCTCAACCGCACCGTGCTCGGCATCGGGCTGGCGTCGCTCTTCTCCGACCTGTCGCACGAAACCGCCAGCGCGCTCTTACCGGCGTGGCTGGCAACGCTGGGCGTAGAAGCGGCGTGGCTCGGAATAATCGAGGGCGTTAGCGATGGACTCGCAAGCTTCGCCAAACTAGCCTCGGGACACCTGACCGATCGCCTCGCGCGCCGCAAGAAGATCGCCGTCTTTGGCTACCTTGTCACCGCGTTGGGCACGGCAAGTTTCGGCTTCGCGCGAACCGCCTGGCACGTGCTGGCGGCGCGTTCCTTCGCCTGGCTCGGACGAGGCGTGCGCACACCGATCCGCAAAGCGCTGCTCGCCGGCTCGGTGACCCGCGAGACCTACGGCCGCGCTTTCGGCTTCGAGCGGATGATGGACACGCTCGGCGCCATCGCCGGTCCCGCGGCGGCGTTCTTCCTACTGCGCCTTTTGCACGGCGACTATCCGCGACTTTTTGCGCTCACCGCCATTCCAGGCCTACTTGCGGTTTTGTCAATTACGTTTTTAGTGCAAGAGAAAGCGCGAGCACGGGTTGCCGCGATCGCCTTCGGCGAAAGTCTGCGCCAGATGCCACGCGCCTACCGGCGATTTCTCGTCTCGGTGTTCGCGTTCGGCCTCGGCGATTTCGCGCACACCCTGCTGATTCTCCTCGCGGTGCAGAAGCTCACGCCAGCGCTCGGCGCGGTGCGCGCGGCCGCCGCGTCGATGGGGCTCTACATTCTGCACAACACCATCGACGCGGCGGGCGCGATCACCACGGGCTGGCTCGCCGATCGCTGGAACAAGCGGCGACTTCTGCAATGTGGCTACCTGCTCGCCGCCTCCATGGCGCTGGCCATCGTCTTTCTTCCTCCGTCGCTCTCGTCCTTCGCGGTGATCTTCGCGCTGGCCGGCGCGGCCAAAGCGGTGGTGGAAACCGCTGAAGATTCACTCTGCGCCGAGTTGGTGGAGGCCTCCCACCACGGCATGGCCTTCGGTGTGCTCGCCACGGCCAATGGCGTGGGCGATTTTGTTTCGAGCATTCTGGTCGGCGCACTGTGGAGCGCGGTGGGAACGATGGTGGCGTTCGGCACCAGCGCAGCCTTTTTTCTGTGCGGCGCCGCTTTCTTGGTGCGCATGAAAGACCCGCCGGCTGCCACGTCCGTCGCAGATTGAACATACGTAAAGTGGATGATCGACGCCGCACCTGGAGCATCGGCACTCCACTTTTGGAAATTTAGTGACGCGCGGATCCCTCTAAGGTTTCGCGTTTCGTCCGTTGGTCCGCGATTTGCTGCTGGCAGCGGCATCGGTCGCTCGACCGACCACTTTCACGACAAAGGAACCACCCCCATGAAGCGCACCATTCTTTCAATCGCCGCAGCCCTCGCCGTCCTGACGATGTCCTCCTTCGCGCACGCGTTCAGCGCATTGCGACCGACCGCCGCACAGCAGGCTCACCTCAAGGCGCACATCATCAACAACGCCAAGCGAACGAACCTCTATAAGAGTCTGAAGCGCCGCGCTGTGCAGGTGGATGTCACGTTCTCGGAGCCGAGGTCGCCGAGGGGCTTTATCGGCAACGGCTTCCTCCAAGCCACGGCGGTTATCAAGGCAGCCAGCTCCGCGCCGATGGGCGAATTTGGCCCGGTGAGCACGCGTGAATACACCATCAGGGAAGACTTCTCGAAGAGAGCGCCCACGTTCAAGGCCGTTCCGAGCGGTGGCTGGAGCAAGATCCACTGGGGCAAGTAGCCCTCGCCCAAGTCTGGTTCGAGGTGCGCCGGGCTAAGGATCGGCCACCTCGCGCCTTTGATGACGCGCCCAATTCAATGAAACGCCCATGAGGATTCGCTCCATGACCGCTCGCAAATCGACGCTGCTCTTCGCCGCCCTTTTCGTTTGCGTCACCGCCGACGCCGCGCCGCGTGTTCGCGCCATTCGCCAGCGATCGTTCGCACAAGCGCAAGCGGAGCGGCTCGCGACGCGCCCGGGGGAGCAGAAAAACAAATTTCAGCCGCCGACGAACGAGTCGACTGCGGAGGATTTCACCGGCCATCACGAAGACTTGCCGCTCGCGACACCCCCGCAGGAGCAGAAAAGCGACTTTCTGCCGCTGACGAACAGGTCGATTGCGGATAATTTCACCGACCATCACGAGTATAAACAGCTCGAGCGCGCATTCACCGCTAACCAGTGGAAACCGTCGAAAGCGTGGCTGGACACGACGGGCAAGCAATATGGACGGCTCCTCATCGTGAGCGACATGCACCCGGGACCCGGCGTCGATCACGACACGGGCCACACCAATTACGCGGAGCATTTTAAGACGCTGCAGGAAGCGGAATTTCACGGGATGTTGATCAAGGAGTGGGCGGACGCGAAGGCCGACGGAAAGGTTCGCACGCTCGTGTTAAACGGCGACATCCTCGACTTCATGCAGACCACCGTGGCGCCCGAGGGGACAGCCTTCACCGGCAAGAGCGATGCGTTTGGGCCCCTCAATTCGCCGCGCAACATCGAGCAGAAGTTGCAGGCGATCTACGAAGGACATCCGGATCTCTTCGCGACCTACGCCGAACATTTGGCGCGCGGCAATCGCATCGTGATCTTGCCTGGAAACCACGATCGACAGCTCCAGCATCCTGCCGTGCAGGCCAAGCTGCGCAGCGTGCTGCGTAAATCGCTGATCAAATACTACGAGAAAAATGGAGCGAGCCTCCACTTGGCCACCGCACACGCCTACCGGATCCTCAAGGACCGCTTCGAACTGCAGCCCAACTTCTTCATGCACGGCGACCTCTTCGCGCGACACGGCAACGAACACGACACCACGAATTCCTTCAGCACCATGCTCGGCAGCCGTTACGCTCAGAGCGGTCGCGATCTAAAGCCCGGCGCGGTCACCTTCACGCGCGACGTGGAGATGGAATCCGCGTTCGGCGATCAGTTCGTGAAGTCGACCTTCAGCAACATCCAGAAGCGCGTCACCTGGGGCGGCGATACCTCCGATTATCTCGACGTGGCCATGACCGCGCTCACGACCGAACCGGGCTGGGGCAAGCTCAAGGCGATAGCGTTCATCGCCAAAGCGGTTCTCTACGATCTGCGCAGCGGGGGGCGCGGGACGCAAGAAGAGGTCTCCAAGCAGGCGATGAAGGAGCGCGAGGAGATCGCACGCGACGTGCGCGAGAACGGCCTCACCGCCAAGTTCAACGAGCTGCGTGCGTTCCACAACAAGCCGCTCTTGACCGACGCGGGAACCACCAATCTGATCCTCCACTACAAGTCGCTAAATGCGCCGCCTATTTTGAATATGTTCGAAAGAACGGACGGGCTCTGGAAGCGCCTTTGGACGATGGCCACAAACTTCGGGAAATTCCGTGAGCTGATGAAGGTCACCGACTACGAGGACCGCGCGAACAACTTCCTCTTCAATGAGCTCGGCATCAAAACCAAGTCCACCGGCCATGACCACGTGCTGCGCATCCAGCGGTATGTCGTGGGAACCCAAGGCCAGGAGCGGATTTCCGCGAATCTCGACACCGGAACGTGGACCGACGCGCGGCTTAATCCCAATGCCCGTGACGCGCCGTTCGTGACCGGTCACGAGCGCGGCGTGGTGACCGTGGACTTCGATGAGCAGGGCAGCCACGCGGGGCTCTACAAGTGGGATCAGGCTTCGAATCGGCTCTTGAAGGCCGCGCCCGTGCAGTCGCTGGAAGAGGCGACGGGACAGAAGTAGGGCGCGCGTGACCGGCGGCGAGAAGTTTACGCCGTCGGCCACATCGCAAGCGCGGGGAGCTTTCGCCGTCCGTCCGCTGGCCTTGCTCCCGTTTTGGGAACAACGCCCCGCGCTTCGAATGCGTGCCGAAAAGCCGCGAACGTTCCGCCCGCGCGCCAGGCGTCTTCGGTGGCCAGACCCGCTTCCGGACCGCTCTGCGCGAGCATGTACTCGACCCAGGCCCAGCGCGCGGAGGTCGGACGAATTTCGGCGCGCCCGCGCAATTTTCCGCGCACGTAGGCGAGCCGCCGCTCCACTTCGGCGATCGGCGTGAACGGCGCACCATCCATCGGTGTGTTGCGCTTGGCCACGAACGGCGCGCAACCAAACGACAGCGGCAGGATGCGGGAAATCTCTTCGCCAAGTTGGACCAGCTCGTCGAGATCGGCGTCCGTCTCACCGGGCAGGCCGAGCATCAGATAGAGCTTGAGCCGCGCGAATCCGGCGGCACGCGCCAGTTCGGCGGTGCGAATGAGCTGCGCGGCGTTGGTCTTGCGATCGAGCGCGGTGCGCAACCGTTCGCTGGCACCGTCCGCGGCGGTGGTCAACGTGCGCGCGCCCGACTTCGCGAGCAGCGTGACCAGCTCCGGTCGAGCGCAAAGACGATCGGCGCGCAAGCTGGAGATGCCCACGCCGCGGCCGCTGTCAACGAGCGTGCGCACAAGATCCACGATGCGCGGATGGTCGGTTACCGCCGCGCCAACCAGTCCGACTTTGCGGGCGTGCGCGGGAATGAGATCGAGCACTTGCTCGGGAGAAACCGTGCGCATGCCGCCGTTGGTGGTGCGGCGCATGACGCAGTAGGTGCAACCGCGCGAGCAGCCGCGCTCCGGTTCGATGAGAAACATCGAGGAGAGCTCGGTGTGTGGCGTGAGAATTTGCGATCGCGCGGGCAAGCGCGTGTCGTCGGCCTTGGCGACGGGTGGCGGCAGCGTGTTCGGCGCGAGTGCGGGCGCGAAAAATCCCGGCCGCCGATGGAGGCGCGCCAGGAGCTCATGCTTCGGCAATCGCTCCGCGAGGGCGTCGATCAGCTCGTGAATCAAATCCTCGGCTTCGCCGAGCACCAGCAAATCTGCGAATGGCGCCAGCGGCATGGGATTCGAAAACGTCAGCGGGCCGCCGCAAATAATGAGTGGCGTATTTTCAGTGCGGTCTTCTGAATGCAGCGCGATTCCCGAGAGCTCGAGCAGCTCGAACAGGCCCGACAGCTCCAGCTCGTAGCTCACCGAAAACGCCAGCGCGTTGAAGGCCGTCAGCGGCCGGCCGCTCTCCACGCTGCACACCGGCGTTCCCGAAGCGCGATGCCCGGCGATGGCCTCGGCGTCGTCCGGCAAGAACGCCCGCTCTGCCGAGACGCCTTCATGGGCGTGGATTTCGCGGTAGATGGTCTGGAAGCCCAGCGAGCTCATGCCCACGTGGTAGGGGCTCGGGTAGCAGAGGGCGAGGCGCAGCGGAGCGTCTTTGAAGAGCGTGCCTTGCTCGTCAGCGAGGCGATCGCGATTTCGCTCTAGGAGCGCCCAGCGGCTTTGCATCAGGCGTGGGGATAGCAGAGGAAAAGGGGCCGCGCCATCGGGCGAGCATCCAGGTCCGCTTCCGGAGACCTCGGTATCGCTATCCGATCGGATAGAAAACAACCTATTTTCGGCAAACGGCTCCCGCATCTGCAGATAATCTATGCGTTCACATAGATTTTGATGTAAAGTGCATCAGAATGCCCCGAAAACTAACAATTTCTATTCGATCGAATAGACGAGTTGTCCGACCATCCTGGGCCATGCCACTCGGAGAGGCCGTTCGTTCGCAACGCAAGGCCCTCGGCATCACCCAGCATGAGCTCGGTCTCCTCGCGCATTGCGGCCCGGTGTTTATCCACGCGCTCGAGCGCGGCAAACCCTCTCTGCGGCTCAACAAACTCGTCGATGTCCTGACGGTTCTGGGCCTGCAACTCACCGTCGAGCCCGGGAAGCAAGGCTTGCGAATCCGCGTGCCCACCGCATGAAGTCCGCGCGCTCCATCGATCGGGCAGAGGTTCTGCGCTCCGGGATCCGAGTGGGAACGATTGCCCGCACGCCCCACGGCGCCGTTTTCGAGTACGCGGCCTCGTTTTTTACGGCGCACCAAGGGAACGAAGGTGGCATCGCCATCCACTTGCCCTATGCGCGCCAGCGTGCGGAGACGCTGGGCGCGAACCTCCATCCCTTTTTCGCCGGCCTTCTTCCGGAGGGCCTGCGCCTCAACGCCCTGGTTTCCCGCGTGAAGACCTCCGCGGACGATTTGCTGAGTCTGCTGATCGCGTCGGGTGCCGATACCGTGGGTGACCTGTCCGTGGTCCCCGCAGGCCTGACGAGCGTGGACACAACACCGCAGGTTGATATCCGGAGACTCGCCGAAGCGTCCTTCGCGGAGCTCTTCGAGCAGAGTCTCGCTGGCACGGGCAATGGGCGGGAGCCAACCGTCCCCGGCGTACAGGAGAAAATTTCTGCTTCGATGATCTCATTTCCGCTGCAGGCCGCGCGGGAGAAACGCACCTACATCCTGAAGCTCAATCCGCCGCGTGTCCCACGTCTCGTCGAGAATGAGAACTTTTTCATGAAGGCCGCCAAGGATTGTGGTCTCGACGTGGCCACAACCACGCTGGTGCATGATCGCACGGGCGCGGCCGGATTGCTGGTGGAGCGTTTCGATCGGATCTGGTCGACCGAAGCGAAACACCTGACACGAATCCACCAAGAAGACGCGTGCCAATTCTTGAATCGATATCCGGCCGACAAGTACCGTCTGAGCTGTGCCGAAATCGCGGATGGGCTCTCCGTTTGCGCCGCACCCATTCTCGAATCCGCTCGGCTCATCCGACTTCTCGCGTTCGCTTACCTCATCGCCAATGGCGACCTGCACGGCAAGAATGTGAGCGTGCTGGCCAGCGGCCCTGGCGGCAGCCTGCGGTTGGCCCCGGCCTACGACCTGTTGAGCACGCTCCCTTACGGCGACCAGCGCATGGCGCTCAAGCTGGAGGGCCGCGACGACAACCTCCGTCGCGCACATTTCGTCTCGTTCGGCACTCGCCTCGGCGTTCAACCGGCGGCGGTGAAGGCAATCCTTGACGAGCTGTGCGCGCGTCTCGGTTCCTGGAGCGAGCGATTGGACGAGATTGGCTTGGACGCGCGCAAGAGCGCCCACCTGGCGCGGACGATGGAGAAACACCGCAAGGAGCTTGGCTAGAAAAACATTCAAAATAATACCTTGACGATTTGCTTGCCTCCCCTTGCCGCATCTCGTAGATTTTCTGGTTTCTCGTTAGGAGACGCTTCGCATGGCCGAAACCGTTGCCGCCAAAGAGACCGTCGCGCCCGGCCCGCCCGCGCCCGCGAAGCCCAAAACCACGCAAGACTCCGTGCAACAGACTGGAGTCACGCGGCGCGATTACATCCCCGACGCCGCGCGCATGGGCGGACCGCTGGCCACCGAGCAGTTGGCGGCGGCGCGGACATTTCTGGCCGGCGGAAATACGCGCGGCGCACGCAGCGAGGCCAAGCGCGTGCTCAAAGACGCCGCGGCACCGACCAACGCCAAGTGGGAAGCGGAAGATCTGCTCGACCGCACCAGCATCGATGCGGGGCCGCTTGCCGCGGGCGTGGCGATGTTGATCGCGATCGCGCTGATGCTGATGTACTACGCGACGCTCAGCGGCGTGACTGAATAGCCGCGCATCCTAAAATCCCCAAAAGCAAACACCCGAGCTCTGCTTCGCGCTGGCATCCGTCGCGTAAGGTGAGAAGCCGTTGGCGCGGCTTTTTTGATAAATCGATTGCGCGTCCTTCGTATTGCTACAATTACCCACGTAGTCCTCGGTCGCGATCCAGAACGGACGTCCACCCGGTTTGAAGCCCGCGGCTTTCCACCGCAAGAACTGCGCTTCCCCCTCGGAGGGAATGGCGGCACCATAAATGTCCTCGTGCGAAATGCCATCGAGGAGCGTGGGGAATGACACGCCATCGCTGGTCGTACCGTGCAGTGCGAAATCGGCCGTGCCGTTGCGATCGCCGGTGCCGTTCTGCATCACGATGAGCAGGTCCGGAAACGCATCGCGGAGCTTCTTCACCAGATCGAGCCCGCCCTGGGCGCACTTGTCGTCGCACGGGCCATCGGTGCTGTCTTTGGGATGCTCGATGATTTCTAGGTTGTCCATGAAAAAGCCATCGACGCCGCGATCGGCGAGGCGCCGCGCGACATATTGGACAATGAGTTTCTGGTACTCGGCGTTACTCGGGTCCATCCAGGTTTCGTCCGGATATCCACCATAAGGACCGCGTTGCGCTGCTTTGTTGTCATTGCAGGAAACAAAGCCCGCGGGAACCGTTGCCCAGTAGCTCCGGGTATTCTCGCAGGATCCGATATCAAGATAACTAATCACCCTATTCGTTCCACCATTCTTTAATTGGGCGATTTGATCTTTCGAGAAATTCGCCGACGCGGGATCGTCCGTTGGATCGGCATCGATATTAATGACGCGAAACGTGCTGGCGACTTTCGCAAGGTCGCCCATGTTGGCCGCCGTGCCGTAATAGGAAACCCAGGGAGCGCCCGAGGGAAAGCCGCGGTGGGCGTTGACGTTGGAGCCTCCGTCCGAACCGCCATCCGTGTTGCCGTTCGACTGGCCCATGTCCGTGGTGGTGCAGGCGCACAAGAAGAGCGCCGGAGCGACGAGGAGAAAAGGTCTCATCTTGAGAAGCGTACACGCACTTACCTAGTAGGAACAATAAGTCCCACGCTTGACTTTTACACCATGAACGTTAATTTACACCAAGGTATATCCGTGGCCCTCAACATCAAGAATCAAGAGGTCGAACGCCTAACGGGGGAGCTCTCCCGCCTGACGGGCGAAACGAAAACCGAAACGATCCGCAGGGCGTTGGAAGATCGTCGCCGGGCGCTCTCCCTTCACCACGGCAAGCGCAACCGCGCCAAGATGATCCTCGAGTTTCTCAAGCGCGACGTCTGGCCGAACCTCCCAAAAACCGTTCGGAGCAAGGCGCTGACCAAGAAGGAGCGGGAGAAAATTCTCGGCTATGGACCGGAGGGGGTTTGATTCTCGACTCGTCAGCGCTCATTTCCATTCTTGTCGGGGAGCCGGGTTGCCTCGAGCTGGTATCTAAACTTGCGCTCGCTCCTCATGTGGCCGCCGGCGCGCCGACCCTCGCTGAAACGGGCATCGTTCTCACCCACCGGGCGGGCAAAGATGCGCGTCTGCTGATCGATGCCTTCTTGGCCGAAACCGGGACGGAGATCGTTCGGTTCGACGAGGCACACTGGCGCGAGGCAGTGGTTGCGTTCCGGCGCTATGGGAAAGGACGCCATCCTGCTGCCCTCACCTTCGGCGATTGCATGACGTATGCGGTCGCGAAATTGTCTGATGAGCCGCTGCTCTGCATTGGCGATGACTTTAGACGGACCGACCTGGAATTGGCCTGACCCCAAGAAATATTTTTAGGTTTTACGAAAATAATTGGGGTGGTTGTTATGTTTACATTCACACCTAATGTCGGCATCCCGAATTTGGAACGGAGACAAACCAAGCGTAACCTAATTTCTCAGCTTGATGACGCTCCTTGAATAATCCGCGGAGTCATTTCAAGGAAAGGATGCGTGCCGAATGCGGTCTCGTTCGCTTCTCGTCGCTGCTTCTCTGACCGCCGTCCTCAGTAACGCTTGTGCCGAGCGCCCCGCAACACAAAAACCGCTTCGCCTCGGCAGCATCCACTCCGCGGCCAACCCGACACTTTCGCCGGCCGCCGTAACGCTCGCGCAAGCAGCCACGCAGCAATTCACCGCAACCGGAACCGGGCCTTATACCTGGGCGCTGCAAGTGAGCCCAAGCGGCAGCATTGACAGCTCCGGCCTCTACACCGCGGGCAGCCCCGGTTCGGCTGGCGCAACAGACACAGTGACCGTCACCGATACTGGCGCCAGCAACACCACGGCCACGGCCACGGTTACAATTTCCAAGGGTGTCAACGCCTTCAGCAATGGCGGCGGTAGTAACGGTGTAATCGCCGGCAATGGCTTTCCGATTCAGAACAACACCCGCGTGGTTATGCGAGCCGCGCAAACATTCCAAGCAGCGGCGCCCGTGGGTGGCGCCACCACGGCGATGGTCACGCTGGTGGCCGTCGACATGATTCGCGCAGCGGGCGGCGCTGGACAAAACATCAAGGCGGAAATTCACAGCCTCACCGGCTCCGGGGGAATCGACGACCAGGGGGCGTCGAATGCGTTTTCCTCCGGTACGATCAGCGCGCTGACAGCACTCCCGAGCTTGAATTTGAAAACGCGCATCTTGATTCCGATGACGCCGGGCACCGCGCTGACGGTCGGCACCAGCTACGCACTCACGCTCAAAACGGACGTGGCGGGGACGCTCAATGCGTCCGTGAGCGCGACGCCAGCGAACGATCCCAACGGCGGTGTGGCCTGGTGGTACTCCAAGCGCTACCACGCCGGCGGCTGGGTCTCGCGCGGCATCTTCACGTCCAGCCCCGCGGACTACACTAAGGACACTTCGCACAACCTTTCGGGCAACGTCTTTATGGGGGAGGTCTACACGGCGCCGACCGCGTCCAGCCTCGGGACGACCTCGGCGATGCACGGTGCCTCTGGAATCACGTTGACCGTGAACGGCACCAACTTCTTCGCGGCGTCGACGGTCAATTGGAATGGCAGTGCGCGGACGACAACTTACGTGAGCGCGACGAGACTCACCGCGGCGATTCTGACCGCCGATCTCAACACGGCGGGCACCTATCCCGTCACGGTCACGACACCGGCGCCCGGTGGCGGAACGTCTTCGGCGCAGAACTTCACAGTCTCCGCTGGCAACGGCGACATTATTACGACCTTCGCTGGTGGGGATAATCCGCCGGCGTCCACGCTGGCGACAAATTGGGCGGCCGGCAATGTCTCTGCCGTGGCGCGGGATTCGAGCGGAAATGCCTATTACGCAGATGCGACCCATCACACGGTTTTCAGCGTCGACTCCAGCGGCAATGTCCATCGCTTCGCCGGCAATGACTCTCTGGGTTTCTCTGGAGACGGTGGGGCCGCTGTTTCGGCGGCCCTCAATTGCTCCTACGCCGGTTCAAATCTGATGTGCACGCTGACTACCGACAGCTCGGGCAACGTCTACATTACGGACAGGGGAAATGTTCGCGTCCGAATGGTTCCGGCAGCGACCGGATCCAATTTCGGTCAATCGATGACCGCCAACTATATCTACACCATCGCGGGCGGCGGGGGCGGCGGGGATGGTGCGGCAGCAACTAGCGCCAGCATCGATCCCTATGCTTCGGCCGTCGATAGTTCGGGTAATCTCTTTATCGCGGACCGGGGTAACCACCGCATTCGGATGGTTCCCAGGACCACCGCAACGTTTTTTGGTCAATCGATGACAGCCAATTATATTTATACCGTCGCCGGGAATGGAACGAATGCCTTCGCCGGAGATTCAGGGCTCGCAACCTCGGGATCCGTTTCCTATCCCTACGGCTTAGCGGTAGACGGCGCCGGCAATATCTATGTGGCCGATACCGGTAACAGCCGCATTCGGATGATTGCCAAAACGACCGCAACGTTTTTCGGTCAATCCATGACCGCTAATAATATCTATACGATTGCAGGTAACGGATCCACGACCTTCGCGGGCGATGCGGGAGCGGCCACGTCGGCCGCCATTAACCAGCCGCTCGGGGTGGTCGTCGACAGCGCTGGCCATGTTTACATCGCCGACTACAACAATCGCATCCGGATGGTCGCCAAAACAACCGGGACCTATTTCAGTCAATCAATGACCGCCAATAATATTTACACCATCGCGGGCACTGGTGGTGGCGGATCTACGGGCGATGGCGGACTGGCCACCTCGGGTCAACTGTTCCCCTATTCGATTGGAGTCGATAGTTCGGGGAATGTCTATGGCGCAGACTCAACCGGCAATCGCGTGCGTATGATCCCTGCCGCAACTGGAACCTATTTTGGCCAATCGATGACGGGAAGCAATATCTACACGATGGCGGGTAACGGCTCTGGCGGCTTTACTGGAGACGGTTTGGACCCAACCGTTGGTGGACTCTACGAGCCCCTTGGTCTTACCGTGGATAGCTCGGACAATGTCTATATAGCCGATCAAAAGAACTATCGGATTCGGTTGGTCCCCAAAACCACCGGAACCTATTTCGGCCAGTCAATGACCGCAAACAAGATGTACACGATTGCCGGCAACGGGACGTGGGCTTCATCTGGAGATGGGTCCGCCGCCACATCTGGGTCTATCGCTAGTACCTCTGGCGTGGCCCTCGACAGCTCCGGCAACGTCTACATTTCCGATCAGGATGGCCACCGAATTCGAATGGTTCCCAAAACGACAGGGACCTATTTTGGCCAATCGATGACCGCAAATTCGATCTACACCATCGCGGGGAACGGTTCACACACATTGGGGGACGGAGGGCTCGCGACCTCCGGAGGCCTCTTCTGGCCTGAGGGCCTGACAGTCGATACCTCGGGCAATGTCTTCATCGCCGACCAGGGCGACAACCGCGTTCGGATGATTCCCAAGACAAGCGGAACCTACTTCGGGCAATCGATGACGGCGAACTACATCTATACCGTCGCGGGCAACGGCACGGCGACCTTCGCCGGCGACGCGGGGGCGGCAACCTCTGCCTCGCTGAACACCGTCCAAGGGGTGGCCACGGATAGCGCGGGAAATCTCTACATCGCGGACCGGCTCAACAACCGCATCCGGATGGTTCCGGTGGCGACCGGGAGCAATTTTGGCATCTCGATGACCGCCAACTACATCTACACCATCGCAGGTGGCGGGCCTTGTTGCAGTTTGGGGGACGGGGGGCTCGCGACGTCGGGCGGCTTAAACAGCCCGGGCGGGCTGACCATCGATACCTCAGGCAACGTAATCGTAGCCGACATGGTCACTCATCGTGTTCGAATGATCCCCAAGGTGACCGGCAGCTATTTTACCCAATCGATGACCGCCAACTACATCTACACGATCGCAGGCAACGGCACCAATGCGTTTGCCGGGGATTCGGGAACCGCAACGTCGGGTTCGCTCTACAATCCGATCGGAGTTGGCCTCGATAGTACGGGCAATCTCTACGTGGTTGATTACAGCAATAACCGGATTCGCATCATTCAGTAAGAACAGCCCACCTTTTCTCGCGTCCTCGGGCTTTGGCGAAGTTCGACCTGTTCGAGCCAGGTGAAAACCCTACTGACACAGACCAGTCGTGCAGACGCAGCTTATGCACGCGCTGCTTTGCGTGCAGGGCGATTGCGGTGGTCCGATGCCGCAGGTTCCTCCGCCGCCACCCGACAACGTTCCCGAGAGCGGCCAGAGCGTTGAGCCGCCGTTCGTCGCTGCGGTGGGAAACGCGGTGACGTGCAGATTGGCAGAGTAGGTGGTGCCGCTCGTTGGGTTTCCGCTCGCGGCGGGAAATTGAACCCCGAAGCTGCAGGGGCTGCTCGCCATCACGGATCGATTCGAGCAGTTGTCGTTCACGATCGCAAAGGCTGGTGTGGTCTGATCGGTGATAAACACCGAGAGCGGCGTCGTGCCTAGCGCGCTCGTGCTTTGGCAGAAAAAGCCCTGCGTCGTCACGGCGCTCACCGCGAAGAAGGTGCCGCCGCCCGTGCAGGTGAAGGGATTGAGCACGAAGGTCACCGTCGCCGTCGCCGTCAGCGCTGGCGAGATGAAGCTGATGGTCTTCGTCACGGAGGGCGGCGTGGCACCGCTTGGCCAGGTGCTCGCGAGCGTGCAGGTCGACACGCCAGCGCTGTTCGAAGCGCTGCAGGCCGAAAGGGCGTTGCCCGAGCCGCTAACCGCGAGCAGCGGCGTGATGCTCGGCACGGGGCTGCTGTTCGCGTCGAGCAGCGTCACTGTGATGAGGCTCTGGGTGACGCCGTTCGCACCGACGCCGGTCGAGGGCGTTGCCGTGATCGTGGAGTTGTTGGAGGGCACCTGCTGCGCGGCCGCGTGGTGCATGGTAATGCGCCAGTTTGCAGTGCGGCCCGCGGCGAGCGTGTCGGTAAACGGGACGCCCGTCCAGGTCGGGGCGAGCGAGCTCGACCAGCTGGTGCAGTCCTGCCCGTAAGCGTACGCCGTGACGGTCACCGCGCCGGGCGGCAGCTGTTCGAGCGTCAGCGTGCTCCGGGCGCCGGGCGTGACATCGAAGCGCGTGTCGATGCTGCTGCCGGACGCGCCGACGACCAGCATGCGCAGGCAGAGAACGTCGCTCGGGACAGTAGAGAGGCGCGTTTCGGCGCGCCCGAATGAGAGCGTCGTCGGCGGGGTCGTCGCGCCGCCGCCGCCACAGGAGAGCGCGAGGCAGAACAGAGAGGCAAATGGCGAAGGGCGCATCGTCAAAATGACCTACCTAATAGCGAACAGCTTGGATTTAAGGTAATCCGACCACGCGAACGGGGGCTTTGCTGTCGATTGTGGAGTTGTTGCCAAGCTTGCCGTAGGAGTTCCACCCCCAGCACCAGACTGAGCCATCGCTCGTGAGGGCGCAGGTGGACGAATCGCCGAGCGCGACCGCAGTGGCCCCGGTGACGCCCGACACCGGTGTCGGAGCGTTAATGGCCTGCGCGCTGCTGTTCGCAGCTTGGCCAAAGAAATTCGCCCCCCAGCAGGAGACGGAGGCATCGGATTTGATGGCGCACTCGTGCTGCGCGGCGTTCCCATTGACGCCGAGAGCCACCACGCCCGAGAGGCCGGCCAGGGTTTGCGGCGTGCCGCTGTCTTGGATCGCGGCTCCCGTTAGTGTGTGGCCCCAGCACTGGACGGAGGTGTCGGCGAGGAGCGCGCACGGGGAGGAGCCGGGCAGAGAGATCGCGGTGGCCGAACCGGCCAATCCAGCGATCGCAACGGGTGTGCTCTGGTCGCTCGTCAGCCCGTTGCCAAGGACGTCATAGGCGTAACCGCCCCAGCAGGCCACGGTGCTGTCCGCTTTCAGTGCACAGAAGTTGTAGTTCGAGCCTGCGAGCGCGACCGCATTCGTAAGTCCGGGGATGCTGACTGGCGTGAAGGAGCTAACCCCAACCGACCCCAAAACGCTGCTCAAGTTTCTTCCCCAGCAGACCACCGTCCCATCCTGCTTAAGGGCACAGACCGTCGAACCGCCGGCCGACAGCGCCGTGACGCCGCTCAGGTTGGCGATGGGACGCGGCGTCGTGGACTGCGCTGTCGTGGCGCTGTTGGTTCCAAGCTGGCCGTAGCTGTTGTCGCCCCAGCAGGAGACGGTCCCGCCCTGGAGGAGCGCGCAGACGAAGGGGCCTGCCACTGAGGTGACGGTACCGCCCCCGACGATCGCCTGGACGCTGGAAAGTCCAGGTAGCGGCCGCGCGGTCAGTGAGAGGAGGCTGACGTTGCCCAACGTGGCACCCCAACAGGCAACGGTGCTGTCCTGCTTCACCGTGCAGACTCCGCTACCGTTCGCCGCAATGAGGCCGGAGCTCGTGCTGCTCGCGCCAGGAAAGTCTACCGTCACCTGAGCCCCGGCGACCTGGCTCGCGCGGCGCATGTGCAGGTGCACCTGCGCAACCGCGCCCACGGTGAGCGCGACGGTCTGAGGATCGGCGACCCAGCTAGCGGGCGTCGTCGCGGTCACCGCGCTGCAAGCGGCGGGGAATGCCTGCGCGCTGATGGAGGCCTGCTCGTCGGGCGGGGCGAACACGCTGAGCGTGGCGCTCGCGCCGGGCGTGACGTCGAATCGCTGGTCGACCGCGTGGCCCGCGGCGAGCACTAGGATGTCGAGACAGCTCACGTCGGCGGGGACCGTCGAGAGCGCGATCTGTGCCTGGGCGGTGCTGTTCTGCGCCTCTTTCGCTTGAGGCACGCAGGCGGACGCGAAGGCAGCGAGGAGGGCGGAGGCGATGCGCATGTCGGGAACCTCGAGGGTTAAGAGTGTTTTATTGTATACAAATGAGCCGGCCGGACAAAATCGCCCGCAGCGCTCGTCCGAAGCGGGAACCTGACGCTCGACCCGCTTTCACAGCAGACCGCCTATCAAGTGGATTTCCGGCTAAAAAAACCAGACCGGCTGAAGTGGATAGTAGCCGCTTCCCGGATAGGACCCGCCGAGATGAGAGGAATAGTTCACGATCCCCCAGCACTGCACGCCGCCGTCCGCACCAAGAAAGCAGGTGGCTCCCGCGGCGGTCACCATCGAGACAACGCCGCTGGGAACGACCAGGACATTCGTCGGCGTTGCGCAAAGGGAGGACGCTCCGCACTCCGATCCATTGCCGACGCCAAGTTGGCCGTTCCTTTCATCCCCCCAGCACTTGGCGGTGCCGCCGCCCATCAATGCGCACGTGTGGGCGGCGCCGGCGGAAATGGAGGCGACCCCGGCCGTCAAGTCGACCACGTCAACGGGAGCCACCCGGACAGTGAGCGAATTGTCGCCGAGCTGGCCGTGGGCGTTGTCGCCCCAGCACTTCACGCCTCCGGCGCTGGTCAACGCACAGGAGTGGTACGCACCACACGTGATCGCGCTAACGCCGCTGGTAAGGCCAACCACATCGGTCGGAAATTGCATGCTGGTGACGGTTCCATTGCCGAGCTGTCCGTGCGCATTGGCGCCCCAGCACTGAACGCCGCCACCGGAAGTGAGCGCGCAGGCATGGTGAAGCCCGCCGCAGAAACCGCGCACGCCGGTCGATAGCCCCGGCACATCGACCGGCTTGGTGTTGCGGGAATAAGAGTCGCCGGCCTCATCCGAGTCGCTGGCGCCCCAGCATTTGAGCGCTCCGGTGCCGCTTAGAATGGCACACGACATCTCTCCGCCAACCGCGAGAACGCTGACGCCGCTCGAGAGCCCCACCACGTCAACTGGCGTTAAACGGGTGGCGAAGGTGTTGTCGCCGTTGCCGAGCTCCCCCACGTCGTTATTTCCCCAGCACTTGACGCCGCCGGCGTTGGTCAAAGCGCAAGCATGGTAGCCGCCCACCGACACCGCGCTGATGCCTGCGGTCAATCCCGTCACATCCACGGGCGTCGTGCTGTCGGTAACGGAGCCATTGCCGAGCGCCCCGTATTTGTCGCTGCCCCAGCACTTCACGCCGCCGGCAGCGGTTAGCGCGCACAGCGTCGAGAGTGGATCGTAGTAGCCACTCCCACCGCCGGAGAGCGCCGCTGCCTTGCTCGCAACCACGAATCGCGGCAGCGCGTCGTAAGCAATTACCCAATAACCGCTGAGCGGCAGCGGCGAATGAATGGGAAGCGGACCGGTCGAGGGGCCGTAGCCGTTCGAGGCTTGAATGGTGAACGTTCCCGCTTGGCCCACATCCGCGGCAACCATGGATATATTGAGTTGCGAGTTCGAAACATAGGTCGCCGTGCGCGGGCTTCCGTTCCAACTAAGCGTCGAGCCATTGACGAAGTTGGCGCCATTGAGCGTCATCGTGAAGTTTCCACTGCCAGCGATGGCCGAGAACGGCGAAAAGCTCGTCAGCTGCGGAAACAGCACGGTCAGCATCTGCTTGCCGGAAACACCGCCACCGGGAACCGGGTTCATCACCGTAACGTTCGGGTGCGCTGCCCCATCATATTGCGTATTCAGGAGCGCCGGCGCGCTCGAGGGAACCGTCGCCGCGAGGTGCGTGGCGTCAACGTAGCTGGTCGCCAGATTCGTTCCCTCGAGTTGGACGACCGAGGTCGCGAAAAAGTTCGTGCCGGTGACCGTCAACGCGAAGGCATTGGCGCTGATAATCACGGGATTGGGCGTTAGCGCGCTGACAGACGGTACCGGGTGGATCACGGAGTAGGTTTGCGTACCAGACGTTCCGCCACCAGGCACGGGGTTCGTCACCGTCACGTTCACCAGCCCAGGCACGTCGACATCGCTCGGCGCAATCGTCACCGTCAGCTGCACGGGCGAGCCGAAGGTCGTGGTCCGCGGCGCGCCATTCCAATTCGCCACCGAACCCGCGACGAAGTTCGATCCGTACAGAGTGAGAATGAAGGGCGCGCTGATCGCTCCCGAACTGGGCGAAAGGCTATTGAATATCGGTACGGGATTGCTGAGTGAAAAAACCTGCGCGTTGGAAGCGGCGACGCCGGGGTTTTGCACGGTGATGTTGATTGCGCCCGACAGCGTGAGGTTGGGTGCGGGGACCACGGCGGTGAGTTGGATCGAGCTCTGGAAAGTGGTCGTGAGCGCGCTGCCACCCCACAGCACCGCGGCGCCGCTCACGAAATTGGATCCATTCACCGTAAGCGTGAAAGGGGGAGCGCCAACAGAAGCGGCGCTGGGGGTGATGCTGGTCGTGACCGGAGTCGGGTTTTGCACGGTGAAGGTCTGCACATTGGAGCTACCGCCGGCGGGCGCCGGATTGTTCACCGAGACGAGGATTGGACCCGGCGTGGCGACCGCGTCAGACGGCACTGTGGCGGTGATCCTCGTGCTGCTCACAAATTTCGTGTCGAGCGTCTGTCCGTTGAAATCGACCACCGCTCCACTCACGAACTTCGAACCGTTGACGGTGAGCGTGAAGTCCGCGCTTCCGGCGATTGCGCCTGTCGGGGCGACGGAAGTCGTGGCGGGAACGGGATTGCCGACCAGAAAGAAAATCCCGCTGGAGAGCCCGCCGCCGGGCAACGGATTTCGCACTTGGATCACCACGACGCCCGCCTTGGCGATGTCGTCGCTGGGGATGGAGGCTGTCAGTTGCGCCGGACTTTCGAAAAGGGTGATCCGATCCGACCCGTTCCACGCAACCGTCGCTCCCAGCGAAAAATTGGCGCCATTTACGGTCATGACAAACGCGCCCGAACCGGCCACGCCCGAGGGTGGAAGAAGATTCTGCGGCTGCGGAAGCGGGTTCACCACGGTCAACGTCGAGGGGTTCGAACCGCCGCCTCCCGGCGCGGGATTCACAACGGTGATTCTAACCGGCCCTGACGTGGCAATCTGCGCGGCGTCTATAGTCGCGGTGAGCTGGGTGCCGTTCACGAACGTGGTCCAGACCGGCTGGGATCCCCACTTCACAATCGACGTGGCCAGAAACTTCTCCCCCAGAAGCGTCAACGTGAAGCTCGGACCAGCGGCGACCACCGTGAGCGGGTTCAAGCTACTCACCACGGGAACGCCGTTCTCGATAGTAAAAGTCTGCGGAGCGCTGACACCGCCGCCCGGTGCGGCATTCACCACGGTGACCTGGGCGCTCCCTGGGCTTACGAGGTTGTCCGCAGCCAACGCGGCAAAGAGCTGGTTACCGCTGACGAGCGTCTTGGGAAGCGCGATGCCGTTCCACTGCACGACCGAGCTCGTCACAAACCCCGAGCCAACGAGGGTGAGCGTCATTGCGCCATCACCGGCCGTCGCGCGCGGGGGATTAACCCCAGCGAGCAGCGGGGCGGGATTTTGGATGGCCAGCGCTAACGGCGCGCTGCTCCCGCCGCCTGGCGCTGGGGTAACAGCGGTCACCAGGCCGCTACCCGCCTCAAGAATATCCGCCGCGGCGATTGCACAGGTCAGCTGCGTCGCGCTCACGAAGGTGGTTGGCCGCGGGGCGCCATTCCACTGCACAACGGTCGACTTGACAAAATGTTGACCGGTCACCGCGACTGAGAAGGCCGCGCCTCCCGCGACGGCCGTGCTCGGCGCGAGCGTGCTGGCGATGGGCGCTCGATTTTTGACCGTGAAGCTGAGTGCATTCGAAGTACCGCCACCCGGAGGCGCGTTCAAGACGCTGACCGCGTAGGTCCCGCCAATAGCCAAATTAGCCTCGGCAACCTTGGCGGAAAGATCCACGCCGCTCAA
>JAHFDP010000060.1 GCA_023248955.1 Deltaproteobacteria bacterium
TAGCGCCATCGTTCCGCCCTGGCCGACGGGATTTTTTGAGAGGATCGATCAGGTTTGGAGTCACGGCGCGGAACGACGGCTGGTTTGGCGACGTCGCGGATTCGTGGGGTGGAGCTCTCGGGGTTGAGGGGGATCAAGCATTTTATCAAGATTCGCGATCTTGATATTTCATCAAGCCCGGACCGCCGGCCATGACGACTGGTGTGCCTGGACTGAACCGTTACGATAGTTCACAGGCTCATCGGTTGCGGTCGTACCCTCATGCGTGTACACTCCTCAGAGTGAAGCGAAGGGAGCTCGAACGAAGGCTTCTCGAGCTTGGCTGGATGTTCCTTCGGGAAGGTGGCAACCACCGCATTTATTCCAAGCCTAGTCAGCGGCCACTGCCGGTTCCGCGGCACAACGAGATCAATGAGCAGACGGCTCGCGCCATCTTGCGCGAGGCAGAGAAGGAGGAGAAATCGTGAGATATGCGGGGCAAGCAAAAAGAATTGGTCGCCACTGGGCTGTTGATGTTCCCGAACTTGGTGTTCATACCCAGGGCACGTCAAAGATGAACGCCTTCGAGATGGCCGTGGAGGCGCTGGAGATCATCGTCGACAAGCGCGGCTTCAAGGCCGAACTCTTTTCCGGGCCAAATGGTTATTTCGAGATCACGGGCAATGACCAGCAAGCCCTTTTTTCGTTGCTCCTGCGGCAGAAGCGCCGCGCGAGCGGACTCTCCCTTGCGCAAGTGGCGCAGCGGCTGGGGCTCAAGTCGCGCAATTCCTACGCTCGCTACGAACAGGGCCGCGCCGTGCCGACCGCGACGAAACTCGCCGAGCTGCTGCGCGTGATAGAGCCAGGTCACGACTTCGTTTTGACGCCGAGCCGCGCTTAATTAATCCGTCGCAAACCGAAGCGAAGTACTTCTGAACTTGATGAAATCCTACTTGATTAAATATCAAGATCACGAATCTTGATAAAATGCTCGCTCCCTCTCAACCACGAGATCTCCACCCCTCGAATCCGCGACGCCGCCAAACCAGCCGTCGGAGGCCGCCGTGACTCCAAATCTGATCGATCCTCTCTAGAAACCACGTCGGCCAGGGGCCTCCGATGGCGCTACGTTTGGCGGCGTTGTCGGGCGATCGGCCGAATTACACTGCACTGAAATCTTCACCACAGCGCGTCTCTCCCGATCTACCCAAATCAAACCTCCGACGGCAGACGGGCGTGCCTTTGCGGCCGCGGTGACTTGCTACCACCCGAATCCGAGCCTCCTCCACGCATCCGGTCACCGCGGCCGCAAAGGCACGTCCGTCACGCCGTCGGGCTCCGGCCGCCGCCCAGGCAAATTTTTTCTAAGGAAAGCTGGGTGCGCAGCACCAACAAGTTATGGAACTTGCACCGACTCCACATAAAGCGAGTTATCCGCTTCGCTGACACTCCGCGCCTTAATCTTGGCATGGCTGATCCAAGCCTCAGCACCATGCAATCGTAGCTTGGCATAGAAGCCGGTCGCGCCGACACGCGGAACCGTCGTCAAAGTGAACTTGCCGCTGGCAGCGGCGCGCGCGTATTTGAGCTTCCCGGCCGTCTGATTCTGGTAGGCGATGCCCAATCCGCCGTCCGCTCCGATGACGAGCGAGGCGTTCGCGCCCACGAAGCTCAGCGCGTCGCCGTTGGGGTCGGCGAACCCCTCGTCGACGACGGAAGTGTTGTTCGTGCTCACGGCGCTGATGCCGTCGCCGCGGTAGAGCTTCAACCGGTTGCGACGCACTTCTTGGAACGCGATGTTGATGCGGGCGCCGCCTCCGGAGTTTCCGGAGATGGCCACCGACGGGAAGAGTCCGCTGTGGCTGGTCGTCGTGCCGCCGTCGAGCACCGAGACGAGGAAGGCTGGTTGTGCAACGCTGCCGCTGCCGAGTGCCAGGCGGAGTGTATCGGGGCCCCAGTTGGTGCCCTGCACGAGTGAGCCGAGGTTGGCGTAGTAGGCGATGACCGGGCTGGCATCGATGAATGCCAACGATGGCATCAAACCCACGCCGAGCGGAAGATCCGCGATCGTGGCCACTTTCTGCGAGGTGAGGCACGTTGCAAGTCCATTGACATCCACGCACGCTTGGCCGCCGCCACATTTCGGGGAGCAGCCGGTGGGGTCGATGCGCTGGCAACTCGAGTTGCCGTCCGTGAGTGTGACGCAGGCTTGGTTGGCGGGATCTGCGCAGGCGCCACCGCAGGCAGGGCTTGAGCGGTCGGCACCGTCAACTTCGATGGACGGGTACCAATCGAAGCGGGTGAGCGGTGCGGGCTTGGTCGCGCGAATATATTTGAGTGCGGTGTGTCGGTTGCCGCCAGCCCCCGATCTTTGGAAGTAGGCGATCGCGGGAGAGCCATCGCTGGCCAGCGCGAGCGACGTGTAGAGGCCAACATCGCCGTTGTCGATTCCCGCGGGGCTGCTTCCGTCGAGCACGTAGGTGATCCAGGCGCCGTTGCCGTCGCGGATGGCGAATTTCAAATCGCCGTTGGTGATGTCGTAATAGCTGACCTCCACGCGGCCACTTTGATCGATGGCGATGTCCGTGAACTTGCCGACGTCGACGCCGGGATCGGAGATGCCGTGGCGTGGGCCGCTGGGGGCGCCGACCACTGTTCCCGTGGCGGGAACACCGTCCACGAAATCGGTGTTGGCGATGGCGCCTGTCTTTTTGTCAAGTCGGTGCACGACGAGATCGCCGTACGTTCCGTCGTACGCGGAGACCCAGAGCGTCTGCTCGCTGACCGCGAGCGACGAGTGGCGCGCATCGTCGCCGAGGCGAAGCGGCGGCAATTCCACGCACGAACATTGGCGCAGGCTCATGTCGCAGCTGTCGAACACGTTGTGCGGATTTTGCAGCACCAGCATGAAGCCCGTTTGGCAGGTCTGTTCGCAGCCGGTTGGCCACTTGGTGCGGTCGTTGTCGAGCGGAAAGCAGAGGTTGCTCGCCGTCACGCATACCGTTCCGTTGCGGCAGCCGCCTTGGCAAGGCGCTTCACCAACGCAGAAACCGTTGAAACAGGCATCGTTGTCGGCGCACGGCGTGGTCGCGTCGCAGCTCTTGAACGTGCAGCCCTGTCCCGCGGGGTCGACGCCCAGCGGCGTGCAGAATTGGCCCGAGGCCGTGCACGTCGAGTCGGCGGTGCAGGTCGTGTACTTGTCGAGACAAACGCCCTGCGTGTTGCACTTTTGGCTCGGGCAACAATCGGCGTCGTTGTTGCAGACGCGTGGGACGTTGACGCACACTTCGGGATCGACTTTGGTGTTGCAAACCTGGTGGCGCGCGTCGCAACGCCCGTCGCACGGCGCTCTTTGGCGAACGAAAAGGCCCTTGCAGTCGCAGCCAGAAAGGACGGCGGTGATGGCGAGCACAACCCCGAAAAGTCCATTGGAACGTGGGACGATCTTCAACATCGTAAGCCTCGTGGCGGAGACGCCGGAGCGGCGGACAGCCAAGATAGCGGAGGTGCAAAGCCCGATGCAAAGCGCGACGCGGCGAGCTGTCGCCTAGTGTTCAGCATCGAGAAAGGTTCGTTCGCAATCGCACACTTCGCGAGCGTCGAACGTATAATCAGCGACTGTGTATTCGGACGTCATACAGGCATCTGGTCTCACCAAGACCTTCCGCATCGGATTTTGGCGCCGTTCGGTGGAGGCCGTGCGCGGGATGTCGTTCACCGTCCGGTCGGGCGAGATCTTCGGCCTCCTCGGGCCCAATGGCGCCGGCAAGACCACGCTTATCAAAATGTTACTCGGCTTTATTCGCCCGGACTCTGGAACCGCGGCGGTGTTGGGCGAGCCGTGCGGAAGTCGCGGTGCGCGCACGCGGCTGGGCTATTTGCCGGAGAACCCCGCGCTCTACGAATACCTGCGCGGCGATGAGCTGCTCGTCTATTTGGCGCGGCTGGCGGGTCACGGCCGTCGCGACGCGCAGCGGTTGGCTATCGATCTGCTCGCACGCGTGGGCCTCGCAGGGCGCGGCGCGGATCGTCCGGTGCGCAAATTTTCTAAAGGCATGGTGCAGCGACTGGCGTTGGCGCAGGCGTTGATCGGCGATCCGCCGCTGGTCATTCTCGACGAGCCAATGAGCGGGCTCGATCCCATCGGCCGCAAAGACGTGCGCGATCTGATTCTCAAACTGCGCGACGAAGGGCGCACGATCTGTTTTTCGTCGCACGTGCTCTCGGATGCCGAAGCGCTGTGTGATCGCGTGGGCCTCATCGTCGGCGGACGCATGCAGGATTGCGGCGCGCTGCACGAGCTCTTGTCGCCGGGTGTGCGCAGCGTCGAGTTGGTGGTGAAGGGCGGTGGCGCCGCGCTCAAAGAAAAGTTGGCCCGCGCCGCGACGCGCACCAGCGTCCGCGATGAACGACTGGTGTGCGCCTACGCGGACGAAGCGTCAGCCCAAGAAGCCGCGCGCGCGGCCATCGTCGAGGGCGCCATGGTGGAATCACTCACGCCGCACCGCGAAACATTGGAAGACCTTTTCGTCCGCCGGGCGCAAGGACAATGATGCCGCCAGCACCTTCGGTACTCAGTGGATTGCTTCTTCAGGTCTACGCGTTCGCCGTCGGCGGCTTGGTCGGAAGTTTTCTCAACGTGGTGATCGCCCGCGTCCCGCGCGGCGAATCGATCGTGTGGCCCGGATCGCGCTGCCCCAAATGCCTGCACGCCATTCGCTGGTACGACAACATGCCGGTGGTGAGCTGGCTGGTCTTGCGCGGACGCTGCCGCGATTGCGCCGCGCCGATCAGTCCGCGTTATCCGATGGTGGAATTGGTGACGGCCTTTTTGGCGTTGGCCATCGCGCGACGCTTCGGCTGGTCGCTGGCCACGCCGGCTTTCTTTGCGTTCGCGGCGATGCTCGTGGCCATCGCCTACGTCGACCTCGACACGTGGCTCATTCCCTACGCACTGTCGATTCCCGCGGTTGTGCTGGGACTTCTTTTCAGTATCGTCAATCCGATCCTCTCGCACTGGTGGCTCTCGCCACTTGGCGCGGTGATCGGCGCCGGCATTTTTTGGCTGGTGGCCTGGATCGGCGAGCGCGTGATGAAGAAAGAAGCGCTTGGATTCGGCGACGTGATCTTGCTCGGCATGATCGGCGCGTGGCTCGGTCCGCAGGGCCTCTTGCCGGTGGTGCTGTTCGCTTCGGTACTGGGCGTGATCATCGGCAGCGTGATGCTGATGCTCGCCAAGCGTGCGGGGGCGGTTCAGGAGCCGCCCCCGCCGAGTTCAAGTTCAAGTGAACTTGAAGAGGATACGTGGCAGCCCGATCCGCACGCGATTCCCTTCGGTCCGTTTCTCGTCATCGGCGCGCTCTTGCAACTTCTCCTCGGCGATGCGCTGCAACTGATGTGGGAACAGACCATCCGCAGGATCTGGTCTTAGAGGACGATGACCGGCCTTCGACTCCGGCTGCTCGTCAATCTGCTTGCCGCTACGATCGTCGTTTCGCCGTTCCTGGTGATGGCGGTGTTGTGGCCCGCGCGGGATGAGGCGCTCCTCTTCTTGCTGGCGGGCGTGCTGTCGCTGTTCATCCTCGCGCTCTTTCTGCTCGAGCGGGCCATCGTGCGGCGACTGTCGCCGGTGGCCACGGAGCTTTCGCGGTTGGCCGCGGAGGCTGACGCGGTCGACAAAAGTTTGTTGGTCCGCGAAGGCGGCGATGCGTTGGGACGGCTTGGACTCGAGGTTCATCTTCTCGGTGAAGCATGGCGTGCCGAGCGTGCGCGAACACAAGCGCGGTTCGAAGAGCTGACCGCGGTGCTCACGCAATTGCGCGCGGCGCAAGATGAGCTGGTGCGATCGGAACGGTTGGCCACCGTTGGGCAGCTCGCCGCGGGCGTGGCGCACGAGGTAGGAAACCCGCTCGCGGCCATCACAGGCTACGCGGAGATCTTGCGCAAACCCGCCGCGGCGGAGGCTGTTCTCGAATATGCGCAGCGCATCGAGCGTGAGGCGCGTCGCATCGATCGCATCGTGCGCGATCTGCTCAATTTGGCGCGACCTTCGTCGGGACCGCTCGGCAAAGTCGATCTGACGTTGGTCATAGCGATCGCGCGCCGTCTGGTCGAGCCGCAGAAAGCGTGGGGCAAGATGCGGCTCGTGATCGCCTTGCCCGCCGATCTTCCATCGGTGCGCGCCGAGGAGCATGCGCTGATTCAGGTCTTGGTGAATCTCTTGATGAACGCGGCGGCGGCGACGCGCGGCGCCGGCGAAGCGCAAGTGCGCGCGCGGGTCGATGGCGCCACGGTTGCGCTGGAGATCCTCGACGATGGCCCCGGGTTTTCTGCGGAGACGATGCGGCAACTCTTTTCGCCTTTCTTCACCACCAAGCCCGCGGGCGAGGGCACGGGTCTGGGACTGGCGATTTGCCAACGAACGTTGAACGGGTTTGGTGGAAGCATCGCGGCGGCGAATCGTCTCGAAGGCGGCGCGGCTTTGACTTTGAAATTGAACATCTCCGTGTAATATAATAAATATTTAATACTTAATGTGTCGCGGAGGAGTGGATGGCGCTTCGCACGGTGCTGGTGGTCGATGACGAAGAGTCGATTCGTCACGTCTTGACGGTGATGCTCAATGGCGCCGGTTTCCAGGCGCGCGCCGTGGGCAGCGGCGAAGACGCGCTGCGCGAGATGGAGACGCATGATTACGACGCGGTGCTGACGGACATTCGAATGCCGGGCATCGATGGTCTCGAGCTGGTGCGCAGCGTCGCGGTGCGCTGGCCCGAGAAGACGGTCATCGTCATGAGCGCTTATGCGTCGCACGACCTGGCGCTTTCGGCGATGCGCGAAGGTGCCTACGACTACGTCGAGAAGCCCTTTCGCGGTGACGAAGTGGTGCTGGTGCTGCGCAAGGCGGAAGAGCGCGAACGGCTCAAGCGCGAGAACCTACGCTTGCGTGGCGAGCTCGCGACCGTGAAGGGCGCGCCGAGCGGTCTGGTGGCGGCGAGCAGTCCGATGAAGGAAGTGTTGCGGGTGGTGCGTCGCGTGGCCGAGACCAACGCCACGGTCCTCATCACCGGCGAGAGCGGGACCGGCAAGGAGCTGGTGGCGCGCGCGGTGCACGATCAGTCGCCGCGGCGGACCGCGCCGTTTGTTCCCGTCAATTGCGGTGCGCTGCCCGGTGCGTTGATGGAGAGCGAACTGCTGGGCCACGTGCGCGGCGCGTTTACCGGCGCGGTAACCGCAAAGGTAGGGCTCTTTGAAGCAGCGGATGGCGGCACGCTTTTCTTGGACGAGATAGGCGAGCTGCCGCTCGATTTGCAGGTGAAGCTCTTGCGCGTGTTGCAGGAGTCGTCGATTCGGCGCGTGGGTGACAACCGCGAGGTGCACGTCGATGTGCGGGTGGTGGCGGCGACGCAGCGCGATTTGGCCGAGGCGGCGAAGGCGGGAAAATTTCGCGAGGATCTCTATTACCGCCTCAACGTTGTGCAGGTCCGAATTCCGCCACTGCGCGAGCGGCCGTCGGACATTCCCGAGCTGGTGAATGTTTTCGTGGATCGTTACGCGGCGCGCTTTGGCGTGCGTCGGCGCGCGGTATCCGTGCCCGCGTTGGCGGTGCTTCAGGGTGCACCATGGCCGGGCAACGTGCGCGAATTGGAGCATGCCGTGGCGCGTGCGTTGGTGCTCGGCGAAGAGGACGAGCTCGGGCCGGAGTTGTTTGAACGAGGTTCGGAGGAGTTGCCGCACCCGGCCAGAGCGCCGGAGAGGCCAGTCGCCGAGATGCCCGCCGAGAGTCTTTCGGTCAAGGCGCAGACCGCGATCCTCGAGGCGCGCTTGATTCGCGAAGCGTTGCAGCGTGTGGACGGGAACCGCGCGCGCGCAGCGCAACTGCTCGATTTATCGCCGCGCGCGCTTCAATATAAGATTAAGGACTACGGTATTTAATCCCAAAACTCGCTTGAGGTGAGGCTGCCCATCCCGTCATGGCCGGGCTTGACCCGGCCATCCACGCGGTGGACGCTGGTTAAGATACACGTGGATGGCCGGCTCCTTGGCCGGCCATGACGAAATGGCGTGGCCCCAATCAAAGCGAGCCTTGGGATTTAGCCAGGCGCACGTTCGCTTACTTACGCACGAAAAGTACGGTACCCAAGGTCCGCCGGATTCTTGCGCACTCGCCGGTCGGTGTTAGCATTCCTCGTTGCCGCAATTGACAACGACGGAGTGAACCGGTGGCCAAGGCGAAGCTTTCTATCGGTCTCGACATCGGCTCCTCGTCGGTCAAGCTGGTCCACCTGTTGGAAGTGAAGCGTGGCTTTGTTCTCGATGCGTTCGGTGTTGCGCCGCTGCCACCAGAGGCCATTGTCGACGGCGCACTGATGAACTCAACCGCCATCGTCGAGGCCATTCGCGAGCTCGCCGCGCAGCACAAGCTCAAGAGCAAAGAAGTGGCGATTGGCGTCTCGGGCCACTCGGTGATTATCAAGAAAATTTCCTTGCCGCGCATGAGTCAGGAAGAACTCGATGAGAACATTCAATGGGAAGCGGAGCAATACATTCCCTTTGATGTGAAAGACGTGAATATCGACGTTCAAATCCTCGATGCTGGCGCGGACGCCAATGGCCAGATGAGCGTTTTATTGGTGGCCGCCAAAAAAGACATGATTAATGATTACACGGCCGTCGTGAATGAAGCGGGGCTGATTCCGGTGATTGTCGATGTCGACGCTTTCGCCGTGCAAAACGCTTTCGAAGCCAATTATGAGCCGTCGAAGAGTGAGACCATCGTCTTGGTGAATGCGGGCGCCTCGGTGGTGAACATCAACATTTTGTCAAGAGGTCTCACCACGTTTACGCGCGACATCAGCATGGGTGGGAACCAGTTTACCGAGGAGATTCAGAAGCAGCTCAACGTTAGTTACGACGAGGCCGAAAAGCTCAAGGTGGGCGGCGACGCGTCTAAAGACGTCGATGGCGTGGTCCCTCAAGAGGTGGATCGGGTGATTCAGGGCGTGGCCGACCAATTGGCGGGCGAGATTCAGCGGTCGCTCGATTTTTATGCCGCCAGCGCAGCCGATGCCCAGATCTCCCGCGTTTATATGTCGGGAGGTACCGTTAAAATTCCGGCGCTGTTTCGGGCCATCGAAGGACGGGTGGGTGTTCCCGTGGAATTACTCGATCCCTTTAAACGCGTCGAAATCGATAAACGAAAATTCGACCCGAAGCTAATGAGTGACTTGGCGCCCAGCATTGCGGTGGCCATGGGGCTCGGGCTGCGGCGGCCATTTGACCGGTCGGATGATTAGGGCGCCGGCATGATTCGCATCAATCTCCTTCCGGTTCGTGTGTCCAAGAAGCGGGAGCTTGGGCTTCAGCAAATCGTGCTTTTCGGTCTGTTGACCGTCGGTTCGCTGTTGGGAAATTTCTTCTGGTACCAGCATGAGGCCACCAACCTCGCGGACGTTAAACAACGAATCACCAAATCAAAGGCCGATACCGCCGAGCTGAAAAAGAAGATTGGTGAAGTGGAATCCATTGGGCGTGAAAAGAAGTTGCTCGAAGAAAAAATCGCCATTTTGGACAAGCTTAAAAAAGATCGCCTGGGGCCAGTGAAGCTTATGGACGAGCTGGCCATGCTGATGCCGCCCAAGGTTTGGATCACCGAGTTTACCGAGCATGGCGGGGCCATCAGCGTCGCGGGTGGTGCCCTGAACTATGACGAAATGGCGGCGTTTATTAAGCGTCTAAAAACATCCAAGCATTTTCATGCCGTCACACTCGCCCATTCCGCGCAGCACGCGGAAGGTGAATTCGTCGATTTCGCGATTACCTGCACCGCCGATTATTCGGCTTAATTGAGGACCCGTGGCCGCGCTGAATGAGCAGGTGGATAAGATCGTCAAAGCGCCCATCCAGCAGAAGCTGGGCGTGATGGCGCTGCTCATGATCGGCCTGACGACTGCCAACTATTTTCTGGCCGTCGACCCGGCAAGAGAACAATTCAATTCCAAAAAAAAGGAGCTCGCGACCAATGACGCAGAGCTCGTCAAGATGCAGGCCATCGCCAACAACATCGGCCAGTTTCGCAAAGACAAAGAGACGTTGGAGCGTTGCCTCACGCAGGCCCTGACCGAGCTGCCGAACGAAACCAATATGGACGAGCTGGTGCACTCGCTCTCGGAAATGGGCAACAAGAGCGGTCTTTCCATCGGCAAGATCGAACCGCAGGCGGAGGCCAATCAGGGGTTTTATAATTCCATTCCGCTGGCCATGTCGGTGACTGGCAACTATCACGAGATTGCGGTTTTCTTCGACGCGATTAGCCGATTGCCGCGCATTGTTAATGTCGCGGGGCTTCATTTCGCCGCGCCACGTATGAAGAACGAAAAAGAGATTATTGACGCTGAATTTACGGCAACCACGTTCCGGTTTGCACCGCAGGATCAGGCGGCGCCCGCGGTTGGGGCGGGCGGCTCGAAACCGGCCGCGGCCATTGGCGCGGCCAAGGGGGCGGCCGTGGCGGGCGCGAACGCTTCAGACGCCGCGGATGCGGCGGCGAAAAAATGAGGCGCTCAGCCACCATCCTGTTGGCCGCCGCGGCGCTCTGGGCCTGCTCGGAAGCGCTTCCGCCGCCGGCGCCCAAGTCGAGGCCCAAACCGACCGTCCCAGCGGTGGCGATGACCAGCTGTGGCGAGGTGTCCTCGACGGAAGGCTACGTCTACACGCCGATCGGCAAGCGCGATCCCTTCCGCAATCTCTTGCTCCAGAAGGAGGGGAAGATCGCTTTGCCGCAGTCCGGAAAGTCGACGCCGCTCCAAAAGTGGGAGATAGATCAACTTGTCTTGCGAATGACCGTGACCGCCACCAGCTCCCCGATGGCCGTGATCGAAGACCCCGAGGGTCGCGGTTGGACCGTGCGTCTAAACGATTTCGTCGGGAAGCATTTCGGCAAAGTGAAAGCGATTCGACGGGACGAGATCGAGGTGCAGGAGCTGATTCAGGATCGCAGCACCGGGCAGGTTTTTCCGGTGAAGGTTCCGATGCGGCTCAAACAGGACGAGGCGCAGGCCAAAGAGCTCGAAGAGTTGCGGCAGGGAATGGATGGGCCCCATGATTAGTGGCGTGTCCCTCGTTGCCGCGCTGCTCGCGCTTGGAACGGCCGCTGAGGCGCCGCTGGCTGTGCGCGGCATTTCTGCCGTGGATGTCCCTGGTGGCGAAGAGGTGCGGATCGCATGCACCGCCAAGCCGCGGTTTACGGTTTTCAAGTTGAGCGATCCCGCGCGCGTGGTGGTGGACCTCGTGGGGACGGACGTGTCGAGCATCACAGCGCCGATCGAAGTGCATCGCGGTGGAGTGGAGGCCGTTGCCACGGCGCAGTTTGCGCAGGGCGAGGCGAAGGTGGCGAGGGTGACGGTGCTGTTGGCGGCCGATGCGAAGTATGAAGTGACGGAGAGCGAAGGCGGGGTAACCGTGGCGATTGGCGGGACGGCGTCGATTGCCGCGACGATACCCGCGGTTTCGCCCGCGCCCGCGCCCGCGACGACGCCCTCGATTGCGACTCCGGCTCCGGTGGCGCCCGAGAGCGTCGTGGCTGCGGACAAGGTTGTTTTGCGGCGGAGCGATCACCTTGACGTGGCGAATGCGGCGCGGCGGTTGGTTTCCGTGCGTTGCGCGCGGCGTGGGGAGCGCACCGCGATTGAGCTTGCGGCGGATGGCGCGATTGCGGATTTCGATCTGATCGAGTTGGAGGCGCCAGCGCGGATCGCGCTCGACCTGCACGGGCTCGCGGATTCCGCGAAGCATGCGGGGCCGGTGACCGGAATGGTGAAGGGCATTCGGTTGGCGCGGCATGGGGATTTGACGCGTGTGGTGATCGATCTCGAGGGAACGCGTGCGGCGCCCTATGAAATTCACCGGACCAAGAAGGGTCTCGAGGTTTTGGTTGGGCGCGCCACTGCGGTGGCGCAGGCCGCGGCGGTGAAGCCGGCAGAACCCGTGAAGGTGGCCGCACCAGTGGCGCGGGACTCCGCGCTCGCGAAGTCTGCGGTCGCCATCCATTCAGTGGATTACCGCGCCGACGGTGGTGTTGGTCGCGTGCTCATCGCGCTCGGGCGCGACGTCGCTTACGAAGTCACGCGGCCCGATTCGGGGACGGCCATGTTGACGTTGCGTGGCGTGGCCTTGCCCGATGCACTTCAGCGTAATCTTGACGTCAGTGCGCTGGATGCGCCGGTGGGCATGGTTTCCACCTATCGCGATCCGGTCGATGCGACCGTGGTGAAGATCGTGGCCACGCTGCATGGCGAGGTGCCGGATCGTGTGGTCGCCGCGGCGCATTCGTTGCGGTGGGAACTGGGCGCCAGCAAGCTTGCGAAAATGTCAAGTACCGTTACCGCGCGCGCGGCGGCGGAAGAGGCCAAGCCGCCGGTGGTGCAGAGCACGCAGGGGCCGGCGTCTGCGTCGACTGCCTCGGTGCCGGAAAAATATGTGGGGCGGCGCGTCGATTTCAACGTCAAAGATATCGACATCGTGAACCTGCTCGAGGCGCTGGCGGACATTGCCAAGAAGAACATCATCGTCACCGACGACGTGCACGGCAAAGTCACCATTCGGTTGCGCAACGTGCCGTGGGACGAAGCGCTGGAAATTGTGCTCAAGAGCAAGGGCCTGGGCAAAGAGGAGTTTGGCAACATCGTTCGCGTGGCACCCCTCGAGCGGCTTCAGAGTGAAGCCAAGGCCGCGGCGGATTCGCGCAAGGCCGACATCTCCACCAAACCCATTCATGTCAAGCTCATTCCGGTCAACTACGCGTCGGCGACCGACCTGGCCGAGAAGCTCAAGGACACGCTCACCGAGCGCGGCAGCATCACCGTCGATGGGCGCACCAACGTGCTCATCGTGAAGGACATCGACGAGTCGCTGGCGCGCGCAGAATCGGTGGTGCGCAACCTCGACACGCAGACGCCGCAGGTGCTCATCGAAGCGCGCATCGTCGAGGCGTCGACCTCCTATGTGCGGCAGATCGGTATTCAGTGGGGCGGCAACATGGCGGCCACGCAGGGAACCGGAAATCCGACCGGCCTGGCCTTTCCGAATTTGATCGCGGTAGGTGGTGCCGCCGACGATTCCGCCGCGCCGACCGCGCCGTTTTCCAACCCGCTGCAAAATTTCGTGGTCAACTTTCCAGCGCCCATCGGCGTCAACACCGGCGCGGGTTTGGGCTTTCTCTTCGGCAGCGCGGGCGGTGCGGCCAACCTGGCGTTGCGGCTCTCGGCGTTCGAGAACGAAGGCACCATCAAAACGATCAGCTCGCCGAAGGTGACCACGCTCGACAACCAGGCGGCCACCATCAGCCAAGGCGTATCGATTCCGTTCAGCCAAGTTTCCGCGGCGGGCGTGAGCACGGCGTTCATCGAGGCGCGGCTCTCGCTGACGGTGACGCCGCATGTGACGCAGGACGGATCGATCGTGATGAAGATCAATGCCAGCAACAACCAGCCAAACCCGGGCCTCACCGGATCGAACGGGCAGCCGTCCATCACGCGGCGCGAAGCCAACACCGACGTGCTGGTGCGCGACAACGACACCACGGTCATCGGTGGCATCTACACGCGGCGCAACGCGGAGAACTTGAACGAAGTGCCGGGCCTCTCGAAGATTCCGATTTTGGGTTACCTGTTTTCGAAGAAAGCGCTCTCCGACGATCGAACCGAGCTCTTGATTTTCATCTCGCCCAAGATCGTGAACCGGCAGCAGTCGACGGTGGCTGCCACGCCGGATGTTGGCGGCGGCACGCCGTGAAGGAGACGATCATGCGTGGTTTCGCCCCGATCACGTTTGCATTACTCGCTTGCGGCAACGCCGGATCGCCACTGCTTATCCAGGGCGTGAGCGTGCCCACCGCCGCCGCGGGTGTCTGCTCCGCCGGACTCGCGCAAACCGCGTCGTTGGACATCGATCTCAAGGTGGACACCGGCATCCTGACGCCGGCCGTGGTGGGGTCGATGTTGCTCGCCAACAACACACCGCCGACGAACGCGCTGACGCCGCAACCGGATCCGTTTTTGAAGCGCACCAACACCAGCGACATTCAACTCACCAGCGCGGCCATCGAGCTGTTCGACGACACCGGCGCGTCGCAGGGAAAAGTAAACGAGCCGGTGACACTCAATATCTCCGCCGGCGGCAGCGGTTCGATCGTGATGGCGGTGGTGCCCGACCTCACCAAATACTTCGCGGAAGTGTACGCCGGACTTCTGGACACCAAGCTCAAGCGCTTCGTGGCGCGCGTGCAGTTCTCCGGTCACTACACGTCGGGCGCTTCGATCAAGTCCAATACTTTCGACGTCCCGGTTGGCATGTGCAACGGCTGCGCGAAGTGCCCCAAGGGAACTTCGGCGGCGCCGGTGGTATGCGGGACGAGCGCCATCAATGTGACCTGCTCCTGACTACATGTATGACAAACGATCAGAAAAGTGATGCACCGTTCGGATCAGCCACGGCCACCATGGCCGAGCTCTATTTGTCGCAAGGCCATCCTGAGCGGGCGCGCGCGATTTATGCGCATCTGGCCACCGATCCGACGAACGTGCGGGCCCGCGAACGGCTGGCCGAGATCGATCGTCAATCGAGCGGTGGGACGGACTTCAAGGCGCTGCTCCAAAAGATCGTAGAGAGCGTCGACGGCGCGCTGGCCTGCTCGCTCATGGGCTTCGACGGCATTGCCGTGGAGCATGTGGAAGCGGCGCCCGGCGCGGTCGATTTGCAGACGATGCTGATTGAATACTCCAGCATCGTGAAGCAGATTCGCGCGGCGGCCCGGTCGCTGGCGGCAGGCGAAACGTCCGAGGTTTCTATTCGCACCGAGAAAGTGACGGCGGTGGCGCGGCTGCTCACCGATTCTTATTTCGCGGTCGTCGCGTTGTCGCCCGAGGGCAATGTTGGCAAGGCGCGCTATGCGTTGCGCGTCGGTGCGGCGGAGATGGTGCGCGCCCTGGCGACTTGAATCTTCTCTCCTGCACCGGCATTATCCAATCAGTCCGTCATGGCCGGGCTTGACCCGGCCATCCATGATGGATTTCGATGCACGTGGATGGCCGGCTCTTCGGCCGGCCATGACAACTTGGTGGGCCGGCGACTGGTGTGCCGGACTGAACGGATACAAAACTTTCACTCGAAGCGAGACCCCGCAATGGCCGAAGTTTACGACACCAGCGAATTTCGAAACGGACTCAAGATTGAGATCGACAACGAGCCGTTCGAGATTATCGAATTCCAGCACGTCAAGCCGGGCAAGGGCTCGTCGTTTACGCGGACGCGAATCAAGAGTTTGACGTCGGGACGCGTGCTCGAGCCGACGCTCAAGAGCGGCGACAAAGTTGGAAAGCCCGACATCGACGAGCGCGAGATGCAGTACCTCTTCCGCGAGGGCGATCAGTTCAACTTCATGGACATCAAGACGTACGATCAGACCTTCCTGTCCGAGGCGCAGCTCGGCGAATCGCGCAAGTACCTCAAGGAAAATCTCAACGCGCACATTCTTTTTTACAGAGGGAAAGCCATCACCGTGGAGTTGCCGAACGCGGTCGATTTGAAAGTCGTGAAGTGCGATCCCGGCGCGCGCGGCGACACCGTCTCGGGCGCGATGAAGCCGGCCACACTGGAAACCGGCCACACGATCAACGTGCCGCTCTTCATCAACGAAGGCGACGTCCTGCGCGTCGATACACGGTCAGGCGCGTACCTCACGCGGGTGGGCTAGTGAAGGATCTGTCGACGATCAAGGCGCTGCTCGAGGTTTTGCGGGGTAGCGATGTGAGCCGACTCGAATGGTCGGAAGGCGGCGAGAGCATCACGCTCGAGCTTGGGCGGGCCGCAGCGGCGCCGCCCGTGGTGGTGGCTGCTCCCGCGCTGCCTTCAATGGCCCCGGCGGCTCCTGTCGCAGTGCCGGTGAAAGCGGAACCCGCATCGAATACATTCACTGTAACGTCACCGTTCGTGGGCACCTTCTACCGTTCGCCGACGCCCGAAAAACCGGCTTTCATCGAGGTTGGCGCGACCGTGCAGAAGGGGCAAGTCCTCTGCATCGTCGAAGCGATGAAGCTAATGAATGAGATCGAATCCGAGCGCGCAGGGCGCCTCGTGGAAATCCTTGCGCAGAATGGGCAAGCGGTGGAATTCGGGGAGCCGCTGTTTCGATTCGAGCCGGTGTAGATGTTCTCCAAAATTCTGATTGCCAACCGCGGCGAGATTGCCCTGCGCGTGATTCGCGCCTGTCGCGAATTGGGCGTCTCGACCGTGGCGGTGCACTCGACGGCGGATGCCGCCAGCCTCCACGTGCGCTTCGCCGACGAGTCGGTTTGCATCGGCCCGCCGCCAGCGAAGGAGAGTTATCTCAACATCCCGCGGATCCTGTCGGCGGCCGAAGTCACCGGCGCGGATGCCATTCATCCCGGGTATGGATTTCTCTCGGAGAACGCGCAATTCGCGGAAGTGGTTGGCCACTGCGGGCTGACTTTTATCGGGCCACGACCGGATTCGATTCGGCTGCTCGGCAATAAAATTCAGGCGCGCGAGGTGATGAAGTCGCACGGACTTCCGCTCTTGCCCGGTTCGGATGGGGTGGTGCACGATGCCGCCAGCGCCACGCGCATCGCGGACAAGATTGGCTACCCGGTCATTCTGAAAGCAGCCGCGGGCGGCGGTGGGCGCGGCATGAAGATTGTCCGCGACGCCAAATCGCTCGGCGCGTTGATGGACATGGCGCAAGCCGAATCGCTGGCGGCGTTTGGCAACAGCGACATGTACCTCGAGCGCTACATCGAGCGGCCGCGGCACATCGAGCTGCAGATCGTGGCCGACAATTTCGGCAGCGTGATTCACCTTGGTGAGCGCGAGTGCAGCGTGCAGCGGCGCCATCAGAAACTCGTGGAAGAGAGCCCCGCGCCTGGGTTTGCCGATTCGCAACGCAAGCGCATGGGCAAGCTGGCCGTCGATGCGCTGCGCAAGCTCAAGTACAGCAATGTCGGCACCGTCGAATTTCTCGTCGACGAGCGGCAGGATTTTTATTTCATGGAGATGAACACGCGCATTCAGGTCGAGCATCCGGTCACCGAGTTGGTGATGGGCGTGGACCTGGTGAAGGAGCAGATTCGTCTCGCCGCGGGCGAGCAGCTGGGCCGCGCCCAGAAAGTGCTGTCGCCGCGCGGTCACTCCATTGAATGTCGTATCAACGCGGAGGACCCCGTGACCTTCGCGCCGAGTCCGGGGCTCATCACGGCCTACAACGCGCCGGGTGGTCCGGGCGTGCGCATCGATTCGTTTGCCCACGAGCAGTGCCGCGTGCAGCCGCACTACGATTCGATGATCGCGAAGTTGATTGTTCACGCCGACGATCGGGCCAGCGCAATCGTCCGCATGCGGCGCGCGCTGCACGAATTTATCGTCGAGGGAATCAAGACGAATATTCCGTTTCAACAGCGGGTTCTGGCCAGCGAACCTTTTGTGAATGGGAAGTACGACACGCGGTTGGTCGAGAAGTTGATCGCGCAAGGCTAGTGGGCGAGTAGAATAACGGTATGAGAGTTGTGAAGTATCGTCTTGGTGACGAGCCTCCGCCCCAGGAAGAGCGGATGATGACTCCAGAGCAGCGGCTTTCGTTCGTCTGGCCGCTAACCCTACGCGCATGGGAGTTCAAGGGTGAGCGAGTGGAATCCAGACTACTTCGACATGTTGTCCGCGTTATCCGCGGAGGATGTTGAATATCTTCTCGTTGGTGCTTACGCCTTGCTCCTGGAAAAGAAGGATTGAGCCGTGCGCCTCGTTGCTCTCGATGTCGGTGACAAGACCATCGGACTCGCCGCGAGCGATGAGCTTGGCCTTACGGCGCAAGGACTTCCCACGATTCGGCGCGCGCGCGAAGCGAGCGATATCGATGCCGTGATGGCCACCATTCGCGAACGCGAAGCGGTGCGCGCCATCGTCGGCTGGCCGCTGAACATGGATGGCAGCGAGGGACCGCGCGCGAACAAGTGCCGCGCGTTTGCGAAGAAGCTCGCTGCACGCGGCGTCGAAGTGCGTCTGTGGGACGAGCGGTTGACGTCCCGCGAAGCGGAACGCGCGATGATCGAGGGCGGACTGCGTCGCGAGAAGCGCCGAGAAATCGTCGATCGGCTGGCCGCGCAACTCATCTTGCAGAGCTATCTCGAATCGGGGTGTCCCGAGGGGGAGCTGCCGTGAAGCGGTTTCTTCTCTGGTCGTTTGCGGTGATCGTCCTCGGAGCATTGGGTGCGGCGGCGTTTTTCTTGAACACGTTTCATCGGTTTGCCGAGACGCCTTTTGGATCCGGCGCGCCAGTGGTGGAAATTCCCGCAGGCTCAGGTCCGCACGCGACCGCCGCGCTGTTGAAAAAAAACGGCGTTGTCTCCGACGCGAATCTCTTCGTGCTTTATGTTCGCCACTTTCGTCATGCGGGCGCGTTGCTCAAGCATGGCGAGTACGCCTTTGCGCTGCCGATGACGCCCGACCAGGTTATCGACAAGCTCGTCGCGGGCGATGTGGTGCAGCATCGAATCACGCTGCCGGAAGGGCTGCGCATCGATGAGATGGCGCCGATTTTCGAAGCGAGCGGACTTTGTAGCGAATTGACATTTTCGCAACTCGTTCGAAACCCGAATCTGGCACGCAAGTGGAACATCGACGGCGATTCGCTCGAAGGCTGGATTTTTCCGGACACGTACAGTTTTACGAAGGGCGAATCGGCGGAGACGTTTTTGGGGTCGCTGGTGGCGCGCGCGAAGCGGGAGTTGGCTGCGGCCCGCACGGTCGCACCATCGACGCTCTCGGACCGTGAAGTGATGACGCTCGCGTCCATCGTGGAAAAAGAGACGGCACAACCAGAGGAGCGTCCGCGTGTTTCGTGTGTCTTCCACAACCGCTTGCAACGCGGCATCAAGCTCCAGACCGATCCGACGGTCATCTACGCCAAGCTGCTTCGCTTGGGATCGTTCGACGGCAACATCACCAAGGGCGATCTAGTGGAGCCGCATCCCTACAACACCTACACCGTAAAGGGCTTGCCGCCTGGTCCGATCGCCAGCCCAGGTGTGGCGGCCATTCGGGCAGCGCTCGCGCCGCTTGCGTGCGATGATCTCTTTTTCGTTTCGAAGAATGACGGCACGCACGTCTTCTGTCCCGACCTCGCTTGCCACGAGGCCAATGTGCGCAAATGGCAGATCGACTATTTCCGTCGCCAGCACGCAGCCAACCGATAGAAGATACTTAATATACTATTTGCGGCCATTCGTGCACCGGTCGACACCACGCAACCAGCGCAATTGACGAACACCGAAAAACACCATTCAACAAGAGGGTGCAACGCTCGTCGCCGCTTCTTCTTGCGCTCGTGCTGTGTGCGGCGCCAGCGACGGCCGAACCTGCGGTGGCCCGTTTCGTCTACACCAGCGGCGCCGGTGCCGAACGATGCCCCGATGCCGAAGCGATTCGGTCCGCCGTCGCCGCGCGGCTAGGGCACGATCCCTTCGACGATCGTGCCGACGCCGTTGTGATGGCCGAGGTTGAGCAAGTGGATGACCATTTGCGCGCCCGCGTACGTCTTGCCGATCGCGTAGGCGGCGTCCGTGGGGAGCGTGATTTTGTTTCCCAGCAGAGCGACTGCGCGGAATTAACGTCGGCGATGGCGCTGGCCATCAGCATCGCCGTTGACCCCGTGCACGCTGCGCTTACGCCTCCACCTCCTCCGACGGCTCCGGTCGCTTCTGTCGAAACGCGAGAAGCGATCACTTTTTCGGCCACGCTCGGCGGCCTCGGTGCGCTGGGTGCCTCGGTTGGCGCCAATGCGGGAGCCACGCTCGGACTCCGCGCCACGTCGGGTCACACTTCGCTGGCTGTTGAGGGTCGCCTCGATTTGCCTGCCGCATCCTCCGTGGGCGGTGGCACCATCTCCAGCAACTTGCTCGCGGCGAGCCTCTTGCCCTGCTACGGCAGCGCGTTTTCACTCTGTGGAATTTTCATGGCTGGGGTATTGCAGAGCCGCGGGAAAAATCTGGTCGACGCCCGCGATGCCAGCACGCGCACGTTCGCCGCGGGGGCACGCGCGCAATTCGAATGGCCGCTTGGCGACACGATTGCCGCGCGTCTCCATGCGGATCTCGTTGCGCCGCTTTCGCGGACACGTCTCCTCGTTGGTTCCACCGAGGTCTGGATCAGCCCTGCGCTAAGCGTGGCGGCGGGCGCGGCCGTCGTTCTTCGTTTCGAGTGACGAAATGTCGGCGCTGGCGCCAATTACAACCGTGCCTTCGCTCGCGGACCTCTATCGGGAGGAGCTGGACTACGTGTGGCAATCGATCCACCGACTGGGGATTTCCAGCAGCGACGCGGAAGATCTGGCCCACGACGTCTTCGTGACGGTCGGACGGCGGCTGGGCGATTTTGACACCGGGCGCCCCGTGCGACCGTGGCTCTTTGGCATTCTGCTGCGCACGGTTTCGGAATTTCGAAGGCGACCGCGCCATGCGCGTGAGGTCTTCGCCGAGGCGCCTGTTGCTAACCAAGCCGATCCGAGAGCGCGCCCCGACGAATTGGCGGCGTCCAATCAGGAGCGTTCGCGGCTCTTGGAGGCGGTAGCGCTGCTCCCGCCCGAGCAGCGTGCCGTTTTCGTGATGCACGACATGAACGGTCACGCCATGCGAGAGGTTGCACAGACGCTGGAGATTCCGCAGAACACGGCGTTTTCGCGGCTGCGGCTCGCGCGTGCCGCCATCACAGCGAAGCTGCGGTCGACGCTGCACACGCAGGAGGCCATCCGTGGCGCCTGAAATCGAGCTCATGAGCCAGGAATTGCGCGCCGCCCTCGACGAGGAATCTGCGATGCGTGCGCCAACGGCGGTTCGCGCGCGCCTCTGGACGCGGGTCGAAGCGACGCTGGCGTTGCCTCCGATGGCCGATTCGACGGGGCGCGCTGCAGTGCCTTCTTTGAAGCCTTCTTTTTTGCGCGCGCACCTGCCGTCGAGAATCGTCTCGCTGATCGTCGGCAGCGCAGTCGGCGTGGCTGGCCACGTCGCCTATCAGCGCTTGACCGCGCCGACGCCGATTTCCGCGCCCGTGCAAATCTCGTCGTCAGCGCCCGCGCCGCTGATCGTCGCAACGCCGATCGTGCCAACGTCGATCATTCCAACGTCGATCATTCCCGCCGTGCCCGAGATGCAACAGGTTGTGTCCAAGCACCGGAAGCAAAAAGTCAACGCGAGCGACGGAAGGAGCGAGCCAGGGAGAGGAGCCAGCCCAGCTTCGCTGGGTGGCGGAGGGGGACGGGTCCCCCTCTCTGGCGATACCGGACGGGTCTCCCTCTCCGACTCCGCCGCCGAGCGCAACGTCCTTGAGGCGGTCCGCTCTGCGCTCGCGCGTGGGAATGCCGATGCCGCCATCGCGGGGACCGAACGCCATCAGCGCGAGTTCCCCGCCGGCCAGCTCGGCGAAGAGCGAGACGCGCTCTGGATTCAAGCGCTCGTGAGCGCCGGCCGCTTCGACGACGCCCGCACGCGCGCCGCCCGTTTTCACCAGGATCATAGCAACAGCCTGCTCGCACCGGCCGTAGATGCAGCCGTCGGATCGATTCCAGTGACGAATTCTGGGCGCTCGCACCAATAGATAGTCCAGGAGAAAAACATGCAAAAGACATCGGCTGTTCTGCTCATCGCGGTCTTCGCATTAGCCTGCGGTTCCACTTCCGAGCTTCTCGGAAATCCGAACGACGCCGGCGAGACGGGTTGCACAAAGGACGCCGACTGCAAGGGCGATCGCATTTGCACGCTCGGTACGTGCGAGGCTGCGATCGCAACGACAGATGGTGGCACGCCGGACAGTGGGAGCGATTACGACGGCGGCACGACAGATGGTGGGTCGGGGATCTGCACTCCGAAGAATAGCTCGCTCACCCCATCCTCGGCGCCGGCGGGTTCGAGCGCGTTCACACTCACGGTGACCGGTTCCTGTTTCGTGCCAGCTACGTCCGTCCTCTGGAACGGCTCTGTGCGAATCACAACGTATGTTAGCCCCTCGCAAGTTATTGCGGCGATTTCTGCGCAGGACGTTGCGTCCCCTGGCGAGATGGTTGTCGCTACCGTCAATCCGGATCCTGGCGGGGGTGCGTCGATGGGACAATTTTTTACGGTGACCCCCCGAGGGGCGGCAGCGACGAGCGGTCAAGTCATCGCGGCGAGCGCGTCCCACACCTGCGTTGTCACATCCGCCGGTCGCGTCAAATGCTGGGGCGAGAACAAGTATGGTCAGCTCGGCAATGGAACGAAAATCGCTAGCGCGACACCTGTCGACGTCTTGGATGCGTTCGATATCGTGGCGATTGCTGCGGGGTTGGAGCACACCTGCGCGCTCACCTCGACGGGTCTCACGGCGTGTTGGGGGCGCAATCAATTTGGCCAACTTGGAAACGGAACGACGGTCGACACTCCGACGCCATCTGGCAGTTCTTGCGCGGTTAGTTCTGCGCTGGCGACGCACCTGGGCAATCACACCTGCACCGTCACATCAGTTGGCGCGTTGTGGTGCTGGGGCCACAACGACAAGGGCCAGCTCGGAAATGGGAACACCGGCGATCAGCTGAGCCCGACGCGAATCGTGAGTAGCGGTGCTGCTGCGGTGGCCACTGGCTACGAACACTCCTGCGCGATCATTTCCGGGCAAGTGAAATGCTGGGGATGGGGGGGAACCGGAGCATTGGGCAACGGCTCAACACTCGATGTGTCGGTACCCACCTCCATTTTCGGCAACCCGGGTATTTCGAATTCGCTTGTCCTGATCGCCGGGGGCAATCACTCCTGCGCCACGACGGGCAACGGATTCCAGTGCTGGGGCGACAACTTGCTGGGCCAATTGGGCAACGGGACAAACACCAGCAGTTCGACGCCAGCGGCCCCGCCCTTCGACTATCCACCCGAGATCGCGACAGCGGGACTCGACAACACCTGCGTCATCAAGAACGGTGGCCTGCTGTGTTGGGGATGGAATATTGCCGGCGCGCTAGGAAACGGAACGACCACGGATGCCTCGCTTCCTGTCGCCGTGTCCGGCCTCTCCACGGGAGTGGTGGCCGTCTCCGCCGGTGGAGGGCATACCTGTGCCGTAACAACGCTCGGCGCGGTCAAGTGCTGGGGTGACAACTCGGTCGGCCAGCTGGGCAACGGGACCACCGCCAATAGCGCAACGCCGGTTGAGGTTACGGGGCTGTGATTGACAACGCCAGGCGGTCGGAGTCTGTCCGCGAGCCTGGTTGATTGTACTGTTTAACGAAACAATGTCGTCCCAAAAATACGTCTTCTCCGAAGAGTTCTCTCTGGGGCATGTTTCATGGGTGCGGCGAAATCCAAGTCGCATTTGGGAGAAGAGGGGAGAGAAATCATGCATTCGCTCCGAGGCTTTTTATTGCCGTTCCTTTTGACCATGGCAGTGTCGTCGATCGCCCTGGCCTGGCGTACCGGAATCGGCCGGGTCGACGAAACCGGGGCATTTTGTAACCGCTGCCACTCGGGCGAAGAAACACCAACGGTGACGTTGCGAGGCCCGACGAAATTGGCTGTCGGCGCAACCGGTCTTTTCAGCGTCGAAATTTCTGGAGGCGCGGGAACCGTCGGTGGCTTGAACGTGGCCACCGATCTCTCCGCCGCCCACCTCGTTCCCGGTGCCGATACTCAGAATCCATTGGGGCCTGGTTTCAAAAAATTGAATGAGGTCACGCACGTTCAAGCCAAGGCGTTTTCCAATGGAAAAGTGTCGTTCGACTTTTCCGTCATTGCTCCAGCGACACCAGGTCAATTTACTTTGAATGCAGCAGGCAACTCCACCAACGGAGACAACACGTCGTTGGGCGATAAGGCGGCGGCAACGTCCTTGTTGGTACAGATCGTTTCTTCCTTGGACGCGTCGGATGCGGGGACCGGCCCCATAGATTCTGGAACGCCGGATTCTGGAACGCAGAACCAGGGAGGTAGTGACACCGCTTCTGGTGACAGAGACGCTCAGCACGGCGGCTGCGCTTCGGCGCCCGTGGCCCCGGTCGGTGCCATTCTTTGCGTTGGCTTCTGGGTACGGCGAAAGCGTCAGCGCGTTTCCAACCGGTAGATCGTCGCGTAAACGAAATGTGCCACCGCGCGGTACCGCTGCCCGCGCACTATCGCCACCTCTTCGTCGATGTGCACGCCCGGCGTTTTGTCTCGCAGCTCGCCTTGGTAAATTGCAGCCACCAGCGTCGGCGGATTTTGTCGTAGGCGCATTTCGAAATTGGTCCACGCGCGCCGCACCAGCCGCTCCTCTGGAATGCCGGCGTAAAACGCGAGCGGGATGTCGAGGTAGTCCCAAACGCCGTCGACCAAAAGAACGTCGTGATCGTCATGGTGATCGCGAATCCACTGCGCGGCCTGCGCGATTCCCGGTGGCACGGTCGACAGCGGCGAGAGCGGCCTCGCCCACTCGGCAACCGCGCCGTTGCGATCGAAGCTGACGATCGCCAACGTGGTTGGCACGAGGAGCGCCAAACCGAAGGCGATGCCGATCGCGGCGTGGCGCCAACGCGGTGTGAGACGTTGGAAACCACGCCACGCATACGCGAGTGAAAGCGCGGATGCGACCATGGTGAATCGCGCCAGCGGGCGAAAATCCTGCAGCACCGCGCCACGCATGGTCATGTAGATGGCGGGCGCCCACGCCAGCAGCGCGAGCTCGAGTCGTTCGCGTTTTCCGAGCGCGTCGCCGATTCCAATCAAGGAGAAGATCGCGAGGAGCGGTGCCACCGAGAGCGCGAAAAGCGCTGGCCAGTAGAAGACGCAGAACGCGGCGTAAAGGGGACGACCGATGCTCGCGATGGTGCCGCTAGCGAGCGACGCGTGCGCCTTGTTGATTTCGTCGAGTGCCATCGCCGCCGTTCCTCGGCCGATCCAATAGAGCGGAAATGCTGCCGCGCAGACGACAAAGAGGGAGAGTGGCGCGAGCGCTAGTTTTCCGCGGCGCCACCACGCCGCCGCCATCAGACAGCAGACGAGCGCATAGAGAAGTCCATCGTAGCGCGTGGCCTCGGCTGCGGAGAGCAGCAAGCCCGCGGTGGCCGCATGGAGCGCGCAGGTGGCCGGCGCCTTTGCGTCGCTTGCCGCGAAAAGACGATCGATGGCGAAGAGAAGGAATGCGAGGAAGACCGCTTCGCTGGCGGCGCTTACGGATGCTTGGATGTGCAGACCGTGCAGCGCCAATGCGGTCGCGGCCACGGTGGCGGCGGTATCGCCCTCGCGGCGCCGCACGAGAAGATAGAGCGCGGCCACGCCGAGCACGCCGAATACGAGTGACAATCCGCGCGTGGCGAGATCGCGATCAGGCCAAATCGTTAGGGCCGCGCCGAGCGCATAAATGTGGAGCGGGCCGAATTGATAAACATCGCTCCACGCCTCGAGGAGATGCGGATGCGCGGCCCAGCGCTCGGCCAGCTCCACGCGAATCGGCGAATCGCCGTAGTGGTTGAGCGAAAATCGAAACGCCGCGGCGCGAACGGTGATCGCCACCGCGACACAAATCAGGAGCCCGCGCCATCCCGCTTTCATGGTCGCCGCTCTACCATTGGTGGTTCGGGCAGCAGCCGAGCGCTCGGCCGCATCTGTTCAGAACTTCGCAAAGTGGACACAACGGAGTAACATCGAAAGTCGGAAGTCTTGGAGCGCGGCGCCAGTTGTAGCGTAGTCCGACACCCGAATTTCGATCGCCCAGAGGAGACGCCATGGAGAAGCAGGAATCGTTGGTCGCCCGCATCGCTGGCAAGATCACCGACAAAGGTGCTTACCGCGAGCAGCACTGGGAGGGGACGTTCGAGGAGTATCTAAAGCTCGTCCGCGACAATCCAAAAGTCACGCGCACGGCCTTTCAGCGCATTTACGACATGATTCTGTCGCACGGGAAGACGGAATACATTGACAATAAGAAGCGACTGATTCGCTACAACTTTTTCTTGGACGAACCGAATCAGGGTCGCGATGCGATTTACGGCCTCGACGTTTCGATCATGAAGTTGGTCAACGTTTTTAAGAGCGCCGCGCAGCAATATGGCACCGAAAAGCGCGTGATTCTTTTGCACGGTCCGGTGGGATCGTCGAAATCGACCATTGCGCGGCTCCTCAAGAAGGGCATGGAGGCCTATTCGCGTGTGCCGGAAGGCGCCGTTTACACGTATTCGTGGCTGCTCGAGAAGGGTGTGGGCACCGAGAAGCGGCACGAGGAGATGCCCTGCCCGATGCATGAGGAGCCGTTGCATCTGATCCCGCATGATTATCGCGAGCGCGTGTATGCGGAGCTTTGTC